>NZ_JAHRXJ010000002.1 GCF_019104765.1 Synechococcus sp. HK05 | reverse complement strand
GCATAAATGATGCCACCACTCTCGTAGACGGCGGTGACGGCATTGGAACCCAGGCCAGCAGTTGTAGTATAGTTTGTAAATGTTGCACCGCCGTTAGTGGAGATGCTCAGGCCACCGCCAGTTGCCACATAAATGGTGCCGTCGCTCGTGTAGACATCGTTAACAGTCCCGAATTCGTTGATGGTGGTGGTGCTGGTGGCAGTCAGCTGCCCGGTCCAAGACTGCTGCTGCGCAGCGGTAACTGGCAATGCAGGCGCCTCTATTGCAGAGCTCGACGTAACCGCCCAATCGCAGCTCCCGCCCTCGAGGTGTCCGAGCACACCGCTGCTGCTCCACACGCTGGCGCCGGTGAGCTCTTCCCACAGAGCGATGAAGCGGCGATCGGACCCGGCTTCGCAACTCCACAGGGCCAGGCTGCTGAGCTCCCATTGGGTGAGGTTGTGGGCGTTGGCAAGCAAGTTGGCGCTGTTGATCGCCCTGGCGCCCACCTGCATCACACCTGGACTGCCGTGACTGACCCAGTGCAGCGTCTGCACCGGCTGCCCCTGCCGTCGCCGCTGCGCCAGGGCGGCCGACACCGCCTCAAGCGGATCCTGATCGCCATCCAGCCAGAGCACCGGCACCAGCGCTTCCGCCAGGAGCTCGCGGATCTTGGTGCAGCTGCCATCGGCGACCAGCAGCACATCTGTTGGCGTTCCAGCCTTCTGGGCGACGCACAACGTTGACAGCACTGTTGAGCTGGCCATCGGTGTGAGTGGATTTCGAGTGATTCACCTCTAGTGAATGAATGCTTGCCCCTGCAAGCGCTGGTGGGCTTGGCGGGAATGAATCGGTCGTTTCAGGGAATGAACGTGTCATCACCATGGGGCGAGGGAGACTGCTAGCTCCATGGCACGCTCACGCTGTTGCACGGTGTGTTTCGTTGTGCCATCTTGTTTCCTACCCACCCATGCAAATGTTGACGATGAGGCGGCGCCAATGGATCGTCTGGGTGCGAAACCATCGCTTGTTGTGCTTCAACGCTCTGTTCTGGCTCGCCATCGGTCTTGATGCCTACACCTCCAGCTGGGGTTGGGCGCATGTGCCGATCCAGCCCGAATCTGGCGTTGCACTGATGTTGTTCTGGGCGATTCCTGGTTTCCTGTTCTGCGCTTGGATGCAACGACGGTTCATGCGCAATTCAAGCTGGGGCTCACTACGGGGCAGGCGACGAACCGTGGTCTTGCTCATCAGCATGGTTCTGTTCGTCAGCATCCTGATTGTCGTTGTGCATGGCTTGATGCGATTGCTGCCAGGTCTCGCTGATCAATATGTCTATACGGATTTGCAATTTGCTGCGAAAACCTGGATTGCATATGGCGGGTTACTCCTGCGTCTTCTGGTTTGGGCTGGATTCTTCCTTCTGTTTCTGAATGCTCGTGACCTGCAGCACAGCGAAGTCAGGCGAGGCCAGCAGGAAAAGGCGTTGGTTCAAGCCCAGTTGCGGTTTCTCACCTCAGCGTTTCAGCCCCATTTCTTATTGAATGGTCTCACCGCCATCGCTTCTTGTCGCCACGATCCCGATGCGGTGCAGGAAGGATCGAACGGCCTAGCAGACTATCTTCGCTACACGATCGCAAAGCCTGAGTTGCTGGAGCCTTTGCAGTTGCAACTGGATGCTCTCGAGGGCTACATCAGTGTTCAGGAGCTTCGCTTTGCTGAACGGTTTCGCTCAGAATTCCTTGTTGACAAGGACGTGCTGCAGCACCGGGTGCCTCGGTTTCTGCTGCAACCCCTGGTAGAAAATGCGTTCAAGCATGGCTCTACTGGTTTCGATGGCTTGCTACGGATTCAGGTGCGCTGTCGCTGTGAGGGCCAAGTCCTGATCTTGTCTGTGGCTAACACGGGTCACTGGCAAGCAGCCCATGGGGGAGGCTACGGCTTGGAGGCGATCAGACAACAACTGGATTTGTTCTATGGGTCGGCTGCCACATTGCGCGTCAGCAACAACGATGATCTCACCCGTGTGACGGTGGAGTTACCCGTCAGGCAGGGACAGCTCATCCATGCTTGAGGCCTTGTTGGTGGAGGATGAGCCTGCTGCCATGAGGCATCTCAGGGCCTTATTGGAGCAGCATCCCCAGGTGAGAGTGCAGGCCCAGGCGCATTGCCTGGAGCAAGCCATTGCTGCGGTGCAGGCGGCGCCACCAGATCTTGTGTTTCTGGATCTTCGCCTCGGAAGCGTCCACGGATCAGCGCTTCTGTCCATGCTTCCTGGCGCTTGCCAGGTGGTGATCACCACGGCCTACCGCGATTTCGCCATCCAGGCTTTTGATGCTGGAGTGCGCGATTATCTGCTTAAGCCGGTTCGTCCAGAGCGGCTTGCCCTCTGCTTGGAGCGGTTGCTTGCGGCGAGGACTGATGCTGATGCCAACGATCCCGGCTCCAGTGACACCGAAGGCTTCTGGCTTGATCGCTCAGGCTGCCACGATCAGATCCGCTTGGATGCTGTGCTGTGGGTGGTGGCCATGGGCAAAAGCTCGCATCTCCAGCTGGTGGATCGTGATCCGTTGGTGTTGAACCGCCTGCTTGGCGAGTGGGATGGCTTGTTACCGGAGGACCAGTTTCCACGTCTCGATCGTTCCACGATCATCAGCCTGGCGGCGCTGCGCACCTTGAAGCGCGTGTCCCGTTCGCTCACGCTGTTGTTTTTTCATGGTTTTGAGCAGCCACTGGCGATCGGGCCCACCGCAGCCCGGCGCCTCAAGGAGCTGCTGGCGAACCAATGAGACGGACCGAGCGATACGGATTAAGCCTGGGCACAGCTGAGGCAAAGCACCCGCCGATCTAATCGTCGCCGAAGCCTCCACCTCCTCACGCCGGAGAAGCTGGAGGCACGAGGCCTGTCTGATAGGAAGGCCAGGCTGGTGATCCAGGCCAAAGCTCCTGGCTATCGGTCGACACACCTGGACGGGATTCAGATTCCTCTCAACGGCATTGGTGCTAACACCAGGGCATGACTGAGTTTCTTCCCACCAAGCAGACGTTCCTGCGCATTGCAAAGGGCATCAACCTGGAGCCAACCGACAAGGCTGTCGATCAGGTCTTTGACGCTCTCGTGCTGAGCGGGCACCTAAGCCCTTCCTGCCGGGCTGGTGGGAGCTTTGTCGTCTTAACAATCGAGTTGTGCTCCGAATCGCCGTGCGCTGTGGAGCATTGCCGAAATGAGTGAACCGTTGCTGCAGCCTGGACGACGTGGCAGGGGCTCTCAGGACGCTTCATGTCTCACCCCGTTACGTCTCCCCCAGCCAGATCCAGGGGCTTGGGTCCCCAAGAAATGTCCCCAAGATGGTCCCCAAGATGAGATTTGCCGAAATTAACCCAGGTCAGTCATAGCAATGGTTTTAGTCGAGCACAAAAGGCAGTGACTCGTCCACCATGTACTACGACGCCTGATCAGCGCCGGACTGTCTCCAGCAGCCCCGGTTCAACCGGGGCTTTTTTGTGGCTGGCTGAGTCGTTCTCGGCTCAGTCGTGACGCAGCTGGGCGATGGCGCTGTCGTGCAAACGGCGGTCGTGGGCATGGCGCTCAGCCCAGGCCACTTCCTGGGCACGCACGTTGGAGGCCTCGCTGCCATCAGCAGTGGCATGGCGCTGGGCCACCACCGGCTCGTGGCGGCGCTGCTCCTGTTGGCGATGCCGCATCCATTCCACAAACAGAGGCTCGCTCTGAGAGGTGTGGATTGAGGGTCCCATCACATCCTCCGGGGGATTCGCTTGCATTCATTCTGTAGCGGTTGCTACGGAAATACCAGGCGCTCCATGAATCGTGATCTGGGTTCAATGCGGCACAGAACGGCGCCTGGCCCCAACCGATCACGGTGCCGGCTGGGATCCGTTGGAATAGGAGACCGCTGCACCCTCGCCCAGCTCCATGGCTGACACCCTCACCAAGCTCGCCTATCAGGCCTTGCAGCAGGGCAAGAGCCTGGTGGGCGTGGCCCACAAGGAAGTGAGCACCAAGCTGATGGAGCTGGTGGCGCCTCAGGGTGCCCCCAAAACGCGGCCGATTCCGCCGCAGATGCTGATGGATCTGCAGGCCGCCAACGCAGCGCTGATGGAGACCGATTGGGAGGAAGCCGAGCAGGGGCTCTATCCCACCAGCCTGCTGTTCGACGCGCCCTGGCTGGATTGGGCGGCGCGCTATCCGATGGTGTGGCTCGACATGCCCAGCACCTGGAACCGGCGCAGCGAGCGCAACGTGACCGACCTACCGCGGGAGGTGCAGAGCGAGAACTATCCCGACTACTACCTCCAGAACTTCCACCATCAAACCGATGGCTATCTGAGCGATCACTCCGCCTCGCTGTACGACCTGCAGGTGGAGATCCTCTTCAACGGCACCGCTGATCCCATGCGGCGCCGCGTGATCAAGCCGCTGGTACAAGGCCTGCGGGCCTTCAGCGATCGACCGGCCTCCCAGCTGCGGGTGCTGGATGTGGCCACCGGCACCGGTCGCACCCTGCGCCAGGTGCGGGCGGCGCTGCCACAGGCGCAACTGGTGGGATTGGATCTCTCCGCTTCCTACCTGCGCCAGGCCAACCGCTGGCTCAGCCAACTGCCCAATGAATGCCCCCAGCTGGTGCAGGGCAATGGTGAGGCCATGCCCTTCGCCAGCGGCAGCATGCAGGGCATCACCTGTGTGTTCCTGCTGCATGAGCTGCCAGCAGAAGCCCGCCAGAACGTGATCAACGACTGCTTCCGCGTGCTCGAACCCGGCGGTGTGCTCGTGCTGGCGGATTCGGTGCAACTGGCGGATTCGCCCCAGTTCGAAACCGCCATGGACAACTTCCGCCGCGTGTTCCACGAGCCCTACTACCGCGACTACATCGGCGATGACATCGAGGCCCGCCTCAGCAGCGCCGGCTTCAGCAGCATCCGCGCCAGCTCCCACCTGATGACCCGCGTGTGGAGTGCCACCAAGCCCTGACATTGGGCCGTGGTGATCGCCCAAACGCCATAGGGTCCGCCCAAAGCGATGAGGGCATGAGCAATCCGTTCAGCGTGCGCTGGTTGGCAGGCTGGACCTTCCAGACGGTGTTCATGGAGGGATGTGTGCAAGTGGAAGCCCATGGCTTCGGCATCTGCCTGCGCACGCCCCTGCTCCCTGGTGAAAGCCCTGTGGTGGCGGCAGACCGGCTGGTGTTGGCGGAAGATCAGCGCCGCCGGGCGCTCCACAACGCCTGGCTCAGGGGCAATCGCCTTCCCGCAGCGCAGCCGGCGCCTCCCCTGAATGGCGCCAGCGCCGAGGTGGAACCGACCCTTCTTGATCGCCCCGAGCTCGAGCCCCTGATCCGACTGGCCGCCTGAGGCTCGGGTTGGCTCAGCGCTTGAGCCACAGGGCCAGCAGCAAGCCGAGCCCACCCCAGCGCAGGCCGCTCCAGAGGGCAGTTTCGCTCCAATGGCTGGGCCGCAGCGGAGCGGGCAGGGGGTCGAGCACCCGCTGCGCCAATGCCATGCGTTGACGCAGGCGCCGGGCCTGCAGGCTGTCGTCGCCACTGCGGAGCCGTTCGGCCCGTGACACCTGCGCCATCAGATTCGCCAGCTGATGCAGCCAGCGAATGGGCGTGTGGGGAGACCTCGGACGCTGCTGCATGGCGCCAGGATGGCCCTGCAGCCGAGCTTTCGTCCAGTGTTAACGCGTGAACCGTGGCCGGAAGGCAGCCGCGAAACGGCTGAGGCCTTGCATCGCCTGCTCACCATCGACAACCGCCAGTGGCATGCCCTCAAGGGCCAACCGCAGCGGCGAGCCGCCGAACAGATCGCGGCGGCCCTGGTGCAACTGCTGGATCCGGCCAATCCAGCCCATGCACCGGTTGCCACACCCCAGCGGCAGCAGGCCATCGCCCTCCTCGAACATGGGCTGGGTTGGTTGCGCGGCGAACTGAAAGATCCGGGCTGTCCAAGCCACGGTCACTGAGGCACGGTCACTGAGAAAGGGTTACTGAGGCCCTCGCTGCCGGCGCAAGGCCACCTGCACCCGGTTGCCGCGCGCGCTCCAGCGCACGTCATCGAAGCAGGAGTGAATCAGAAACAATCCGCGGCCGCACAGGGCATCGGCTTGCTCCGGCAACACCCCACAGCGGGCATGGCTGGGCACGCCAGAGCCTTCATCCTGCACCTGAAACACCCACCAACGCGGGGTCACGATGCGGCGCACCCGCAGGCATTTGCCGGGATCGTTGGCGTTGCCGTGCCGCACCGCGTTCACCAGCACCTCCTGCAACCCCAGCTGCAGCGAGGCAAGCTGCTGGGCGCAACTGATCGGCTCCAGCAACACCTCGAGCAGCGGCGAGAGCTGCAGGGTGGATGGGGTGATGAAATCGGCCCAACGGTGCGACATCGAACCCAAACCGGCGGAGGCACCGCCCAGTGGTTCGAAGCTACCGCTGCAGCGGACGCGCTGATCTAGGCCGACACGCGCTGTTGCAGCCCCGGATGCGACAGCAGCGCATCCATCAGCCTCACACCCCGCAACTGGTTCACCAGGGGAAGGTGCCCCTCGGGTGCTTCCAGCGACCAGGTGAAGGCGGAGGGGTAACGGGTCCAGACGCCACCCTGCTTCCAGCCGAGCCGAGGCCAGAGCTGCTCCCAGCGGCCATTCAGGGAACGCAGCAGGCGGATCTGCACCGAAAAGCCGAAGCGACCTTGGGAATAGACCACCCAGAGGCGATCCAAACTTTCGAGATCCACCGACGCGATTGGCGGAACTTCGGAGTAATACACGTAGCCACGCTTCACCGCCGCTTCACCAGCCAGTTGACGCAAGTGTTCGCTGGTGAGCCGATCAGCCTCTTCAAAAGCCTGATCCATCAAGGCCTGCTGCAACGGGCCGTAATCAAGGCCAGCCGCACTGGTCACCGCCAACCAGCCATCGCTGTAACGCTGGCGGAAAGCCTGGCTGAGGCTGTCGTCCTCGGCCACCAACAACTGAATTAACAGGCCCGCCGCCCAGTCGTCGGCGGTGGCATCGAGGCGATCGATCTGTTCCGGGATGAGCGGCCGGAGCTCAGCCGCGCGCTGCTGCACCTGGCTGAGCAGGCTGCGGCGCTGGCGCGGATTGGCCGCCAGAAAACGCTCCAGCAACTGGTCGGCACGAACCGTTGTGGTGACGGGGGGTCCGGAAAGCATGTAGAGGGATCAGACCTGCCAGGGGCCAGCGTTGGCCCACTATGTCAGGCATGGCCGGGCCGGGGCGGGTTTGTTGATGGTGGGGATGGAACGGAACCGCCAACCGGTGGAACGGTTTCTGGGTGGCAGGGGCCCGGTGGTGGATGTGCGGGCACCAGCCGAGTTTGCCCAGGGTCATATTCCCGGAGCCCGCAACCTGCCGCTGTTCAGCGACGACGAACGTGCTGCCGTCGGCACCACCTACAAGCAACAGGGCCGCCAGGCGGCGGTGCAGCTGGGGCTTGAACTGGTGGGACCCCGGCTCGGGGAGCTAGGCCGCCAGCTGAAGGCCCTGGCCGCGGAAAGCGATGGAGAGCCGCTGCGGCTGCACTGCTGGCGTGGCGGCATGCGCTCCGAAAGCATGGCCTGGCTGGCAACCCAGCTGGATCTCTCTGTGCTGCTGCTGGAGGGTGGCTACAAAGCCTTCCGCCGCTGGGTGCTGGAGCGCTTCGAGTGCAGCTGGCCGATCCATTTGATGGGGGGACGCACCGGCAGCGGCAAAACCGATCTCTTGCTCGCCCTGGCCAATCGGCAGGCGGCCGTGGTGGATCTGGAGGGGTTAGCCCACCACCGCGGCAGCAGCTTCGGCAGCCTCGGGATGCCGCCCCAGCCCAGCACCGAGCACTACGAAAACCGCATTGCCATCACCCTTGAAGGGCTGCGGGAGGCGGAACAGATCTGGGTGGAGGCCGAGAGCGCGCAGGTGGGCCGCTGCCGCATTCCCGCAGGGCTCTGGCGCCAGATGCAGGCCGCGCCACTGCTGGAAATTCGCCGGCCGCTGGAGGAACGGCTGGAGCAGCTGGTGGCGGTGTACGGCGTTCAAGACCCCAGCGCCCTGCGCGAGGCGACCGAACGCATCGCCCGGCGGCTGGGGCCCCAACGCACCAGCGCCGCCCTGGCGGCCATTGCCGAGCAGCAGTGGGGAGAGGCCGCGCGCCAAATGCTCGATTACTACGACCGCTGCTACGACCACGAATTGGAACGGCATGGCGGCTCCAATCAGCACCAACTGCTGGGGCATGTGGATCTATCGGGACTGAGTGCCGATGCCGCCGCCGACCAGCTGATCAGCCGTGGTGTGATCAAGGCCCAAGGCCGGAACGCTGCCTAGGATCAGGGTTTGCTGGGTTCGATCGATGGCCGCTATTCAGTTCTTCCGCGGTGTCGACGAGCCGGTTGTTCCTGATATCCGCATGACCCGCTCCCGCGACGGGCGCACAGGTCAGGCCATTTTTGTGTTCGATCAGCCCGAAGCCCTCTCCCCCGAAAGCATGGGCGACATCGGCGGGATGTACATGGTGGATGAGGAAGGCCAGCTGGTCACCCGGGAGGTGAACGCCAAGTTTGTGAACGGCAAGCCGGCAGCCCTGGAGGCCACCTACACCTGGAAAACCCCCGAAGATTTCGAGCGTTTCATGCGCTTTGCGCAGCGCTACGCCGACAGCCACGACCTCGGCTTCTCGCAGAAAGACAGCGCTGGCGACAACCCCGAAACCGCCGAGTGAGCCGAGTGCCATGCGATTCGGCCAGGCACTCGGTCTGATCGCAACAGCGGCTGCAGCGCTGTTGCTGTGGTCGCTGCGGCATGTGGTGATTCAGCTGTTCACGGCCGTGGTGCTCGCCATGGCGTTGTGCACGCTGGTGGGGGTGGTGCGTGAACGGTTGCGCTGCAGCCGCCCCCTGGCGCTGCTGCTGAGTCTGCTGGGCTTGCTGCTGGTGGTGGCGGTTGCCTTGGCCGCTGTGGTGCCGCCGTTTGTGGAGCAGTTCCAGCAGCTGGTGCTGCAGTTGCCCATGGCCGCCGACCGTGCCGGGGCACTGCTGCGGGATCTCATGGATGTGAGCAGCCGCATGCTCTACGGCCAGCAGGCCCTCGATTGGCTCCAGCAGAGCTGGGGCGAGAGCCGCTCGAACAATGAGGCCCTGGGGCAGGGTCTGCAAAACCTTCTCGGCCTGGCGGGAAATCTGGGGGGTGGGCTGATCCAGCTGCTGTTTGTGCTGGCGGTGGCGCTGATGATTGCCGTACAGCCCACCGCCTACCGCGAGGTGGCTGTGTTGCTGGCCCCCTCCTTTTATCGGCGCCGCCTGCGGGAGGTGCTGCTGCAATGCGGCGACGCCCTCAGCAGCTGGATGGGCGGCGTGCTGATCAGCTCGCTGTGTGTGGCCCTGCTGGCGGGCATCGGCCTCTCGCTGCTGGGGGTGAAATTGGTGGTGGCCAATGCGCTGCTGGCCGGGCTGCTGAATGTGATCCCCAACGTGGGGCCCACCTTGAGCACCGTGTTCCCGATGTCGGTGGCGCTGCTGGTGTCGCCCTGGAAAGCCCTGGCAGTGCTGGGGCTCTATGTGCTGATCCAAAACCTCGAGAGCTATCTGATCACCCCATCGGTGATGCAGCACCAGGTGAAGCTGCTGCCCGGTCTCACCCTGGCGGCGCAGTTTGTGTTCACGGTGCTGTTTGGGCCGCTCGGCCTGTTTCTGGCGTTGCCCCTTGCTGTGTGCCTGCAGGTGGTGATTCGTGAGGTGTTGATCCACGATGTGCTCGATCCCTGGCAACGCCAGCGCCTCTCACCATGACCCTGCGCGGCCTGATCGGTTTGCTGGCCCTCGTGGTGCTGGGGCTGTTGGCCTGGGAACTGCGCTGGGTGCTGCTGGTGCTCTTCGGTGCCGTGGTGCTGGCGGTGGCCCTGGATGTGCCCGTGAGCTGGCTGCGGCGATTCACGCCGATGAACCGCCCCCAGGCCCTGGCCGTGGTGGTGGTGCTGTTGCTGCTGGGGGGCTGGCAACTGGGTGAAGTGCTGTTGCCCGAGCTCATTGAGCAGGTGAAACAGTTCACCCAGTTGGTCCCGGCTCTGCTGAGCCGGGTGGGGGAACTGGTGGGCGGGGTGGCGATGCTGGAAAGCCTGGAGGGCCGCGTGGCCGAGCTGGCCACCTTCGACAAGCTGCAACCCCTCGGCGGGCAGCTGCTCGGTTTTGCAGGCGGTGCTGCCAACGGCACGATTCAGCTGCTGCTGATGGTGCTGCTGGCCCTGCTGCTGGTGCTGGATCCCCGCAGCCACCAACGCTTGGTGCTGGCAGCCACCCCCGCCCACTACCGCAGCCTGGCCGGGGAACTGCTCAGCGCCTGCCGCCAAGCCTTGGGGGGGTGGCTGGCGGGGATGACGATCTCGGCCAGCGCGGTGTTTCTGCTCACCTGGGCTGGCCTGGCGGCGCTCAAGGTGCCGCTGGCCCTGTTGAGCGGCCTGGTGTGCGGCCTACTCACGTTTGTGCCCACCATCGGCCCCACCGTGGCCACGCTCTTGCCCCTGGCCGTGGCGCTGTTGGTGTCGCCAGCGCTGGCCTTGCAGGTGTTGATCCTGCGGCTGGTGCTGCAAAACGCAGAAGCCTTCCTGCTCACCCCGCTGCTGCTCAGCCGCACGGTGAACCTGCTGCCCACGGTGGCGCTGATGGCTCAGTTGAGCCTTGGCGCCTTGCTCGGACTCCCGGGCGTGCTGCTGGCCTTACCGCTGGTGGTGGTGTTGCAGGTGCTCTCCCAGCGGGTGCTGGTGGAGCAGATCATGGATCGCTGGGTGTAAGCGCGGCGAGCTCAGCGGGAACGCTGGAACAACCAGGGCGCGCACAGCAACACCACCAGGGCCAGGGGATGGTGGCGGGGAATTTCCACCAGGCTGCTGAAGGTGAAGTGATCCAGCAGGAGCTGCAGCTCCGTGCGCAGATCCAGCAGAGCGAGAAGCACCAGCAGCAGCGGGATCAGCGGCAGTGGCCGGCGCGGAGGGCGCCCTGCATCCCTCATCGACGCGCCAGGAGTGGCAGCAGGGTGGGTGCGATGCCAATGCTCGACCAGCTGCCCACGCCGATGCCCACGGTGAGCGCCACGGCGAACCAGAAGAGGCTGCCGCCACCAAACAGCAACAGGGCGATCAACGGCAGCAGGGTGGTGAAGGAGGTGTAGAGCGAGCGGGTGAGGGTGGCATCCACCGCCAGATCCACCTGGTCGGAGAGCCCCAGCTCGCGATACTCGCGCCGTTGCTCGCGGATTCGATCAAACACCACCACGGTGTCGTTCACCGAATAACCGGCCACGGTGATCAGAGCCACGGCAAAGAGTGAATCCACTTCCACACCACGCAGCAAACCCAACCAGGCGAAGACGCCGCAGGTGATCAACACGTCGTGGGCCAGGCAGAGCAGAGCTAAACCGGCATAGATACCGTCGTAGCGGAAGCTGATGTAGGCCGCGATCAAGGCAAAGCTCACCAGCAACGACACGGCACTGCTGCGCAGCAGCTGGCCTCCGAGAGACGGTCCGATGGTGTTCACCGACAACTGCGCCGGATTCACCGCACCGATCAGCGGGGTGAGGCCATCAATCAACGCCTGGGTTTGCTCGGGCTCCAAATCCGGCAAGCGCAGCTCGAGCGAGCGACCGCCATCCAGCACCTGCACGCGAGCACTGCTGAGCCGAGGCGGCTCCGCACCAGCCACCGGCGGTAAGGAGATGTCTGCCAATCGTTGTTGCACGGCATCCGCCGTAAGCGCGGCGCAATCAGCGCCCGTGCAGCTGCGCTCAATCTGCAGCTGGGTGCCACCGGTGAAATCAAGCCCGGGGCGCAGGGGGGCAGCGATGCGGGGATTGCTCCAGCAGAGGGCCATGCCCACGAGGCTGAGCAGAACCGCCAGCCCCGACACGAGCCAGCCCTGGCGGCGAATGCGCGTGATCCGAAAACGTGGCTCAGCCATGGCGGAGGCAGCCATCTGGGGAGCGGGGGTACTGGCGGTCATCAGGAAGCGCTCCCGGGCAGCTGGGCAGCGGGCAGAAAGAACGTGGGGCGGCGCAAACCGGAGTACCCCATCAGCAGGCGCAACAGGGTGCGGGTGCAGCTCAGGGCAGTGAACAGGCTCAGCACCAGGCCGATGCCGAGCGTGAGCGCGAAGCCCTTCACCAATCCCGTGCCCAAGGCAAACAGCGCCGCACAGCTGATCAGGCCGGTGACATGCCCATCGAGGATCGAGGAGAAGGCGAGGGAGAAGCCGGCATCAATGGAGCGGATCAAGCTGTTACCGCGCCGGAGCTCCTCCTTCACCCGCTCAAAGATCAGCACGTTGGCATCCACAGCGATGCCGATCGAGAGGATGAATCCCGCGATCCCCGGCAGGGTGAGGGTTACGGGAATCAGGGCGTAGAGCGCGAGGTTGAACAGGGCATAGAGCGCCAGCGCCACCACCGCCACAAAGCCCGGCAGGCGATACATCACCACCATGAACACAGCCACCAGCGCGAGGCCGAACAGGCCTGCGGAGAGGCTGCGCTGAACATTTTCAGCCCCAAGCGTGGCGCCGATCGTGCGCTGCTCGATCACTTTCACCGGTAGCGGAAGCGAACCACCGCGCAACTGCACCTCGAGATCGCGGGCTTCTTCCGCGCTGAAGTTGCCGGTGATGCTGGCGGCGCCACCGGTGATGCCGGCGGGCTTGAACTCGGGCCCCACGCTGGCCTCGCTGATGGAGCGGCCATCGAGCACGATCCCAAGCAGCCGGCCTGTGCCGGCGATGCCCTGGGTGAGCTCAGCAAACTTGCGCCCACCCTCACTGGTGAAGGCGAGCGTCACGTCCCAGCCGCTGCCAGTTTGCTGTTGCTGGCGACCGGCACTGGTGAGGTCTTTACCGGTGAGTTGTGGTGGTTCGTAGAGGGCGACGATGCGCTGATTCACCTCCGCCAGCAGCAGCTCCAGCTGATCGGTTTCGCTGCTGCCGGGGGGCACCTTCACCCCCAGCTGATCGAGGGCCTTGGCGAGCTCTTCAGTTTTGATCTCAGGCTGCTGATCGCCAGCGGCCTGCTGGGCCCGGCTCTGATTGAGCACCGCCACCGCCTGGCGCTTGAGCTTCAAGAGCCCCGTCATCTCCTCTTCGGTGCCGGGTTTCTGGGCCCGGAATTCGAGCAGGGCGGTGGTACCCAGCACCTTGGCGGCACGGCTGGGGTCCTGCTCACCTGGGAGCTGGAGCACCAATTGATCGTCGCCCACGCTCTGAAGCGTGGATTCCGCCACACCGAGGCCGTTGATGCGGCGATCGAGCACATCCTTCACCGCCTCGAGCTGTTCGCCCTTCACCTGCTTGATCGCACCGGCAGGCAACACCTGCAGGGTGAGCTGGCTACCGCCTCTGAGGTCGAGGCCCAACTGCAGCGGGAAGCTGGCCAACACGGCTCCAGCCGCGATCGCCAGAGCCAGGATCAGGGCAAACCACCCCTGTTGACGCGCCATCGGTGTTTGAGGGGTCGGTGTTGTGAGGGAAACGGGGGTGAGGGTCGGCGGTGTGGAACCGGGGCCTGACCCCTGCCGCCGACCCGCCGATCAGACCTGGCCGCTCTTGAGCGCCTTGGCCGCTTCCACGATCTGATGGGGCTGAATGATCGTGAGGTTTTCGAGGGTGCCGTTGTACGGGGTGGGGATGTCCTGGGAGGACAAGCGCACCGGACGGCAATCGAGATCATCGAAGCACTGCTCGGTGATCAAGGCCATCAGCTCGGCGCCGATGCCACCGGTTTTCATGCACTCCTCCACGATCAGCACCTTGTGGGTCTTGCGGATCGAACGGGAGATGGTCTCCATGTCGAAGGGCTTGAGGCTGATCAGATCGATCAGTTCCACGCTCACGCCGTCTTTCTCCAGCTGCTCCACCGCCTTGAGGCAGTGGTGGCGCATGCGCGAGTAGGTGAGGATCGTCACGTCGGAGCCCTCCTTCACCAGATCGGCCTGGTCGAGGGCGCAGGTGTAATCGCCGGAAGGGATGTCCTCGGAGAGGTTGTAGAGCAGCACGTGCTCAAAGAAGAGCACGGGGTTGTTGTCGCGGATGGCGGCCTTCATCAGGCCCTTGGCGTTGGTGGGGGTGCTCACCGCCACGATCTTGATGCCGGGCACCGCATGGAAGTAGGCCTCGAGGCGCTGGCTGTGCTCAGCGCCGAGCTGCCGGCCCACACCGCCAGGCCCACGCACCACAGCCGGAATGGTGTAGTTGCCGCCGCTGGTGTAGCGGAGCATCCCCATGTTGTTGGAGATCTGGTTGAACGCGAGCAGCAGGAAGCCCATGTTCATGCCCTCCACGATCGGGCGCAGGCCCGTCATCGCGGCGCCCACGGCCATGCCGGTGAAGGCGTTCTCAGCGATCGGGGTGTCCAGCACCCGCAGTTCGCCGTATTTGTCGTAGAGGTCTTTGGTGACCTTGTAGGAGCCGCCGTACTGGCCCACGTCTTCCCCCATCACGCACACGTGGGGATCGCGAGCCATCTCTTCATCGATGGCTTCGCGCAGGGCGTTGAACAGCAGGGTCTCAGCCACAGCGGAGCACTCAGTCCGGCTCAGGCCGGTCGCTGCGCCAACTTATCTCAGCCGCCTGCGGCAAAGGTCACGAGCAGCAGCACCGACAGCAACATGCCGGGCGAGAGGAGCAGCACCAGCAGCTGCAGATCATGGGCTGTCATCGGCCGCGAGACGACGCCCTCCCAGGCTAGGGAGTTTGTTCCGCTTCGCTCCAACCCGGCATCAAGCTGCGCAGGAATGTGAAAAACAGGCCCAGACCCACGAAGGCGAAGGTGAAGGTGGCCAGAAAGCTCATGCCCACGATCAGCGTTTTCATAAACACGGCGATGCTCTGGGCAAAGCGCACGTCGTAGTGGGGGGGATGCTCGGCGTAGTAGCCCACGATCCGCTGCGCCAGCTGCAGCGCCAGCCAGCCAAACCCAAAGCTGGTGAGCGAGCCACTCAGAAAGCTGATCGGCCCCTTGCGTTGGCGCTTGGGGGCCGTGGCATCGGGAGTGGCCGGTGCGTCGGGTGTGGCGTCAGGCGTGGCGGCGGCGGCGGGCTTCTCGCTCACGGGGTTGGCGGGATGAGGCGTCAGCCCAGGGTGGCACCGGAGCCGGTGCAGCGGCACACCCAGGCCTCAAACCCGGCGGCCTCAAGCTGCGGCTGCAGCTGATCACGGGCGGCTTCGGCACAACCGACCTCGGCAAACAGCGCGAACAGGCTGGGGCCCGAGCCGCTCATCGCCACCACCAGGGCATCGCCGGCCTGGCGCAGCAGGGCCAAGCCGTCGCGCACGCTGGCCACCTCCGGCTCCACCACCGCCTGGAGGTCGTTGCGCAGGGGTGCCAGGGGGCGCTGGCCGGCCAGGGCCTCCAGCAGCGGGCCCTGCCGCAGGGCCTGGCGGCGCTGCTCGAAATCAGATTCACGGCTCAGATAAAAATCGCCGCGCTGGTCGCGGCAGCGGCCATAGGCCCAGGGCGTGGACACGCTCGCCTCGGGATGCTTGATCAGCAGCACGCCCAGGGCTGGGGGAGCCGCCAGAGCGGCCGGCTCGAGCACTTCGCCGCGCCCGAAGCAGAGCTGGGTGCCGCCATCGATGCAGAAGGGCATATCGGAGCCCAGCTGAGCCGCCATCTCCAGCAGTTGCGCATGGCTGAAGCCACAACCCCACAGGGCGTTGAGCCCCACCAAAGCAGCCGCGCCATCGCTCGAGCCGCCCGCCAGACCCGCACCAATGGGAATGCGTTTATCCAGCTCAATCGATGCCCCCAGCTCCGGCAGCCCCACCCGGGCCTTGAGCAGCTCGGCTGCCTTCACAATCAGGTTGCTGCCATCGGTGGGCAGATCGCTGCGTTGGCAGCTGAGGCTGATGCGGCCATCGGCCGTGGGCCGCAGACGCAGCTGATCGGCGAGATCGAGCGTTTGCATCACCATCGCCAGCTCGTGGAAGCCATCGGGCCGCAGCCCCAGCACCTCCAGATGCAGGTTGATTTTGGCGGGGGCGCTGACCAGCAGCTCAGCCATGCGTGGGGTTCAGGCGGTGAGCCGATTCAAGCCCGCCGCCAACGCCACCCAACACTCCGGCGCCACCTCCTGGGGCCGCTGCTCCAAGCCAATCCCGGCTTCAGCGGTGAGGCCTGCCAGCTGATCGGGCGGCTGCAACCCGGCCAGGGTGTTGCGCAACATCTTGCGGCGGGCAGCAAAACAGCGGCGCAGCAGAGTTTCCACGGTGCGGGCCAGAGCGGGATCCAGCTGCTGATCCACCGGCAGCGGATCGATCGCCACCACCTCGCTCATCACCTTCGGCGGTGGTTGAAAACAGCGGGGCGGCACCTGGCACACCGTGCTGCACCGGGCCAGCAGCTGCATGCGCACGCTCAAGGCTGAGTAGGCGCTGCTGCCGGGCCTGGCGCGAATGCGCTCCCCCACCTCCTGTTGCATCAGCAGCACCAGGCGCCGATAGGGCTGCGGCACAGGGCGATCGAGCCGCCCTACCAGCCGCTCCAGCAGGGGCCCTGTGATGTTGTACGGGATGTTGGCTACCACGATCCCGGCCTCCGGCAGCGGCACCGCCAGCACATCCCCAGGCGTGAGTTCAAAGCGGGGATCGCCACCAAAGCGCTCCTGCAACCCCTCCACCAGATCGCGATCCAGCTCCACGGCCCGCACCGCCGCCGCGGGAGAAGCCAGCAACCGCTCCGTGAGGGCGCCACGCCCAGGCCCCACCTCCAACACGGTGTCGGCGGCCCGCAAGTCTGCCGCCGCCAGGATCTGATCCAACACCCGCTCATCCTTGAGCCAATGCTGACCAAAGCGTTTGCGGGTGCGGTGGGCCGCGAAGGTCATCGATCGGTGCGCCACAGAGCCTGCTTCCAGATTGCTCCCTGGCCGGCAGCCGCCAACGGGGTTAAACACAAGACCATCCACCCCATGCCGATGCGCCACCTCGCCGTCTCCAGCTGGCTCGCCGCAGTGCCAGCCGCCGCAGCGCTCGTGCTGGCCTGTGCCCCTCAAGCCCAGGCCGGATCGATCACCGCCGAATCGATGTGGAACAAGAAAAACGCGATCGAACGTGCCGAAGAACAACTGCCGGCCAATGCCACCGTGACCAACACGCACTGCACCGTTGTGAACGTGACCATCGGCAATTACCGCTACATCTGCACCGTCGACTACACCACCACCCCTACGCCCCCAGCCAACAGCGAATCCAGCGCACCGGCTCCTTAGCCGGCGGTTGCGGTACCAAGGCCAGCACCAGCTCCAGGCTGCAGTGTTGATAGCGGGGATGAGCCGCCAGCCAACAGCGATAGGCGCAGCTCAGGCGAGCCCGCTTGCGCGCCGTGAAGCTGGCCAGGCCCCAGCCGTCCCGCCCGGATCGCACGCGGCTTTTCACCTCCACCAGCAGCAGCCGCTGCGGCTTATGGAGCAGCAGATCAAGTTCCCCCCAGCGGCAGCGCCACTGCTGATCCAGCAGCTGCCAGCCGGCTGCCCGCAACAGGCGCAGGGCCCGCTGTTCGGCCCAATTGCCGCGCCGCTGGCTCACGCTGATCGCCATCGCTGCCGATGCCCCCATCAAGCCTGAGCATTCCCCTGCAGCAGCTCACTCGCCGGGCAGCTGCCCCCGCAGGGCCCGCAAGCAGTATTTGCAGCCGCCGGTGGTCACCAGGTGGCGCTCCGGTGTGATCGAAATCCACCGCACCGGATGCTCCTTGCAGCGGATCTTGATCGGCGTTTTGAAGCTCTTGTAAACGATGGCGCTGTAGTCGTAGCGATCCCCGAAGCGGGATCGGGCCCGAGCCAGGAAGGTGTCTTGGTCGATCGGATTGCCCATCGCGAACGCTCGCAGTTCGATTCGGCGACAAGGGGCTGCATCGATCGATGCAGTGAGGCGGAGATTAGGAGAAGCCCTCCAAAGCGTTGGTGGTGATCGCGACAGGCTGCCTAGGGTTGGCCGACCCGATCCCGATCCGATGGGCCGCCTGCTGCGACCGCTGTTCTCGCTCCTGCTGCTACCTCTGGCCCTGCTGCTGGCGGCCCCCACGGCCCAGGCGGCCATGGATGTGGCCAAGCAGGTGCTGATCGGCCACGACTTCGCCGGCATGGATCTGCGCGGCGCCACCTTCAACCTCACCAACCTGCGGGAGGCGGATTTCCACGGCTCCGACCTGCGCGGCGCCAGTCTGTTTGGAGCGAAGCTCCAAGACGCCAACCTCTCCGGCGCCGACCTCACCGACGCCACCCTCGACTCGGCGGTGCTCGACGGCACCGACCTGCGCAACGCCGTGCTCGAAAACGCCTTCGCCTTCAACACCCGCTTCAACAACGTGCTGATCGAAGGGGCCGATTTCAGCAACGTTCCCTTCCGGGGCGATGTGCTGAAAACCCTCTGCGCCAGCGCCAGCGGCACCAACCCCGTGACCGGCCGCAACACCCGCGACACCCTCGAGTGCAGCTGAGGAGAGCCACCCCATGAGCTTTGACGCCCGCAGCCTTGAGCGCCTGCAGCAGCTGGGCCGCAGCCTGCCCAAACCGCTACCCAAGCCGGAAGCGGAGCCAACACCTCCCCCAGCCAGCCAACAGCGCCACCGGGTGGAAACGGAAACCGACCCCCAGGCCCTGTTCCGCGAGCTGATGCAGGTGAGCCCCGATGGCAACGTGCCGCCGCATCTGATGGATCGACTGCGCCAGGCGGAGGCTGATCAGCAGCGCCAACGCCAGGCAGAGCAACGTCGCGAACTCCAACGGCAGAACCCCCAGGGCCCCGCGGCCCCTGGCGGCCTGCAGCCGCGCGGCGCCAGCAACGAACTGCGCCCCAACCGCCAGCGGCGCCCTGCCGCCAACAGCGAGGAGCTGGAGCTTTACACCGCCTTCCAGCAACTGCTGCTGGAAGGCGACGAGGAGGACTGAATCGGGCGATGCTTCAGGGCTGGAGCACCGTGATCTGCGTGGGCTGGTTGAGCGGCATCACCTTGATCGCACCGCCATCGAGGGGCAGCTGATCGAAATTGAGACTGCGCAGCCCAGGGTTGTCGTAGGTCTGGATGTAGTACACCAGGTTTTTCTGATCGGCCGCCACGCTCCACTCCGTGATCTCGTAGGTGGTGCTGGAACCGGCGCCACCGAAAGCGCCACCGGCCGGCAACATCACGCTGCCGGGCGGTAGATCGAACTGGCCCAGGATGCGGAAGGCGGTGCCCACCTGCTGCTGGGTGGTGAGGTTGGTGGGCGCGAAGCGGCTGAGGGTGAGCGCGCGGATGAAGCGGGAGGTGGCGAGGAAATCACCCGGCAGGCCGTGCAAGCCGGCGCCGGTGCTGGCAGGCGGCAGCTTGAGGCCATTCACGTTCATCTCCGCCGGTGGCATCGCGCTGAGATTGGCGTAGTTACCCGCGGCTGCCAGGTGATAGGGGAACGGCGGATCGTTGGTGTACGTGCCGGTGGGGTTATCCATCATGGTGAGCTCACCGTTGATGTATTCCACCGAGAGGCTTTTGCCACTGCGGTCGTGCAGGGTCATGTGAATCGGCAGCGGCCCACCGAAGGCCGGCACGCTGGCGCCGTTCACCAGAACCTTCGGCAAACCGCGCTTCACCTCCTCCACCGTGGCGAAGTTGGTGAGCACGTAGGTGAGCAGCTGGGCGCTGTTGATCGAGCGCTGGGTCTGCCCCGCCGGCACGGCTTGAAACTTGGCGTAGCCGGCGAAATAGAGAAGGCCACCGGCGAGGCCCTTCTCGTTCATGCCATCGGGAACGATGTCCTTGAGGCCAAGGGCATTGAGGCCCACCACGGCATAGCGGCTGGTCCAGGCCAGGCCATTGCCGATTTTTCCATCGGGGCCGTTGCCGCGCAGTGGTGTGCCGCGCTGGATCAGCACCGCCTGGCTGTTGAGCGGCTGACCGAACTCCATCGTGCGCGCGTAAACGCGGCCACCATCGGAACCCTTGAGCACAAAGCTGGTGCAGGCCTGAGCCGGCAGCCCCTGTCCGCCGAGAAGCCCCACGGCCGCGAGCACCCCGAGGGCGCGCCGGCGCCATGCCGTTGCCTTGGCCATCCGCTCTCCGTGATTGCGATCTGCCGCGAAGTCTGACGAGCAGCGCGGATCCCGGCTACCCGAGACCCGACAGCGAAACGATGGGGCGAGAGCAGGGGAGGCGCAGACAAGTACAGATGAACTAGCCTGCGCGGAAGCTCGCCGGGTGCGCCTGTGTCACTCCTGTTGATCGGTGGCCTGCGCGGCCTGCGGCGCCCTCTACGGCTTCCCCTGGCCAGCTGCACCGTGGCCGCCGGCTTCCCCAGCCCCGCCGACGACTACATCGATGTGGGCATCGACCTCAACGAAGCCCTGATCCGCCACCCCAGCAGCACCTTTTTCCTGCGGGTGAGCGGCGATTCGATGATCGAGGCCGGCATCCAGCACGGTGATCTGCTGCTGGTCGACCGCAGCCTCGAGCCACGTCCCGGCCTGATCGTGGTGGCGGTGCTCGATGGCGCCTTCACCCTCAAACGCCTGGTGCGCCACCACGGCCGGCTGCGGCTGGAAGCGGCCAACAGCGCCTATCCGCCCCTGGAGCTGCATCACTGCGGCGACGTGCAGATCTGGGGCGTGGCGATCCACGTGATCCACACCCTCACGCGCCATGGCTGATGTGCTGGCGCTGATCGACGCCAACAACTTCTACGCCTCCTGCGAGCAGGCCTTCGAACCGGACCTGATCGGCCGGCCGGTGGTGGTGCTCTCCAACAACGACGGCTGCGTGGTGTCGCGCAGCAGCGAAGCGCGGCAGCTGGGAATCGCCATGGGCAAGCCCTATTTCCAGATCGCCGGGCAGCTGGCCAGCCACGGCGTGGTGGTGCGCAGCTCCAATTACGCCCTCTACGGCGACATGAGCCAGCGGCTGATGAGCAGCCTCGAGCCGTTTGTGGCGGAGCTGGAGATCTATTCCATCGATGAGGCCTTCGCCCGGCTGCCGCGCCCACGGCACGGCGACCTCAGCACCTGGGCCGCGGAGCTGCGCAGCCGCATCCGCCACAACCTGGGTCTGCCGATCGCCATCGGCCTGGCCTCCAGCAAGGTGCTGGCCAAACTCGCCAACCGCATCGCCAAGGGGGATCGGCGCCATGCGGGCGTGTTCGACCTGGGCCGCGAAGCCAACCCCGATCCCTGGCTGGAGCTCACCCCCGTGGAAGAGATCTGGGGGGTGGGCCGCCAGCTGGGCCGCTGGTGCCGGCTGCGGGGCATCGCCAATGCCCGCCAGCTGCGCGACATGGCCAGCGGCGAGCTGCGGGCCAAGGCTGGCGTGGTGGGCCTGCGGCTCCAGCTGGAGCTGCAGGGGGTGAGCTGCCTGCCCCTGGAGCAGGGGCCGAGCGCCAAGCGCGAAACCTGCGTGAGCCGCAGCTTCAGCCGGGCGATCGTCAGCGAAGACGAACTGCGCCAGGCCGTCGCCACCTACGTGGTGCGAGCTGCCGAGAAACTGCGCCGCCAGCAGCAGTGCAGCGGCCGGCTCACGGTGTTTGCCCGCACCAGCCCCTTCAGCCCCGGCTTCTACAGCCAGGCCGCCAGCACCGCCCTGGCGGTGGCCAGCAACGACACCGCCGCCCTGCTGCAGGCCGCCCTGCCGCTGGTGGCGGTGATCTACCGGCCCCACAAACGCTTTGCCAAAGCCGGGGTGCTGCTGCAGGAGCTGCAAAGCCAGGACCAGCTGCAACACCACCTGCTGGCACCGCTGCCGGAGCCGGAACAGCAGCGACGAGCGGCCCTGATGCAGAGCATCGATGGGCTCAATCGCCGCTACGGCCGAGGCACGGTGCAGTGGGCCGCCTGCGGCCTTGCACCCGGCTGGATGATGCGGCGCGAACAGCTCTCGCGCGCCGCCACCACCCGGCTCAACGATCTGCCCACGGCCTGGGCTCGCTAACGATCAAGGCTGCCCGTATTTCTGCAAGCTCTGCTTGCTGCAGAAGGTTTTGGCCTGTTCGATCGTCTGGCGCTTACCCACCTGCTCCACCACGCAGTTGCAGGTGTCAGCCACCATGCCGTCGGGCGGTGTTTTGCCAGCCTTCTGGAAGTCGTCGGCCATGGCCTCCGAGCACTTCTTGAAGATGATCTGGTCGATCATGCTGGCCTGGGCAGGAGCGGCCAGGACGGAGGCAGCGCTGGCAACCAGGCAGGCGCCGATCAAGCGGCGGATGGGGAAAGAAGGCATCCCTGTGTCTTACCAGAGCTGAGGCGCCAGACGCTCAGGCTGTGAGCGAATCCGCTTGCTCCTGCAGCACATCTTCAAAGCCAGCGCGGCGCTGCTGATCGAGGTGGGCGATGTGCTGGCGCTCGTTGTAATAGAGCTCCTGAAAGCGCAGAGCATCGCCGTTGAGATCGGCGAACATCGCCTCGATGCGCGCTTCCATATCCAGGGCGACGGGCTGCAGCGGCTGATCGGCAGCTGGCTCCGCTGGGGCGGCCTGGCCCTCCTCCAACAGGCGGGCGATGCAACGCTCCAGGGTTTCGAGGCGCTGGGAGCTCCAGGCATTGAGCAGGTGGCGGCAGCGCTTGAGGCTGCGCTGCCGCTCCAGCGACGCCGTGGCCCCCCGCAACTGCAACAGGGGGTTGGCCAACGCAAGGCGCTGCACATCGGTGGGCTCGAGCAGCGGCGTGAGCCGGGTGAGCAGATCCGACGGGCTCTCGGCATCGCTCAGCAACAGCTGATCGGAGAGCAACCGCGGCAGCTCCAGATCCGCCAGCTCCATCCCGGGATCGCTGCCTCGGTTGATCGCCTCCAGCCGACCCACGCCGAGGTTGTCCTCCTCGAGGGAGCTGATCGCCGCCCAGAGCTGGCGGTGGTGGGCGAGGGCGAAATCATCGAGCTCGCGGCGGCGCAGTTCGGCGCGGATCGTGCCCCGGTGCGTGGGGCAGTGCAGATACAGCCGCAAGAGCTCGGCTTCGGCCCGCTCCCGCAGGCCCGCCTCACCGGGCTGCTCCCAGCGCTGGGAGCGGCCGTGCCAGCGCTGGCCTTTCACCTGCTGGCGCAGGTCGTCTTCAAGCTGCAGGGCCAGGCGTGCCTGTCCGCCGCTGAGCCGCTCGGCCACCTGTTGGAGGTAGCGGGAGCGCACGGCGCTGGCGGGCAGCTTGCCCAGCAGCACCACCAGCTCGCTCACCGACTGCTGGAACTGATCGGAGCGGGCCAGGTCACGGCCCTCCAGCACCTGATCGATCTGCCAATCGAGCCAAAGCGGTGCCTGATCCAGCAGGGAGCGGTACTCGCCGGCGCCGTGCTCCTTGAGGAACTCGTCGGGGTCTTTACCGGCAGGCAGATGCAGCACCCGCAGCTCCAGCTGACCCTGCAGCGCCAGCTGCTCCACCTCACCGATGGCCCGCTGGGCGGCGCGCACCCCGGCGCGATCGGTGTCGAAGTTGAGGATCAGGCGCTTGCCATCGCAGCAGCGGCAGAGCTGGGTGATCTGCTGGCTGCTAAGAGCCGTGCCAAGGGCCGCCACGGCGTTGGTGATGCCGGCGGCGTGCAGGGCAATCACATCGAAATAACCCTCCACCACCACCGCGCGGTCGTCCTTGCGGATGGCGTTCACCGCCTTGTCGAGGCCGAAGAGGTGCTTGCCCTTCTCAAACACCTCCGTTTCCGGGGAGTTCAGATACTTCGGTTCGCCGCCATCGAGGCTGCGGCCACCAAAGCCGATGATCCGGCCTTGGCGATCACAGATCGGCACCATCACGCGATGGCGGAAGCGGTCGTAGAACCCATCGCCACCGCGGCGCGGCACCACCAGGCCCGCGGCCTCCAGCAGCTCGGGGGTGTAGCCCTCCACCTGTTGCAGGTGGCTGAGCAAGCCATCCCAACGCTCCGGCGCATAGCCGAGGCCGAAGCTCTCCAGGGTGGTTTCGCTCAGCCCCCGCTGCTCGCGCAGATAGGCGAGGGCGGAAGCACCTTCTGGGCTGCGCAGCTGGCTGCGAAACCATCCGGCAGCCAGGGCCAGCACCTTATGCAGCTGATCGCGGCGCGACAGCTGCTGCCGCAACCGCTCCTGCTGCGGCCCCTCCAGGGTTTCCACTGGCAGCTGGTATTTGCGCGCCAGCTCCAGCACCACATCGCTGAAACTCTGGCGCTGCAGTTCCATCAGGAACTTGATCGCGTTGCCGCCGGCCCCGCAGGAGAAGCAGTAGTAGAACTGCTTGGCCGGCGACACCGTCATCGACGGCGATTTGTCGTCGTGGAACGGACAGACCCCGACGAACTCGCGGCCCTTCTTCTTGAGCACCACGTGCTCACCCACCACATCAACGATGTCAGCGCGTTCCTTAACGGCCTCGATCGTGCGGGGATGGAGGCGAGGGGCTGACACGCTGCGCGCTCGGGTGCGGCTTCAGGATGGCAGGGCCGCCCTGTGGATGCTGTCCAGCGCCGTCAGTTTCAGCCTGATGGGGGTGTGCGTGAAGGCCGTGGGCGGCCGGATCCCCGTGGCGGAGGTGGTGCTGGCCCGCTCGGCCATCAGCCTGCTGCTCAGCATCGCGATGCTGCGTCAAGCCGGGTTGAGCCCCTGGGGCCAGCGGCGGGGCCTGCTGGTGTTACGCGGTGTGATCGGCACCGGGGCCTTGCTCTGCGTGTTTGCCGCCCTGGCCCAACTGCCCCTGGCGCCGGCCACGGTGCTCCAGTATCTGCAGCCCACCTTCACGGCGCTGCTGGCCTGGCTGCTGCTGCGGGAGCGGGTGGGGCCGCGGGTGCTGTTGGCGGCATTGCTGGGCTGGTTGGCGGTGGTGCTGCTGAGCAATCCGAGCGAATTGATGGGATTGCTGGGCCCGATCGCCAGCGGCTGGTTGGAGAGCACCGCCACGCCTCTGCCCCTGGCTGGGGTGCTGCTGGCGATCGGCGGCGCCCTGCTCTCGGCCTGTGCCTACGTGAGTGTGCGCGCCCTTGGGCGCACCGAACACCCCCTGGTGATCGTGTTCTATTTCCCGCTGGTGGGCTTGGTGCTCACCACTCCACTGGTGCTGCTGCAACCGGTGTGGCCGACGGCCTGGGAGGCCCTGGCCCTGGTGGGTGTCGGGCTGTTCACCCAGCTAGGGCAGCTGGGGGTCACCAATGGATTGCTGGGTCTCCCGGCAGCGCGGGCCACGGCCCTGAGCTACGGGCAAGTGCCCCTGGCGGCCCTATGGGGCTGGTGGTTCTTTGGCGAGGCGCTTGACCCCGACACGGCCCTCGCCATGGGGCTGGTGCTGGTGGCCACGCTGCTGAGCCTCAGGCGATCGGCAAAGGATCGATGATCCAGTCTTGGGTGGTGCCATCGCTGCTGCCGCTGGGCCTTGCCAAACGCCAGCTCTGACCGCGTTCGCCCCGTTGCAGATACAGATCGAAGGCGCTGTCAACGCGGATCGGATCACCCGGAAGGCGCCAATCGAAACGACCGGTGAGATGCAGCCCCTTGCTGCCACCGATCGTGAGGGGCTGCTGGGATTCGACCCGCACCCGGCTCACCTGGGGCATGCCCTCGGCGCTGCTGAGCTGCAGCGCATCCGCAATCGAGCGCTGGGTGAGATCAATCTGCAGGCCCAGGGCTGAGAGCAACACTTTCTGGGAGGGTTGAGCGCCGCCGCAGGCACTCAGCGTGAGGCTGAGCAGCACGCAAAGGCACAGCGCCACAACCCGGCGCAGCGCCACCAGCAGCGGGAACGGGGTTGTCGGAGCGGGCAGCATGGGGAGCAACAACGGTGTTCCCATGATCGGCTGGCTGCAAGGGCAACTCGCCGATCGGTGGCAACAGGCCAGCCGCTGCGGCCTCCTGCTGGTGTGCGGCGGAGTGGGCTACGAGGTGCAGATGCCGAGGCGCCAGTGGGAACGCCTGGGGGAGATCGGCAGTGCCCTCAGCCTGCACATCCATCAAGTGATCCGGGAAGACGCTTGGACCCTCTACGGCTTTGCCAGCCGCGCTGAGCGCGATCTCTTCCGGGAATTGGTGGCCGTGAGCGGCGTGGGTCCGCAGATGGCGCTGGGCCTGTTGGGCCAGTTGAGTTGCGAAGAGCTGGTGCGCGCCATCGTGCAGGCGGACCTGCGCCTGCTGACGCAGGCACCAGGGGTGGGCAAGCGCACGGCGGAGCGCCTGGCCGTGGAGCTGCGCACCCGACTGCAGGAGCGCTACGGCAGCACCGCCAACCCGGACGAGACCGCCGACCTCGCCCTGCCGGCCAGCAGCGGCGCGGAAGCCCTGCCGGGAGCGGTGCGCGACGAGCTGAACCTCACCCTCACGGCCCTTGGATACGAGGCCCTCGAGATCAACCGCGCCTTGCGAGCGGTGGCCACCACTGACCAGGATCTGGGGCCAGAAGCAGATGCCTGGCTGCGGGAGTGCCTGCGCTGGCTCTCCCGCAGCCAGGCGGCCTGAGATTGGGGTGACCACGAGGCGGTAAGTTGGATGTTTGCACCGTCAGGGCCAGACGCCGCGCATGTCGCTCGACACCACCAAGAAGCAGGAACTGATCAACGCTCATCAGACCCACGGCACCGACACCGGTTCTGTTGAGGTTCAGGTGGCCATGCTGAGCGAGCGCATCAGCAAGCTGAGCGGACACCTGCAAAACAACATCCACGATTTCTCGTCGCGGCAGGGTCTGCTGAAGATGATCGGTCGCCGCAAGCGCCTGCTCAGCTACCTGCGCAGCAACAGCGAGCAGCGCTACATCGCTCTGATCCAGAAGCTCGGCATCCGCGGCTGATCGATGGCAGGTAAGGGGAACAACCGCACCCGCTCCGGCGGCGGCGGTCTAGGACCACAACCCCCTGCCAGCCTGAACAGAACCAAAGCCAAGCCTCAGCAAACCATCCCCGATTACGTGGCCAATCGCATGGCCCGGCGGGTGGCGGTGGCGACCGGGATCCCCAGCTTTCTCGGGATGTCCACCTTTGTGGCGAGTTACCTGCTGGTGAGCAAAGGCGTGTTGGATATCCCCCCTGGCGTCACCTTGGTGACATCCGGGGGATTTTTTCTGTTGGGGTTGGTGGGGCTGAGCTATGGCGTGCTCTCGGCCAGCTGGGAGCCGGGCGCCGGCAGCCTGCTCGGCTTTGAGCAGATCGGCCTGAACATCGGCCGGCTGCGCAGCTCGATCAAGCGGCCACCAGCGGCGAGCTGAGGCGAGCCCGGAAGGCCTGGGCCGTAAGGCTGCTGAGCGCAGCCTCGCTATCGCGCACGCAGAACTGATGGCCAAGCCGCACAAAGCGGGTCTGCCCGTGGTGCCGCACCATCGCCACCACGGGCACCCGCACACCGGCCTCGTCCTTATCGGTGCGGTGCTGGTTGAGGCACTCGCGCAGCTTGTGCTGCACGGCGATATCGCAGGCCTCACTGCCTTCGAGCTCCACCAGCAGCACCTTGAGCTCATCGATCACGCGGCAGTCATCCACGATCAGCTGCACCTGCTCGTCGCGCCGGTCCACCGAGGCCCAGATCAGCAGGCGCGCATCCACCATCAGGAAATCGGCGAGGCGGGCGTAGGTCTTCGGGAACACCACAGCCTCACAGCTGCCGCTGAGATCTTCCAGCTGGAGCACCGCCATGCGATCGCCCTTGCGGGTGGTCACCGGCCGCAGGCCCGCCACCATGCCCACCACGCTCACGCGTGTCTTGTCGGCCTGCTCCTCGAGGCTGCCCAGGCCCACCGGTGAGAGCAGCTGCACCGGGCGAGTGAGCTGCTTGAGCGGGTGATCGGAGAGGTAGAAGCCCACCAGCTCCTTCTCCAGCCGCAGCTTCTCGGTGGGGGGGTAGTCGGGCACAGGAGGCGCCTTGGGGGCGGTGCTGAGGTCGCCACCGGCCACGGCCGCGTCGGCACTGGCATCACCGCCGCCGCCCAGCAGATCAAACAGGTTGCCCTGGCCGCTGGCGCGGTCGCGGGCGCGGGAGCTGGCCCAGTCGACGATCAAATCGAGATCGGCCATCAGCTGGGCCCGGTTGGCCTGGGGCTCCAGCGCATCGAGGGCGCCGCAATGGATCAGCGATTCGAGCGAGCGGCGATTGAGCGTGGTGCCGGGGATTCGGTCGCACAGGTCGGCCAGGGAACGGAAAGGGCCATCGGCGCTGCGGGCCTCCAGCAAGGCGCGGATGGCGCCATCACCGAGGTTGCGCACGGCCGAGAGGCCAAACAGGATCCGCTCGCCAACGGGCGTGAAGTCGATCCCCGATGCATTCACATCCGGTGGCATCACCTCGATGCCCATGGCGTTGCAATTGGAGATGTAGCGCTGCACCTTGTCGGTGGTGCCGGCATTCACCGTGAGCAGCGCCGCCATGTAGGCCACTGGGTAGTGGGCCTTGAGGTAGGCGGTTTGGTAGGTCACCGCGCCGTAGGCGGTGGAATGGCTCTTGTTGAAGCAGTATTCGGCGAACAGCACCATCTGCTCGAACAACGCCTCGGCGATCTTCGGGTCAACGCCGCGTTCGGTGGCGCCCTTCACGAAGATGCTCTGGTGCTTCTCCATTTCGCTCTTTTTCTTCTTGCCCATCGCCCGCCGCAGCAGATCGGCTTCCCCAAGCGAATAGCCGGCCAGATCCTGCGCGATGCGCATGATCTGCTCCTGGTACACCATGATCCCGTAGGTCTCCTGCAGGATCGGCTCCAGCTTGGCGTGGGCGAAATCGATCGCCTCACGGCCGTGCTTGCGGTTGATGAACTTGGGAATCAGGCCGGCATCGAGCGGACCCGGCCGGTAGAGCGCCAGGATCGACGAGATGTCTTCCAGCGATGAGGGCTTGAGATCGCGCACGATCTGGCGCATGCCACTCGATTCGAGCTGGAAGATGCCTTCAAGATCACCGCGGGCCAGCAGGCCGTAGGTGCCGGGATCATCCAGAGGCAGGGCGTCGGGATCCACCTTTTCACCGGTGCTCTGCTCCACCAGATCGATCGTCTTATCGATCATGGTGAGGTTCTTGAGGCCGAGGAAGTCCATCTTCAGGAGTCCCATCGACTCCACATCTTCCATGAAGTATTGGGTGATCACCTGGCCATCATTGTTGCGCTGCAGGGGCACCACCTCATCGAGGGGATCCGCGGCGATCACCACACCGGCGGCATGCACACCGAAGGTTTTGTTGGTGCCTTCGATGCGCATCGCCATGTCCACCCAGCGCTTCACCGCCGGGTCGCTTTGATATTTCTCGCGGAACTCCGGCGCCGGTGATTCCTCGCCGATCATCTCCTTGAGCTTGGCGGGCTTACCGCGCACCACCGGAATCAACTTGGCCAGACGGTCGGCATCGCCATAGGGGATATCGAGCACGCGGGCCACATCCTTGAGCACCGCCTTGGAGGTCATCCGGTTGAAGGTGATGATCTGCGCCACCTTCTCCTCGCCGTAGCGGCGGGTCACGTAGTCGATCACCTCACCACGGCGCTCGATGCAGAAGTCGGTGTCGATATCCGGCATTGACTTGCGTTCCGGGTTGAGGAAGCGCTCAAACAGCAACCCGTTCGTGACCGGATCGATGTTGGTGATCCCCAGGGCGTAAGCCACCAGCGAGCCGGCGGCCGAACCACGGCCGGGGCCCACGGGGATGCCGTTTTCACGGGCGAAGCGGATGTAGTCCCACACCACCAGGAAGTAGGTGGGGAAGCCCATCTGCTCCATCACCTGCAGCTCGAAGGTGAGGCGCTCGCCATACTCCGCCGTGAAAGCGGCATCCTCCGGCAGCTGCAGGCGGGCGCGGAGCCCCTGCTCGCTCACCTCGCGCAGATAGCTCACCGGCGTGTGCCCCTCCGGGATCGGGAAGCGGGGCATCTGATAGCGGCCGAGGATGTCGTAGTCCTCCACCTTCTCGGCCACCCGAGCCGTGTTCGCCACGGCCTCGGCCACCACCTCGGGCTCCAGGTGATCGGCGAACAGGCCGAGCATCTCCTGCTCACCTTTGATGTATTCGGTGCCCGTGTAACGCAGGCGCTTCTCGTCGGTGACGAGCTTGCCCGTGAGGATGCAGAGCAGCGCGTCGTGGGCTTCGGCGTCGTTGCTGGTGAGGTAATGGGCGTCGTTGGTGGCGATCAGCGGGATGCCCAGCTCGCGCGAGATCCGCACCATCTCCACGTTCACGATCCGGTCTTCCGGGGAGCCGTGGTCCTGGATCTCCAGGTAGAAGTCGTCGCCGAACACGCCCTGGTACCAGGCGGCCACCTCCCGAGCCACATCCGGGCGGCCCCGCAGGATCGCCTGGGAGAGCTCGCCACCGAGGCAGGCGGTGGCCACGATCAAGCCTTCGCTGTGCTTCTCGAGCGTGGGCTTGTCGATGCAGGCGCGCGAAAAAATGCCGCGCCCGCGCATGCCGCGCAGGTGGCTGATGCTGGTGAGCTTCACCAGGTTGCGATACCCCACCGCGTTCTTGGCCAGCACCACCAGGTGGTAGCGGCGCTCCTTCTTCGGGGGATTGGGGTCATCAAGCGAGCCGTTGATGACATACATCTCGTTGCCGATGATCGGCTTCACCGAGGTGCCCTTGCACAGCTTGAGCAGCTCGATCGCGCCGTACATCACGCCGTGATCGGTGAGCGCCAGAGCAGGCATCCCGAGTTCTTCGGCCCGCTTCACCATCGCCGGCAGCTGACTGGCCCCATCGAGGAGGCTGTAGTCGCTGTGGTTGTGAAGCGGGACAAAAGCCACAGGCGAGGCCACAGGGCGGTGCAGTAGCCCCAGGCTAAGGGGCCACCACCAGATTCAGGGCCTGGTCAACGGGATCTTGAAGGGCACACGCCAGGGATGGCGTTAGGGCACCAGGGCCGCAGCCGGACGGTTCTCCATCACGCGCGCCGCCTGCTCGTAATGCCAGGCCACCTGCAGCAGCCGCTCCTCCTCGAGCACGCCGGTGATCAGCTGCACGCCGATGGGCAGACCTGAACCATCAAAGCCGCAGGGCAGGCTGATGGCGGGCAGACCAGCCATGTTGGCGGGGATGGTGAGCAGGTCGGCCAGATACATCGCCAAGGGATCCTCGGCGTGGGCCCCAAAACCGAAGGCGGTGGTGGGGGAGGTGGGAGTGAGCAACACATCCACGGCGCCGAAGGCGCGGTCGAAGTCGCGGCGGATCAGGGTGCGCACCTGCTGGGCCTTCTTGTAGTAGGCGTCCACGTAGCCGGCGGAGAGGGCATAGGTGCCGATCAGGATGCGGCGCTGCACCTCATCACCAAAACCCTCGGCGCGGCTGCGCGAGGTCATCTCCGCCAGGCTGCCGGCATCGGCGGCGCGGTAGCCGTATTTCACGCCGTCGTAGCGGGCCAGGTTCGCTGACGCCTCCGAAGGGGCAATCACGTAATAGGTGGCGATGCCGTCGTTGAAGCGGGGGCAGCTCACCTCCACCAGCTCACAGCCGAGGGCCTCGAGCTGATGAGCCGCAGCCATCACCGATGCCTTCACCTCGGGATCGAGGCCTTCGGCTTCAAAGCACTCGCGCACGATGCCCACCCTGAGGCCCGCCACGGGCTGCTGCAGCGCCGCGGTGTAGTCGGGCACCGGGGCCTTGAGGCAAGTGGAATCGCGGGGATCTTCACCGGCGATCACCTGCAGCAGTTCAGCCGCATCAGCCACGTTGGTGGCAAAAGGCCCCACCTGATCGAGGGAGCTGGCGAAGGCCACCAGGCCGTAGCGGCTCACCCGGCCGTAGGTGGGCTTGAGGCCCACCACGCCGCAGAAGGCGGCGGGCTGACGAATCGAACCACCGGTGTCGGAGCCGAGGGATCCCACACACTCACCGGCCGCGACAGCAGCGGCGCTGCCGCCGGAGCTGCCACCGGGCACCTTCTCGGGGTTCCAGGGGTTGCGGCTGGGGCCGAACACCGACGTCTCGGTGGAGCTGCCCATGGCGAACTCATCGAGGTTCGTTTTGCCCAGAAGCACCGCACCGGCACCCCAAAGGCGCCCGGTGACGGTGGATTCGTAGGGAGGAACGAAGGTCTCCAGCATGCGGCTGGAGCAGGTGGTGCGCACCCCTTTGGTGCAGAGGTTGTCTTTGATGGCCAGGGGCACGCCGGCCAGAGGAGGCAGCTCCTCACCGGCGGAGCGGGCGGCATCGATGCGATCGGCGTCGGCTCGGGCGCGCTCCGCTGTGATCTCGGTGTAAGCGTTGATGCTGGGCTCAACCGCCTCGATGCGGCTGAGGTGCTGATCGGTGAGCTCCCGGGCGGACACCTCGCCGCGCTTGAGCTGCTCGCGCCACTCGGCGATCCCCATCAACCCTGTTGCAAGTCCAGGGGTCGACGCTATCAGTCAGCACTGATGGTGAAGGGCTCGCCGCGGCGCGCACGCAGCAGGGCGTGGTTCACCTCCGCGGCCCCTTCACTGCGGAGGTCCGCCAGGAAGGGGGGCAGGGCCTCCTCGAGGCTGCTGCGGCGCACGTAGGGCCCGAACCAGTAGGTCACATCCGGCTGGCGCGTCTCCACCCGCGCCCACCAGGCCAGACCAAGCCCATTGGCAACGCTGCGCAGGGGCTGGAACAGGGTGGTCATGGGGCGATGGGCAGTGCATTCATTGTGGCCGCGAAAGCGGCGGACGCAGCCATCAGAGCTTGATATCGCCGGAGAAATCCACAGGGTTGCCGGGGGCCAGGCCCAACACAAGCTCGGGCTCGGGCTCCTTGGGAACGCTGAGCTCGGCCACCACCTGCTCCACCAAGGCTTGGGCCGCCTCGGTTTCCTCGGGGCTGAAGGTCTCCAACTCGGCGCTGATGAGGGGCTCCTCCTGCAGCTCCGGCTCAGCGGCAGGGGCTGCAACAGCAGCGGGCGCCGAAGGGATCTGCGGCCGCACGATGCGCGGGGCCGGGGCCGACCCGGTGATCTGTTTCATCCAGCCACGCCGGGCCACCTCGTAGAGCACCATCGCCGTGGCCACCGAGGCGTTGAGGCTGGGGGTGGCGCCCCGCAGGGGAATGCGCACCAGCTGGTCGCAATGCTTGCGGGTGAGCATCGACAGCCCCGATCCCTCCGAACCGGTCACGATCACGAGGGGGCCATCGAGATCGGCCTCACTGAGGGCCACGCCCGCTTCACCCGCCAGACCGATTACGCGGTAGCCCTCGTCCTTGAGGGTTTCCAGGGAACGGTTGAGGTTCACCACCCTGGCCACGGGAAGGTGTTCGAGGGCGCCAGCTGCCACCTTGGCCACCGATCCGGTGAGGCCGGCGCTGCGGCGCTGGGGCAACACCAGGCCATGGGCACCGAGGGCCTCAGCGCTGCGCACGATCGCGCCGAGGTTGTGGGGATCGGTGATGCCATCAAGGGCCATCAACAGCGGAGGCTCGCCGATGGAGCGGCAGCCATCGATCAGGCTGCCGAGATCAAGCGTGTCGGCGGCAGCGGCCTGGAGCACGATCCCCTGGTGCACAGCACCATCGGTGAGCTGCCCAAGCCGCGCCCAGGTCACCTCCTCCACCAGCACGCCGCCGGCCTTTGCTTCACGCAGCAGCTGCATGAAGCGGGGCTGGAAGCGCATCTCCGGCGTGCACCAGATGCGATGAATGGGGCGATCGCTCTCGAGAGCCGCCTGGGCCGCGTGGCGGCCCCAGATCAGATCGTCGGCCGGGCCGGCATTGAAGCGCTCGGATTCACCACTGGGCGCATCAACGATCACCGGGCGGCTGGCGGCCGCCTGATCGCGATCCCCCCGCAGGGGCCGACGCTCAAAGCGGCGCTCTTGGAATGAGGGGCGCGCCGAGGAGAAACGACCCTGACCGGCCTGGGGGCGGCCGGGGCGGCGCTCACTGCGGCTGCCACTGCCGCGGGCGCCTTCGAAGCGAGGACGGTCGCCGCTCGGGCGGTCCGAACTGGAGCGCTCAAAACGGGGGCGCTCACTGCCGCCGCGGCGGGCACCATCAAAGCGACGCTCAGGGCGCCCCCGATCCCGATCACCAAAACGCTCGGCGCGATCACCCCGCTCGGGCCGGCGGCCGAAGGAGGGGCGATCGCCGCCCTCACCACCACGCTCGGGGCGCCATTCCCCACGGGGGGCAAAGGGACGCCGCGACCCGCCGCGGGCATCGGGGCGTGCTGGACGCCCTGGGCGCGATCCCGCAGCCCCCGAGCCCTGGCCTTGGTCCCTACGGCGATCAAAACGGGGGCTCATGCGTCAACGGGCAAAGGGGTTATCGGGTCGGCGTTCTCGAGGTGTGCCAGCAGCTGGGCAAGGCGGCTGGGGTCTTGAAGAAAGAGCCAGCCCACCATTGTCTCAAACCCCGTCGCCCGGCCATAAATGCCGGCCTCTCCTTTGCGGGGTCCACGGCCGGCACGGTTGCGGCCTTTCCGTACCAGCTCTAGCTCCTCCGGCGTCAGTAGGCCATCGCGCTCCAGCACCGCCAGGGCGGCAGCCTGGGCATCGGCACGCACTTCAGCCACCACGGCACGGTGCAAATCACCACTGCGGCCCGGCTGGCGGCAGCGGCGCAAGCGATGGTGGAGCTCCCACACCGCATCCCCCAGCCAGGCCAGCTGCAGCGGGCCGAGGTCAGCGGTGCTGGAGCTGGCCGGAATGGCCGCCAGCCAATCAGGCAGCGATGGATCCGAGGGCGGTATCGAGGTCGGGCTGGAGATGGAGGAACTGCTCAAGCCTCACCAGTTTCACCGTCTGCACCACCCGTGCATTGCCCACCACCAGGAACTGCATGGCCTGGTCATTGCAGTGCTTGGCCATTTGCACCAGGGCACCGAGGCCGGAGGAGTCGATGAAATCGATCTTGCTCAGATCGATCACCAGCGGCTGGGGAGTGCTGGTGAGGTGATCGGTGATGAAGGCGAGAAATTGCTTCTCGGAGTAGGCGTCGAGCTGGCCGGTGAAGCTGAACAGCAGACAGCCGTCCTGCTGCTGAAAGCCACCGCGCAGAGACACGGTCAATCGCTGCAGATCAGTGATGGCTCCTGACCTCTGACGTTTGGGGCGCCTGCAGTGTAATGACGGTTTTCGGAACGAACAGGACCGCAACAAAGCTGCATCGATGCGGCACAACCCGGGGCGCCGCCAGGGGTGCCCTAGGCGCGCCGCTCAGCCATCAAGGCCGCAAAGCGAGCGAAGTGGTGGTCGGCGTCGTGGGGACCAGGGCTGGCTTCCGGGTGGTACTGCACCCCAAACACAGGCTTCTGGCGGTGGGCCAACGCCGCCACCGTGCGGTCGTTGAGATTGAAGTGCGTGACCTCCACCGCATCGGCCGGCAGCGAGGCCGCATCGATGGCGAAGCCATGGTTCTGGCTGGTGATCTCCACCACACCGGGGCTGCCGCAAGGGTGGTTGAGGCCGCGGTGGCCGTAACCGAGCTTGTAGGTGCTACCACCCATCGCCAAACCCAAAATCTGGTGGCCCAGGCAGATGCCGAACACCGGCAGGTTGCTCTGGGCCAACAGGCCCCGCGCCAGCTCGATGCCGCTGGTCACTGCCGACGGATCTCCAGGGCCATTGGAGAGGAACACACCCTCAGGCTGCAAAGCCAGCACCTGCTCGAGGGTGGCATCGGCGGGAAGCACGGTGATCGCGCAGCCATGGGCAGCCAGGCGCTCGAGAATGGCGCGCTTGATGCCGAAATCAATGGCCACCACCCGATAAGGAGTGGCGGGATTGCTCTGCAGGCGCTGATCAAACGCGGCAGGGCAAAGGCTGCTCCAGTCGTAAGGCGCGGCGGTGCTCACGGTTTGAGCGAGATTGAGGCCTGCCATCGAGGGTGCGGAGCGCACCTGATTGAGCAGCTGTTGGGGGCTGCTGCCGTCGGTGCTGATGGCACCGTTGATGGCGCCCCCTTCGCGCAGATGGCGCACCAAGGCGCGCGTGTCGATGCCGCGGATGCCCACCACGTTGTGGCGTTGCAACCAGGCCTCCAGCGTGTCTTCACAGCGCCAGTTGCTGGGCACCGGCGCCAGTTCACGGGCGATCACCCCGCGCACGTGGGGCGCATCGGCTTCCTGATCAGCGCTGTTCACGCCGGTGTTACCCAGTTCCGGATAGGTGAAGGTCACCAGCTGACCGGAGTAGCTGGGGTCGGTCATCACCTCCTGATACCCGCTCATCCCGGTGTTGAACACCACCTCACCCACCGCCGTGCCGCAGGCGCCAAAGGATTCGCCGCGCAGCACCAGGCCATCGGCCAGCACGAGCAGGGCGGGGGATGGGGAAGCTGTCGTCATGCACCCATCATCCCCTCCAACGGATCCGTGTTACTGCGGGGCCAAGGCTGCGCGCAAGCGCTCAAACCGTTGCCAGGCTTCACCGCCAGCCATGGCCCCTAGGGCCATCGGCACGGCGGCTGCCACGGAGTCGGCGCAACCGGCAGCCCAAACCACCAAGGCGGCGTTGAGGGCGACCACATCGCGCTGCGCAGCCGTGCCACGCCCCTGCAGCACCGCCTCCAGGATCGCCTGGTTCTCAGCCAGCTCACCGCCCACCAGGGCCTGCATCGGCGCGTCTGCCAAGCCCAGCGCAGCCGGTGTGATCGTGTCGCGGCGAACCGAGCCCGCCTCGATCAGGCGCAGCTCACTGGGGCCTGAGAGCGACGCCTCATCAAGACCGCCGTGGCCGTGCACCACCACAGCCCGCCGCAGGCCCAGGCGAGCCAACGCATCTGCCATGGGATCGAGCAGATCAGCAGCGCCCACCCCCAGCACTTGGGTATCCGGGCGGAGTGGATTCACCAGCGGGCCGAGCAGGTTGAACACCGTGCGCACCCCTAGGGCGCGGCGCAGCGGAGCCAGCCCCACGAGTGCCGGGTGCCAGCCGGGGGCAAACAGAAAGGTGACACCCGCCGGCTCCAGCGCCGCCACCACCTGCTCGGGCGGGGCTTTGAGGTTGAGCCCCGCCGCCTCGAGCACATCAGCGGAGCCCACCTTGCCGCTAGCGCTTCGGTTGCCGTGTTTGGCCACATGGGCGCCACAGGCCGCCGCCACAAAAGCAACGGCCGTGGAGATGTTGAACGTGTTGGCCCCATCCCCTCCAGTGCCGCAGGTATCCACCAGGGGCAGATCGGGGCGAGGCCCAGGCAAGGGGCAGGCCTGCCGCAGCACCTGGGCCATGGCGGCAAGCTCCTCACCGTTCACCCCCTTGGCCCGCAAGGCAGCCAGCAGGGCACCGGTGAGCACCGGCTCCAGCTCTTCGGCGAGCCAGGCCTGCATCAGGGCTGTGGCCTGGTCTGCCTGCAGCGACTCCCCCTGCAACAGCTGCTCCAGCAGCGCGGGCCAGGACGAAACAGCGGCCATGGGGAGCACTCAGATGGGGCTGATGTAGCAGAAACCTTCAGGGACTGTCCTGATCGGCCGTATCAAAGCCCGAGCCCACGGCCTGCTCCTGCGCCTCAGCACCAGGGCGGTAGCCAGAGGCCCAGATCGCGCGGCAGCGTTGATTGAGTTCCGCGTGGCTCAGACCCCAGAGGCGCAGGGTCTTCTCCAGGTCGTCCTGAAGATCGATGGCACCGGGGAAGCCGGCATAGCGCATCAGCAGCCGGCCCAGATCCACCAACTGGCCATCGGCTGGCTGCTCGGTGGCCAGCAAGGCGTCGACCAACTCACGATCCGATGCATACAAAGGATGCTGTTGCTCGGGCTGATCGCTGGCGGGCATCAGAACGCGCTGCTCGGCTGGCTCCCTAGGTTGGCAGCTTCCTGCGGTGTGACATGGCAGCCATCCGGTTCGGATTGATCGGGCGCTACCTGCGGCCCTATCGCCGCACGGTGCTGCTGGGTGTGGCGGCGTTGGTGGTGGTGAACCTGCTCAGCGTGGCGCTGCCACTGCTGGTGCGGGGTGTGATCGACGACCTGCAGGATGGCTTCACCTTCAGCGATGTGCTGCGCCAGGCCGCGCTGATCATCGTTCTGGCCACCTTGATGGGGGGGGTGCGCCTCTGGTCGCGCATGTTGGTGTTCGGCGTGGGGCGCCAGGTGGAGGCAAGCCTCAAGCAACAGATTTTTGAGCACATGCTCCGCCAGGAGCCGGGCTGGGTGCAGACCACCGGCAGCGGAGAAGTGATCAGCCGCGCCACCAGCGACGTGGAGAACGTGCGGCGCCTGCTGGGTTTTGCGGTGCTCAGCCTCACCAACACGGTGCTGGCCTATGCCCTCACCCTGCCGGCGATGCTCGCCATCGACCCCCTGTTGAGCCTGGCGGCAGTGGGGCTGTACCCGTTGATGCTGGTGACTGTGCGCCTGTTCGGCGGGCGCATGATGCGCCAGCAGCGGCGCCAGCAAGAGGCCCTAGCGCAGCTGAGCGATCTGATCCAGGAAGACCTCTCCGGGATCAATGCCATCAAGATCTACGGCCAGGAAGCCACCGAACGCCTGGCCTTCGAAAGCCGCAATCGCCGCTACCGCGACGATGCGCTGCAACTGGCTCGCACCCGCAGCACCTTGTTCCCGCTGCTGGAGGGCATCTCCTCGGTGAGCCTGCTGCTGCTGCTCGCCCTGGGCAGCGGCCAACTGGAAACCGGGCGGCTGAGCATTGGCGATCTGGTGGCGCTGATCCTTTATGTGGAGCGCCTGGTGTTCCCCACGGCGCTGCTGGGCTTCACCCTCAACACCTTCCAAACCGGCCAGGTGAGCCTCGAGCGGGTGGAAGAGCTGCTGCGGCGCAAACCGCGGGTGACCTCACCGCCGCAACCCGTGGAGGTCGCGCCGCCTCAAGTGGCCGGCCGCCGCGCCGCCGCTGTGGAGGCCCGCAACCTCTGCCTGCGCTACCCCGAGGCGGAGCGCCTGGCCCTCGATGGCGTGAGCTTCCGGCTGGAGCCTGGCGAACTGGTGGCGGTGGTGGGGCCCGTGGGCTGCGGCAAAACCACCCTGGCCCGGGCCCTGGGCCGCATGGTGGAGGTGCCGGAGGGAACGCTGTTCCTCAACGGCACCGACATCACCCAGGTGGAGCTCCAACAGCTGCGTCACCAGGTGGCTCTGGTGCCCCAAGAGGGGTATCTGTTCACGGCCACCCTGGCCGACAACCTGCGCTACGGCGAACCCAACGCCGGCCAAGAGCAGGTGGAAGCAGCAGCGATCCAGGCGCGGCTCGAGGGCGATATCCGCGGTTTCCCCGATGGCTACAGCACGCTCGTGGGCGAACGCGGCATCACCCTGAGTGGTGGTCAGCGCCAGCGCACGGCCCTAGGCCGGGCCCTGTTGGTCCAGGCGCCTCTGCTGGTGCTCGACGACGCCCTCGCCAGCGTGGACAACAACACCGCCGCCGACATCCTGCAATCGGTGCGCAGCCAGCAGGACCGCACGATCCTGATGATCAGCCACCAGCTCTCGGCCGCCGCCGCCTGCGATCGCATCCTGGTGATGGATGGCGGCCGTCTCGTGCAACAGGGCCACCACAACGAGCTGGTGCAACAAAGCGGCACCTACCGGCGCCTGTGGGAGCGAGAGCAGGCGGAGCAGCAGTTGAGCCGGGCTGCTTAACAGAACCGGCAAGCCTCCCGCGCATTCGGTCACACTCTGTGCCTGTCACCAGACAAGGCGCTCAGCCGTGGCTTAGCTGGTGGAACGCTCCGCGCCGCTGCCATGACCACCGGTGTGCCCTATCGCCTGCGCTGCACCCTCACCTTCGGCGATATCTACGGCCAGATCCTGATTTGGATGCTGGTGATCTTCGTGAGCCTGGCCGCTGGCCTGGCACTGATGGGCGCCAGCAAACCCTTGTTTGCCCTGGTGGGTGTGGGGTTGATCCTGGTGCTCTCGCTGCCCTTTCTGCTCTTTGCCTTCACCACCACCCTGCTCAACCACATCGCCCTGGAGCCGGGCGCACCACAAGGTTGAGCGCCGTAGGCTGACCTCACCACATCGGCTGCGGCATCAGTGTTCGGACTGTTTCAGGGACTGGGCGGAACCAAGGGCGCGCTGATCGCTCCCGATGCCGCCCTACCCGGCCGCAGCACCCCCATCGCCACGGCCGATCGCCATGTGGTGCTCGGCACAGCCCTGAAAGCACCGCTCAGCACAAGCCAGCAGGAAGCCCTCTTCGGCTGCGGCTGTTTCTGGGGCGCGGAGAAGGGGTTCTGGCGCCTGCCCGGTGTGATCAGCACCGCCGTGGGGTACGCCGGTGGCTACACCCCCAACCCCACCTATGAGGAAGTGTGCTCCGGCCGCACCGGGCACACCGAAGTGGTGCGGGTGGTGTGGGATGTGAATGCCGTTGATTTCAGCGATCTGCTGAAGCTGTTCTGGGAATGCCACGACCCCACCCAGGGCATGGCACAAGGCAACGACACGGGCACGCAATACCGCTCGGCCGTCTATGTGATGGAGCCTGAGCTCCTCCGGATCGCCAAAGCCTCCTGCGATCGCTACCAGGAGCTGCTCAACGCCAACGGCAAGGGAGCGATCACCACGGAGATCGCAACCGGCAAACCCTTTTTCTTCGCGGAGACTTACCACCAGCAGTATCTGGCTCGCCCCGGCAGCCGCCCCTACTGCTCCGCTCGCCCCAGCGGTGTGCTGCTGGATGCCTTCGAAGGCAGCGCCTACAAGTTGCCCGCCTCGGTGTGGAGCCACTACGACTGGTCGATCGATCACTGCGTGCTGCGCGGTGACAACGCTCCCATCCGCTTGTAACGGCGTTGTGATTGCTCTATTGCTGCCATTGCTGGCCCTCAGCAGCCCCTGGTGGGAGGACTACGACACCCGCGAGCGCTTCCTGTGTGGCGATCAGGGTGTGCTGGTGGTGGAGCGCAACGATGCCCAGGCGTCGTTGATCAGCGGTCGCAACCGCTTCACCCTCTTTCGCGTGGCGAGCAGCCAGCCTGGTGTGCGCTACGGCAGCGATGCGATGGAACTGATCCTCTGGGGCGACAGCCTCACCCTGGAGCAGGGCCGACGCAAGCTCCAGTGCACCCGCACCGATCAAGCCTGAATCCCGGATGAATCCCCTACCCGACCGCACCGTGATCCTCGGGATGCTGATCACCCTGGGGTTGGTGTTTGCCCTGGTGTTCTGGTTTGTGCGGCTGGCGCCATCGCCGGAACCCGCCCTGCAATGGCGTGATGCAGCCCCCCTTTCACCCAAATCAGCGCCTGCCCCGCAACAGCCACGGCTACCGGGCCAAGGCAAGGCCGAGTTGATCTGAGCCAACAAGATCCCAGGCTCGTGGGTGACAATGCCCCGGCGGCATGGATGCCGCGCCCATCCCTCAGCAACAGCGTGGATCCGAAGCCTCAGCGCCAGCTCCATCCGCTGCCCAAGGGACTGGTGGAGCTCTACGGCCTGCTGGCCGTGCTGTTTGTGCTCGTGCCCGAATGGATGGCCGATGGAGCCCTCGCAGGCCTACGGGGCGGGCGAAGCGGCAGCGAGCTGCCGATGACCAGTTCCGCCTGGCAGCGCGTTCCAGAACTGCGGCTGGCGGCCATGACGCTCCGGGAGCTCCGGGAGCTCGCTCGGGCGCTGCGCCTCTGGGGTTACAGCACCCTCAACCGGGAGGAACTCACCGCCTCCCTTCTGCGCAAAATCCAGGCCAGGCGCGGGAAGGCGCTGTGATAATTTCTTTCTCGCCGGGGCGTAGCGCAGCTTGGTAGCGCACCACTTTGGGGTAGTGGGGGTCGTGGGTTCAAATCCCGCCGCTCCGATTGCAACCGGCTCTCAACCACCCCTCGGGGTGGTTTTTTTATGCCTTCGCAGCGATCACGCAGCGTTTACTGCAACCGGGTGTGCACCCGATAGCAAGCCAGCCAACGGTTCACACGCGGGCGAAGGCTGGGGGGCACTTCCTCCAGCAACTGCGACAACTCCAGCGCGCCTAGACGGCGCAGGTCGCGCACATCCACATGCCAAAGCGCCTCGGCTTCACGGATGAGCCGAGCCCAGGTGCGGGTGTCTTGCCAGCGCTGCACCCGCTGATGCACTGGGGGGGGATGGCGGGGGTGTCCGCGGGCGGAAACGGCCATCGCACACAACCTCGAAGCTTCATCCACACCATGGCCGCAAATGCCCAGGGCAATGAAAAGCAGCGTTTCACCTTCCTATAGATGAAGGAAAACCAGTGGAGCGCTTAGGCCGAACGGCGTTGCTGCTCCCCCTCCACCGGCACCACAGGGAAACTGAGCAACGCCGCCTCCCGCTCCGACAGGCGACGGCTCCAGGCCCCACTCACCGGCTCATTCCAGCGGAACCCGGCTTCGCGAGCTTTATGACGCTCCTCATAGGACAAGCGGGCGCGGTAGAGCCGACGGGGCTCCAGGCCCTGTTGGAGCAGCTGCTCAAGATCGCTGCAACGCTCAAACACCTGGGCCAAATAGATGCAGTCGGTGAGGGCGCGATGGGCGGCCCACACCGGCACGCCATAGGCGAGCGCCAGATCCCGCACCGATGGGTTCGAGCGGAGGTGGCGATCCGCAGGCCAGCGGATGTCCTCCATCGAGCAAAGCCAAGGCTGATGGATCGCGGGCAGGGGAGCAATCCCAAACCACTGGCGATCAAACGCCGCGTTGTGCGCCACCACCACATCGGCAGCAGCCAATAAAGCCTCAAACCAATCAAGGCCCTGCTGCCAGGGTTGGGGCTGCTGGGTGAGTACGGGATCAATGCCGTTCACCGCCTGGGCAGGATTGTGCTCGCAGGGCAGCAGGAAAGACACCTGGGCCAGCACAGAACGGCGGGGCACATCGAACAGCACCGCGCCCACCTCAATGCAACGGTCGCGCTGCGGGTCGAGGCCGGTGGTTTCCGTATCAAGGATCAAGAGCCGCTGGGGCACAAGCGGCGAGCCGATCTCAGGCGGCGCTTCAGCTTGGGGCGCTGGATCAGGCTCGGCGCGAGGTTCAGGGTCAGCGACGGGCTCGGGCTCGGGCTCGATCACGGGCTCGATCTCAGGCTCGAGCGCCTTCTTCTCGGTCGGAGCCTGCATCAGGCTCAGCAAGTCCACCTGCTCCCAGGGTTGCGGGGGTTCGGCCGGGTCCATGGAGCGCTGCGCGTCGGCTTCATGATCCCAGGCCGCGCCAGGCCCTGCCTAGGGTTTCGCCAGCCTCTCCCAACCGTCTTGGCAGCAGCCCTGAGCCGCGGCGATCGCGCACCCCTCATTGCCCTCACCGATCAGAACGGCACCGAACAACGCAGCGATCAACTCGGCGGCAAAGCCCTGGTGCTGTTCTTCTATCCCAAGGACGACACCCCCGGCTGCACCATGGAGGCCTGCGCCTTTCGCGACAGCTACAGCGATCTTCAGGCCCTGGGGGCCGAGGTGTGGGGGGTGAGCGGCGATGACGCAGCCAGCCATCAACGCTTTGCCCAGCGCCACAACCTTCCCTATCCCCTCCTGGTGGACAAAGGCAATCAGCTGCGCAAGGCCTTCGGAGTGCCCAGCGTGCTGGGACTGCTGCCGGGCCGCGTCACCTACGTGATCGATGGCGACGGTGTGATTCGGCATGTGTTCAACAACCTCCTCGATGGGCCGGCCCACCGCCGCGAGGCCATCGAGGCCCTCAAGGCCTTGCAACAGCCATGAGCTGGCGCCAGCGGGGCAGCCTTTGGTGTCTGGAACCTGAAGGGGGAGCCCCCCTCGGGCTGGTGCAGTTCATCGGTGGCAGCTATCTGGCCGCCACGCCGCAACTCAGCTACCGCCGCCTGCTGGAGGCCCTCAGCCGGCGCGGCCTGGCGATCCAGGCCTGGAGTTATGTGCCGGGCTTTGATCATCAGGCCCAGGCCAACGAGGCCTGGAAACTGTTCCGATCCGCCCGCCCTGAAAGCCTGGCTGCCCTGCGCTTGGGCCACAGCCTGGGCTGCAAGCTTCACCTGCTCGCCCCCGACAATGGCCGCGGCTGCAGCGGCCTGGCGGCACTGAGCTTCAACAACTTCTCAGCCGAACGCAGCGTGCCACTGTTGGCGGAACTGGGGCCGCGGCTGGGCATCCAGAGCGAATTCAGCCCCTCCCCCAGCGAAACCCTGCGGCTGGTGGGTGCGAACTACCGACAGCCCAACAACCTGCTGGTGCGCTTCAACCGCGATGGCATCGACCAGTCGCCGAGGCTGCTGGCGGTGCTGCAACAACGGCCTGACGATCACTCCGAGCTGCTGGAGCGGCCGGGGGATCACCTCACGCCAGCCAGCGCTGGCCTGCGCCAAAACCTGCTGGGCAGCTGGGCCGATGATCCGGCCCGGCAACGGCAGATCGACTCGCTCGCGGAGACGATCTGCCGTTGGTGGCAACCGGCGCGTCGCCAACCCTGATCAGACGCGCAGTGCGTCGAGCACGGAGCGATCCTCAAGGGTGGAGGTGTCGCCGCTCACCTCCTGGCCCGCAGCCAACGAACGCAGAATGCGGCGCATGATCTTGCCACTGCGGGTTTTCGGCAGGGCATCGCTGAACTTGATCACATCGGGGCGTGCGATCGGCCCGATCTCCTTGCCCACATGGCCGCGCAGGTCAGCGATCAGGGCGTCGTCTCCGCTGCGGCCGGCCTCCAGGGTCACAAAAGCCACAATCCCTTCACCCTTGAGCTCATCAGGCCGGCCCACCACGGCCGCTTCGGCCACGGCCGGATGGCTCACCAGGGCGCTCTCGATCTCCATCGTGCCGAGGCGGTGGCCGCTCACGTTGATCACGTCGTCCACGCGGCCCATCACCCAGAAGTAGCCATCGCTGTCACGGCGAGCACCATCGCCGGCGAAGTAAAGCCAGGAGCCATCGGCGGGGCGAATCTCCTCCCAGTAGCTCTTGCGGAAGCGATCGGGGTCACCGTGCACGGTGCGCATCATTCCTGGCCAGGGACGGCGGATCGCGAGGTAGCCCCCCTGATCAGCGGGCTGGGAGTTGCCGTCGTGGTCGACGATGTCGGCCTGGATGCCAGGCAACGGTAGGGTGGCGGATCCGGGCTTGGTGGGGGTGGCGCCCGGAAGGGGGCTGATCATCACGCCGCCGGTTTCGGTCTGCCACCAGGTATCCACGATCGGGCAGCGGTTGCCGCCGATCACATCGCGATACCAGATCCAGGCCTCGGGGTTGATCGGCTCACCCACGGTGCCGAGGATGCGCAGCGAACTCATGTCGTATTGGTCCGGCACCTCGCGGCCGCTCTTCATGAAGGCGCGGATCGCCGTGGGGGCGGTGTAAAAGATCGTGCACTTGTGCTTCTGGATTACCTCCCAGAAGGCACCGGGCTTGCTGGGGCGCGGCGCACCCTCGTACATCACCGTGGTGGCGCCGTTCGACAACGGGCCGTAGACGATGTAGCTGTGCCCCGTGATCCAGCCCACATCGGCGGTGCACCAGTGGATGTCGTTCTCCTTGAGATCAAAAATCCACTGGAAGGTGAGATGGGCCCAGAGGTTGTAACCAGCAGTGGTGTGCACCACCCCTTTGGGTTTGCCCGTAGACCCTGAGGTGTAGAGCACGAACAGCCGGTCTTCACTCGCCATGGGCGCAGCGGGGCAGTCGGCGCTCTGGGCGTCCACCACGTCGTGCCACCAGTGGTCGCGGCCGGTCTGCATCGGGCAATCGCTCTCGATGCGCTTCACCACCAGCACGTGCTCAACGCTCGGCGCACCACCGTTGCTGCCGAGGGCCTCATCCACGGCGGGCTTGAGCGGCACTGGCTTGTCCTTGCGGAAGCCGCCATCGGCGGTGATCACCGCCTTGGCCTCGCCATCGATCAGGCGATCACGCAGGGCGTCAGCCGAAAACCCACCGAACACCACGGAATGGGGCGCACCGATGCGGGCGCAGGCGAGCATGGCGATCGCCGCCTCCGGCACCATCGGCATGTAAAGCGCCACCAGATCGCCCTTGCCGATGCCGAGCGCCTTGAGCGCATTGGCCGCCTTGCACACCTCGGCGTGCAGCTGCCGGTAGGTGAAGGTGCGGGTATCGCCGGGTTCTCCTTCCCAGATCAGCGCTGTCTTGTCGGCGCGGGGCCCCTCGAGATGGCGATCGAGGCAGTTGTAGCTGAGGTTGGTGGTGCCGCCTTCAAACCAACGCGCAAACGGGGGATTGCTCCAATCGAGCACCGTGTGAAACGGTTCGAACCAGTGCAACTCACGCCGGGCGGCCTCGCCCCAGAACTGATCCGGGTCCTGCTGAGCCTGCGCGGCCACCTGTCGGTAGGCCTCCAGCGACCCGATCGCGGCACCGGCCGCCAACGCGGCCGGCGGCTCAAACACCCGCTGCTCCTGCAGCACCGATTCGATCGTGGTGGAGGCAGCGGGGCTGGTCTGGGCCTCAGACATGCGGGCAGGGGCAGGCGCGCCCATTCAAGCGAGCCAGCAAGGGGCTTGAGCGCTCAAGCGGCAGGCCTGTAATGGGCGCAGGCGGATCGGTGCTGATTCAGGATGGGTGGATGGTCCGCCCCGCCGCCTGCCTGTTCGATCTCGACGGGCTGCTGCTCGACACCGAACCGCTGCATGCGGAAGCCTGGCAGCAGGCCTCCAGCCATTTCGGCAGGCCCCTGACTCCCGCTGAGCTGTTGGCCCTGCGGGGTCGCCGCCGCCACGACTGCGCCGATCAGGTGCGGCAGTGGATCAGCGCGGATGGTGCCAACCCGGCCCCCAGCCGCGATGCCCTGCTGGCCGTGCGCCAGCCCATCGCCGAGGCGCTGCTGGTCCAGGCCGCACCGATGCCAGGGGCACCGGAGCTGGTGGAACGCTGCGGGGCCTTGGGCATTCCCATGGCCCTGGCCACCAGCAGTTCCAAGGCCGCCGTGGCCCTCAAGGCGTCACCCCATCCCTGGCTGGCCGCCATCAGCGTGCGGGTGCACGGCGATGACCCCCATCTGGGCCAGGGCAAACCGGCACCGGATGTGTTCCTGCTGGCGGCTGAGCGATTGGGCGTGGATGCCCAACACTGCTGGGCCTTTGAAGATTCACCAGCAGGCGTGCAGGCGGCCCGTGCAGCGGGATGCCACGTGCATGTGCTGCCCCCCAACCACCTCAATGCTGAGCAACGCCGTGCGCTGTATCCCGGGATTGACCGCTTCCTCGTCAGCTTGGCTGAGGTGATCGCGGCGCTTCAGTAGAGCCGGCTGAGCACAAACTCCGGCAGCGCCAGCAGGGCACTGCGGCAATCCGAGGCGGGCAGCCAGCTAATGGACTCACGCGCCTCGTTCGCGAACCCTTCAGCGAGAGCACGGGAGCGCTGGATGGCCTGGCTGTTGCGCACAAGCTCGAGGGCTTGATCGAGATCGCCGTCTTCGCTGAACTCCCGCTCAATCAGCCCGGCCAGTGCAGGGTGCTCCTCGAGGGCATACAGGGCTGGGGCGGTGAGATAACCCGTGGCCAGGTCACTGGCGGCGGGTTTACCCAGCTGCTGATCGCTGCCGGTGAAATCGAGAATGTCGTCGACCACCTGGAAGGCCAAACCCAGCTGGCGGCCGAAGCGGTACAGCTCATCGAGCTGGTGGGCGGGAAGGCCGCTCAGCACACCTGCAGCGCGGGCGCTGTTGGCGATCAATGAGGCGGTTTTGCAGTAGCTCTTTTCGAGGTAGGTCTCGAAGCTCTGGCCGGTGTCGTAGCGGAACAGGCCCTGCTTCACCTCACCGTCGGCGAGGTCCATGATCACGCGGGACAGCAGCTTCACCACCTCGAGGTCATCGAGGTTGGCGAGATGCCAGCTGGCCTGGGCAAATAGAAAATCGCCGGCCAACACAGCCACCCGGTGGTTGAAGCGGCTGTGCACGGTGTCCACACCGCGACGGGTACTGGCTTCATCCACCACGTCGTCGTGCACGAGCGAGGCGGTGTGGATCATCTCAGTGATCTCCGCCAGGCGCCGGTGGCGTGCGGTGAGCTCGCCATCGGCGGCCAGCGCTCGTGACACCAGCAGCACGATGCCGGGGCGCAGGCGCTTGCCTCCGGCGCTGAACAGATGCTCTGCAGCAGCCTGAAGGATCGGGTGCCCCGCTCCGATCAGGCTGCGCAGATCGCTCAGCAGGGCCTCGAGGTCGGCCTCGACGGGCTGAAGCAGCTCTGCAACCGTGGCCATGACCCCCTGCGGTGGCCGAATCCTAGGAGGCGCACCCTGGCTGGCGCTGGCTCATCTGTGATGCAAATGCCCCTGATGCCAGACCAGGGGCTGACTGATGCAACGGGCACCCACCAGCCGGGCCACCGCGCGATCAAACCGCTCGGGTTGGGCGCTCGTGAAAAAGCGCAGCTCCCGCCCGCCGGAGCCGCCGCTCAGCAACCCCTGAGCAGCCAGCACCTCTCCCAGATGGCGTGCCACAGCTGGGGCTGGATCCAGCACAGCCAGGCCAGGCCCAACCAACCGTCGAATCGCCTCAATCACAAACGGGTAGTGGGTGCACCCCAGCACGATCGTGTCGGCGCCGGCCTTGAGCATTGGGTTGAGAAAACTGCGCAGCAGGGCATCACAGCGTTCCCCCTCCAGCTCGCCCATCTCCACAAGATCGGCCAGGCCAATGCACACCTGCTCCACCACCTGCACATCACCGGCCCAGCGCCCCACGGTGGCTCGGTAGAGCTCACCCTGGAAAGTGGCCGGTGTAGCCATCACTCCCACCACACCGCTGCGCGTGAGCTCCACAGCGGGCTTCACAGCGGGTTCCAGCCCCAGGATCGGCAGCTGCGGAAAGGCCCCACGCAACGGCTCCAGCGCCACGGCTGAAGCGGTGTTGCAGGCCACCACAATCGCCTTGCAGCCCATGCTGATCAACTGCGCCGCAATCTCATTGCAGTAGGCCTGGATCTCCTCAGCCGATCGCTGCCCGTAGGGCACATGGGCCTGATCCGCCAGGTAGATCACCGATTCACCAGGCAGGTGATGCACCACCTGCCGCCAGACACTCAAGCCCCCCAAGCCGGAATCAAAGATGCCGATGGGTGCGCCGCTCATGGATTGGCGACCAGGTAATTGAGCAAGCCGGTGGCAATGGCCACGGCCATCCGCCGCCGGAACGCAGGGTCCGCCAGGCGCGGCGCATCGAGCTGACCCGTGACAAAGCCCATCTCCGCCAGGGCCGCCGGCATCACGGTGCGGCGAATCACAAAGAAGCGACCCGGGCGTGCGCCCCGATCAGGGCTCCCCGGGGACACCCGCAGCATCTGCAGCTGCACCGCCTCCGCCAGCCGTTTGGAGGGCCCGTCTTGGAAATAGAAGGTTTCGATGCCGTTCACATCCGGGCGCGACATGCTCAGCGCATTGGCATGAATGCTCAAAAACAGATCAGCCCGGTTGTTGTTGGCGAGGGCCACCCGGGGCGGGAGATCAACATCCACTTCCGAAGTGCGGGTGAGCAGCACCTGCACACCTTTGGCCTGCAGGATCTGCGCCACCTGCAAGCTCACATCGAGCACCACATCGGTTTCCCGCAAGCCCTTGATGCCCACAGCCCCGGGGTCAGGGCCGCCATGCCCGGGATCAATCACCACCTTGTAGCGATCGCGCGGCACGCTGGGCAGCCCTTCCAGCGAGGGCATCGGCCCGGTGGGCACCCCAGCGCCCGGTGGACGCGCCCGCCAACTCGGCGTGGATGGCGCATCCAGGTCACCCTCACCGAAGGGGTTGATGCCACTCACCACCTCACCCAGCTGCATCTGCCAGCGGTCGGCGCTGGTGCCCACCAAACGCAACTCCGCGGGGTCGAGCTTGGTGCCCGGACGAAATTCCACCACCAGCCGCGTGGTGTTGTCAGTGGGCCGACCGACCCGCACTTCACGAATGGCGCCATTGCCGCGCACGCTGCGGCTGCGGGAGGGGGCACCCGGCAGATCCAGCCAGAGCTTGGGGCCCACCAGGCCACGACCCTCCTCAAAGAAGGCTTCGATGCTGGTGCCAGGTGGCGTGCGCAGCTCAAGCGCACCAGAGCGGTTGATCCGCCAGGCGGCCAGGGCACTGCCCGCCCACGCTGGCAACGCTGAAGCCAGGCACACGATCGGAACTGAAGCGGCCAAGGCCAGCCCCGACAAACGCGCCCACAGGCGGGAGGAGAACAACGCCCTCACAGCTCAGAACAGGGCCGGGCGCCGGTGCTGCAGGCTCGGCATCTGGGCCTGAATGCGCTGGCGGTGTTGCACATCCACCGGTGCCACAGCCTGACCGGGAGCGCTGCCCGCATCCGAGAGCACCGTTCCCCAGGGATCGATCACCAGGGCATGGCCGTGAGTCTGGCGGCGGCCGCCGTGATGACCGGTCTGGGCCGGAGCCAGCACGTAGGCCGTGTTTTCAATGGCGCGGGCCTGCAGCAGCACCTGCCAGTGGTCCTTGCCGGTGAAAGCGGTGAAGGCCGCCGGAATGAACAACACATCCGCACCGGCGCTGGCCAGATGCCGGTAGAGCTCGGGGAAGCGCACGTCGTAACAGATAGAGAGACCCACGCGGCAGAGGCCAGGCACATCCACCACCGGCGGCAGCGCGTCGCCGGGCTGCACCGTGGCCGACTCCCGGTAGGTGTTGCCGTCGGGGAGGTCCACATCGAAGAGGTGGATCTTGTCGTAGCGGGCGAGGATCTGGCCGTCTTTGCCCACCAGCTCGGCGCGGTTGCTGGTGAGCCGCTCTCCAGCCGGCACGGGGTAGCCACCGCCCAGGAGCGTTACCTGGTAGCGGCGGGCCATGGTGATCAAAAACTGCTGGGCCCGCTCGGCCAGCTGAGGGGCGATCTCGAGGCGGTGCTCGTCATCGCCCATGAAGGCGAAGTTTTCGGGCAGCCCCACCAGTTCGGCGCCGCGGCGAACCGCCAGATCGATCTGCTCCTCCGCCGCCGCGAAGTTCGCGTCGGGATCAGCGGTGCTGGTGAGCTGGATCGCTGCTGCCAGAAAGCTTGTCACCGCTTGCGTTTTACCGATCCGCGCACTGTAAGGGTGCCGGCAAGGGCCCTCAGGCCCCCTGGAGCACTCCGGGGCTGGTCTGGGTGGGCACGATCGTGAGGTTGTCCACAGCGGCGCAGCAGGCGAAGTCGACGTCGTGGTTGCCGATGCCGATCAGGCGTTGGCCGTGGCTGGCGGCCCGCAGGCAGGTTTCGGTGTCGGTGTGCCATTGCTGCCAGAGGGCCAGGGCCGCCAGGGCCTCATCGTTGGCGCAGCGCACACCCACGTGGGGCGACACCGCCAGCTCCAGCGCCGCCGACACCACAGCACCAGCCGCCAGGCTGTCTTCCAGGGAGTAATCGCCTTCCCAGCCGCTGCCCACGATCCACACCTGGCGGCAATCGCGCTCGATCAGGCGGCGGGCCACGGCGGTGCGGTTGGGCAGGCAGGCCGTCACCAGCAGCGGCACGGCTTTCACCGCCTCCAGCGAGCGGGTGCCATTGGTGGTGCTCATGAAAATGCGCTTGCCCCCCACCAGCTCCGGCGTCACCGCCAACGGGGAATTGCCCAGGTCGTAGCCATCCACCCGCTTGCCGCCGCGCTCACCGGCCCGCAGGCGGCGCTCCGCCGGCCAAGCGGCCGCCGTGGCATCCAGTTCGCCCAGATCAGCAAAGGCCTGGATCGCCTCCGCACCGTTCTCCAGCGACCAGGCAATCGTGGTGGTGGCCCGCAGCACATCGATCACCACCGCCGCATCGGGGCCGCCCTCGGCCACAGGGCGCACGGCCGGCACGCACTCAGAGGTGTGGAAATAGGAGATCTGCACGGCCGCAGTGGCGGAAGGGGTGCGTCACAGTAGGCACCACACGGTGGCGCTTTGCAGGCAATGGGTTCGCAGCGCGACCTGCGCGGGTTTCTGAAGCTGCTGGAGGAGCGCGGTCAGCTGCGCCGCATCACGGCTCCAGTGGATCCGGATCTGGAGTTGGCGGCGATCGCCGACCGGGTGCTGAGCTGCGGCGGGCCGGCGCTGCTGTTCGAGAACGTGATCGGCAGCGCGATGCCGGTGGCGATCAATTTGATGGGCACCCAGGAGCGGGTTCTCTGGAGCATGGGCATGGAGCGGCCCGAGGAGCTGGAGGCGCTCGGTGAGCGCCTGGCCCTGCTCCAGCAACCGCGGCCTCCCAAAGGCGCCCGTGAGGCGTTGCGCTTCGGCTCGGTGCTGCTCGACGTGCTGAAGGCACGCCCCGACCTTGATCTCACGCCCCCCTGCCGCCAGGAGGTGTTCAAGGGTGAGGCGGTGAACCTCGATGCGCTGCCCCTGCTGCGCCCCTGGCCGGGCGATGGCGGCCGCATCCTCACCCTGGGCCTGGTGATCACCAAAGACCCAGAAACCGGCACCCCGAATGTGGGGGTGTACCGGCTGCAGCAGCAGTCGATCAACACGATGACCGTGCACTGGCTGAGCGTGCGCGGCGGTGCGCGCCACCTGCGCAAGGCGGCGGCCCTCGGCAAGAAGCTGGAGATCGCCATCGCCATCGGCGTGCATCCGCTGCTGGTGATGGCGGCGGCCACACCGATCCCCGTGCAGCTGAGCGAGTGGCTGTTTGCCGGCCTCTATGCCGGCGAAGGCGTCCGGCTGGCCAAGTGCAAAACGGTGAACCTGGAAGTGCCCAGCCACAGCGAAGTGGTGCTCGAAGGCACGATCACGCCGGGGGAGGAGCTGGCTGATGGCCCCTTCGGCGATCACATGGGCTTCTACGGCGGCGTGGAACCCTCACCGCTGGTGCGCATCCAGTGCGTCACCCAACGGCGCAACCCGATTTACTTCACCACCTTCAGCGGCCGGCCTCCCAAGGAGGACGCGATGCTCGCCATCGCCCTCAACCGCATCTACACGCCGATCCTGCGGCAGCAGATCCCGGAGATCGTGGATTTCTTCCTGCCGATGGAGGGCCTCAGCTACAAGCTGGCCGTGATCGCGATCGACAAGGCCTACCCCGGCCAGGCCAAGCGCGCCGCCATGGCGTTCTGGACGGCCCTGCCCCAGTTCACATACACCAAGTTCGTGGTGGTGGTGGACAAATCCATCAACATCCGCGATCCACGCCAGGTGATCTGGGCGATCAGTGCCCTGGTGGATCCGCAGCGGGATCTGATCGTGGTGGAGGACACCCCCTTCGACACCCTCGATTTCGCCAGCGAGCAGCTGGGCCTCGGTGGCCGCCTGGCGATCGACGCCACCACCAAGCTCGGCCCTGAGCGCAACCACCCCTGGGGTGAACCCCTCAGCCGTCCGGTGGAACTGGAGGCGCGCCTGGATGCGCGCTGGGCCGAACTGGGCCTGGCCGATGTGGGCCAGAACGATCCCGATCCAGCGCTGTTCGGCTACGCGCTGGAACAGGTGCTCGAGCGGCTGGCCAAAGCGGGATGACCCTGCTGCGCCGCAGCGGACAGCAGGCCCTGCAAGCGCTGCTGGAGCTGGCTGAAGCACCGCAGCAATGGCGTTCCGTGACTGAGATCGCCGCCGCTCAGGCCTTGCCGGCCCCGATGCTCGAGCAGTTGCTGCTGCAGCTGCGGCGGGCCGGCCTGGTGGAGGCCCGCCGCGGGCGCTTGGGGGGCTACCGGCTGCAACGGCAGCCCGCCGCCATCGCGGTGGCCGAGGTGCTGGCGGCTGTGGGAGCCGACATCCAGCTGATCGAACCCGACGTCCCTGACAGCAACCGGGCCGAGGAGCAGGTGCTGCGCTCCATGGCCCGGCGCCTGCAGCGGGCCATGGAGCGGGAGCTGCTGCAGTTCAACCTCGAGGAACTGCTATTTGATCTGCGCAGCTGCCGCGAAACCCTCAGCGGCGACGGCGGCTTGATGCTCGGCTGAGGCCGATGCCTACGCTCGCTGCACTCCACGCGTCAGCCATGCCCCTCGCCCTGGGAACCTCCGCAGGTCGCAGCCTCAAGGGCACGGTGCGCGTACCGGGCGACAAATCGATTTCTCACCGCTCGCTGCTGTTCGGCGCGATTGCTGACGGCACCACCACCATCGAGGGCCTGCTTCCAGCGGAAGATCCCCTCAGCACCGCCGCCTGCCTGCGGGCCATGGGGGTGGAGGTGTCGGCGATCGAAGCCGGTCAGATGGTGACGGTGCAAGGCGTGGGGCTCGATGGCTTCCAGGAGCCGGAGAGCGTGCTCGATTGCGGCAACTCCGGCACCACCATGCGGCTGATGCTGGGCCTGTTGGCGGGCCGAGCCGGGCGCCACTTCGTGCTCACGGGCGATGAGTCCCTGCGGCGCCGGCCGATGAAGCGGGTGGGCGGCCCGTTGGCGGAGATGGGGGCCACGATCGCCGGCCGCAGCGGCGGCAACCTGGCACCGCTGGCGATTCAGGGCCAGAGCCTGCGCGGCAGCACCATCCGCACTCCGGTGGCTTCGGCCCAGGTGAAGAGCGCCATCCTGCTGGCCGCCCTCACCGCTGATGGTCCCACCACCGTGATCGAACCGGTGCAAAGCCGTGATCACAGCGAGCGGATGCTGCGGGCCTTTGGCGCTGAACTCAGCGTTGGCGGCCCCGGCAACACCGAAGTCACCCTGACCCCCGGCCAGCGCCTACGCGGCCAGGCCGTTGTGGTGCCCGGCGACATCAGCTCGGCGGCCTTCTGGCTGGTGGCGGGTGCCATCACCCCTGGAGCTGATCTCACCGTGGAAAACGTGGGGCTCAACCCCAGCCGCACCGGCATCCTCGATGTGTTGGAGCAAATGGGTGCCCGCATCGAGGTGCTCAACCAGCGGGATGTGGCCGGCGAACCGGTGGGCGATCTGCGGGTGACCCACGGCCCGTTGCAGGCCTTTGAGATCGGTGCCGATCTGATCCCGCGCCTGGTGGATGAAATCCCCGTGCTGGCGGTGGCGGCTTGCTGCGCCGAAGGGGTGAGCCGCGTCAGCGGCGCGGAAGAACTGCGGGTGAAGGAAACCGATCGCCTGGCGGTGATGGCCCGCCAGCTCGGCGCGATGGGCGCCCTGATCGAGGAGTTCGACGACGGCATGACAATCCAGGGCGGGGTGCAGCTGCGCGGCGCCGAGGTGGACAGCGAAACCGATCACCGCGTGGCGATGAGCCTGGCGGTGGCCGCGCAAATCGCCACGGGAGCCACCCAGCTCCACCGGCCGGAGGCGGCAGCGGTGTCGTACCCCGAGTTCTGGAGCGACCTTGAGCGGCTCCAGGCTTGAACCGCGGCGCACGGCCGACGGCAGCTTCAGCCTGTTCAGCCGCGAAGTGGGCGAAGGCTTCCACAGCGGCCTTGGCGCCCTGAGCGAAGCACAGGCCAAATTCGTAGCCCCAGCTCAGCTCGAGCGCTGGAGACCTGGCAGCACCCTGCAGGTGCTCGATGTGTGTGTGGGCACGGGCTGCAACACCGCTGCGCTGCTGGAGGCCTGCACCGCCCGCGGGCTCCAGCTCAACTGGTGGGGCCTGGAGCTCGACCCTGAACCCATCGCACTGGCCCTGGCCGATCCAGGCTTCTGCAACCAATGGCAGCCCAAAACCCTGCAGCAGCTGGCGGAGCTGAGTCAAAGCCCGCAGATGCTCTGGGGCGATGCCCGCCGCCAGCTGCCCCACCTGCTGGATGGTCAGCGGGGCTGTTTCGATCTGATCTTGATGGATGCGTTTTCCCCCAGCCGCTGCCCGCAGCTGTGGGCCCTTGAATTTCTAGGCGGGTTGGCGGCGCTCCTGCGGCCCAGCGGCCGTTTGCTCACCTATTGCAGTGCGGCCGCGATCCGGCGATCGCTGCGGGAGGCCGGGTTGGAGATTGCCAGCATCAGCGCCCCCTCAGGCCTGCTGAAACAAGCCAACGACTGGAGCGGTGGCACCGCTGCCAGCCCGAGCTCGCTGGAAGGGGCGGCCCAATTGCGGCCCCTGAGCGCGATGGAGGAGGAGCACCTCCACACCAATGCGGCCGAGCCCTACCGCGATCCCAGCGGCAGCAGCGATCGAGCCACGATCCTGCGGGAGCGGCAGCTGGCTCAAGCAACAGCGATGGCTGCCGGTGGCATTGAAGCCACCGGCGCCTGGCGGCGACGCTGGGGGTTGAGCTCCAGCAACCACCAGTAGATTCCCGCCCAGTTGTGCTCCACCGCTGATGCTCGCCGTTGCCGTGTTGGCCGCCGGAAAGGGCACCCGCATGAAGAGCGATCTACCGAAGGTGCTCCAGCCGCTGGCGGGAGCCACCCTGGTGGAGCGGGTGCTGGCCAGCTGCACGGGTCTGGAGCCCCAGCGGCAGATCCTGATCGTGGGGCATCAGGCTGAACGAGTGGAGCAGTCGTTGGCCCATCGCCCAGGGCTCGAGTTTGTGCTGCAGCAGCCCCAAAACGGCACGGGCCATGCCGTGCAGCAATTGCTTGAACCCCTGGCCGGGTTCGACGGCGAACTGCTGGTGCTCAACGGCGACGTGCCGCTGCTGCGGGACGAGACCATCGCCAACCTGCTGGAACGGCACCGCAGCAGCGGTGCGGCGGTGACGCTGCTCACGGCCCGGCTGAGCGATCCCACCGGCTACGGGCGCGTGTTCGCAGGCAGCGATGGCCAGGTGTCGGCGATCGTGGAGCACCGCGACTGCAGCGAGGCCCAGCGCGGCAACAATCTGATCAATGCCGGCATCTACTGCTTCAACTGGAAGCAGCTGGCGGCGGTGCTCCCCACCCTCAACACCAACAACGACCAAGGCGAGCTCTACCTCACCGACACGGTGGGGATGCTCAGCCCGGCCATGCATGTGGAGGTGGCCGATGCCGATGAGATCAACGGCATCAACGATCGCTATCAGCTCTCCCAATGCGAAGCCGTGATCCAGGACCGGCTGCGGCGCCACTGGATGGCCGAGGGGGTGAGCTTCGTGGATCCCGCCAGCTGCACCCTCAGCGATGGCACCCGCTTTGGCCGAGATGTGGTGGTGGAGCCCCAGTGCCATTTCCGCGGTGAGGCCGTGATCGGCGAGGGCTGCCGCATTGGCCCCGGCAGCCTGATCGACAACGCCCGCATCGGCGATCGGGTGGAGATCGTCTACTCCGTGGTGCGCGATGCCGCCGTGGCCAGCGATTGCGCCATCGGCCCCTTCGCCCAGCTGCGCCCCGGCGCCGATCTGGCTGAGGGCTGCCGCGTGGGCAACTTCGTGGAGATCAAAAAGAGCACCCTGGCGGCGGGCTGCAAGGTGAACCACCTCAGCTACATCGGCGATGCCGAGCTGGGCGCTGATGTGAATGTGGGGGCCGGCACGATCACCGCCAATTACGACGGCGTGAACAAACACCGCACCGTGATCGGTGCCGGCAGCAAAACGGGCGCCAACAGCGTGCTGGTGGCACCGATCACCCTGGGGGCCAACGTGACCGTGGGCGCCGGCTCCACCCTCACCAAAGATGTGGCCAGCGGGGCTCTGGCCTTGGGCCGCGCCAAGCAGCTGGTGAAGGAGAACTGGCAGCCGCCCGCCTAGGCCAGCCGCAACTGACGCTGCCAGTCGGCCAGGGGGCGCTCCCAGCCCTCCTCCAGCTTCTGGGCGATCAAGCACTCGGCCTTGAGACCGAGCTCAAAACCCCGGGCCAGGGCGGAGAGCAACGGTTCGAGCGGCTCATCGTTCTGCAGGGCCGAAAGCATGCCACCAAAGATCAGCAGCACCGCCAGGGGTGAACGGTTCTGCGCCAAGTTGAACGCCTGCAGCCCCAGCTCACCGGCACCATCCACCCCGAAGCCGGTGAGCACGTGAACGATGTCGTGGGTCTCGCGCAGGCGGTGGGTCACATAGTCCTGCGGGCTGGTGATCGGGTTGGGATCGATCAGGCTGTTGGGCGTGAGGCCCAGGCTGCGCAGCTGGTGGGCATAGGTGTGCCCGAGGCTGCCCTGCGGCAGCTGCTCCAGCGCCTCCAGATCGATCGGCGCCGGACGCCACTGCTGAGCCACCAACGCCGCCATCGCCGGCTGGGTGAGCAGATGCCGGAACATCTGCGCCGAAAGGGCGCTGTTCTTCAGGCTGGCCGACACCTTGAACACACTCTCAAGCGAGTCGGGTTGCTTGAGGAACTCGGCCAGGCCGGCCACCATGCGCAACGACTGGAGGCGTTGCTTCAGGTTGAACAACACGGCGTTCGGCTCAGATCTGCTCCGGTAGTAGCGGAATCAGTTGCTCCAGCGCCACCCCGCGGCTGGCCTTGAGCAGCAGCACATCACCGCGCTGCAGCCAGGCAGCGAGCGGCTCTGCGGCCTGCTCTGGCTGTGCCACCACCGCCAGGCGGCTCAGTGGAGCCGCCGCCGCCGCCATCGCCTCTGCTTCGGCGCCCTGGCTCACCACCACCAACCCATCGAGCCCCAGGGCAACGGCACGCTCGGCCACCTGGCGATGCAGAGCCACACTCTGCTCGCCAAGCTCCAGCATCGTGCCGAGCACCGCGAAACGACGGCCCGGTTGAGCCGCCAGTAGATCGAGGGCCGCCAGCACCGCTTCCGGGGAGGCGTTGTAGGTCTCATCCAGCAGCGTGAGTCCGCCGCGTTCGAGCCGGCGGTTACGGCCGCCTGGCACCTCCACCTGCAACTCAGCCAGGGCGGCGAGCGGCACCCCGAGCTCCCGCGCCACCGCCAGCGCCACCAACAGATTGCGGGCGTTGTGTCGCCCCGCCAGCGGCAGCTGCAGCCACTGGCCCTCCAGCTGCAGTTGCTCACCGGCCGGATCCAGGCCACCGATCAGATCAGCCTGCTCAGCGGCTGGCTCATCCCTGAGCGCCACCCGGCAGACCCTGCCGCTCCACACCCGGGCCAGCGCGGCCTCCAACAGGGGATCCCCGGCAGGGATCACCAGCAGGCCATCGGGCTTGAGCTGGCTGGTGATCTCACACTTCGCGGTGGCGATTGCCTCGCGGCTGCCCAAACGGCCGATATGGGCGGTGCCGATGTTGGTGATCACCGCCACATCCGGTTCAGCGGCGGCGCTGAGGCGCTCGATCTCGCCCAGGCCGCGCATGCCCATCTCCACCACCACGGCCCGGTGTTCAGGGCCGGCCTTCAGGAGCGTGAGAGGCACGCCGATGTCGTTGTTTTCGTTGCCGCTGCTGGCCATCACTGGCCCCAAGGGCCCCAGGGCGGAGCGAATCAGCTCGCGGGTGGTGGTCTTCCCCGCCGAGCCGGTCACGGCTACCACCGGTGCGGACAGTTGACGTCGGTGCAGCAACGCCAACTGCTGGTAGGCATCGAGGGTGTCATCCACGAGCCAATGGAGCAATCCAGGGGGAACGTCTCCTGCGCGGTCACGTTGCACCACAGCCGCCTGCACCCCTAGGGCAGCTGCCTGCGCCAAAAAGTGGTGACCATCAAAGCGCTCACCCACCAAAGGAATAAACAACTCCCCGCCCTGCAGCTGGCGGCTGTCGGTGCAGATGGGGCCCACTGGCGCTGCAGGGTCGAGCGCAGCGCTCTGAGCTCCGCCGGGTTCACCCCAGCATGCGATCAAAGCGCCAAGCTGCATCGGACTAGGGGCTGGACAACGGATTGAGCACGATCATGCCGGCGCCCACCAACGCATCTCGGGCCAGCAGGCCAGCACGGGAATCGCGCAGCTCCACGTGGTCATATCCGAGATCCGCAGCCCACAGCTGCCACTGCTCGGCATAGCGCTGCTGATCTGCCGTGGGTAGGGCCGTAAAACCGCCTGCCACCTGGAACACCAAGGTGAGCTGATCCTCGGAGGCCAGCGCGTTGATCAACAAGCCATCGGCGCCGGGCCGCTGCACGAGCTCTGCCAGGGCATCCAGCGGTTCTGGCGCAACGGCAGGCTCCGCTTCCAACGCCTGCAGGGTTTCCTCCGGCGTGGTGAGCGGCTGCTTCTGTGGGGAAGCGGATGCCTCATCCGCTAAGCGCTCAGGCTCTGTTTCAGCCGGTTGTGCAACAGCGGGCTCTGCTTCAGCAAGCTCTGGTTCGGGCCCGATCGAGGGAGCCTCCACCTCGAGCGATGCGGGGCTGCTCGACGCGCTACCTGGGGTGTTGCTGGGAGTGTTGAACCGCCGAATCGCAGCGCCCCCCAGAAAGCCCAGCCAGAGCAGCAGCGCAAGCGCGAGTGCCAGCACGAGAGGCCAGAACAGCGGCGCCAGATCCACCGGCCACCAACCGGGCCGCCAAAGGCTGCCTTGGCCATTGCGCCGCAGGAGTTCCTGCAGGCGCAACCGAGAATCGGCTGCCACCGCCTCGAGGTTCTCGCCCAGGGTGGACCAGGGGTTGCGGTAGGTGGCCGGCAGATCGCGCTGGGCGGACTGCTCGGATTCGGATGGCAGCTGGGACGGGCCCTCAGGCGGTGACAGGGCCATCCCAGAGCATCAACGTCCGCCGCGGCGGCGCAGCAGAGAAAGCGGATTCAGCAAGCCGCTGCCCGCAGAAGCGGCCCCAACCTCAGCGGGAGGCTGACCGCCGCCCTGGAGGCTGGGGTCGGCGTCCTGGCCGCGGGAGAACTGCTCCACCGCCTCGGCATCGGGGGTGGGTTCCTTCACACCCTTCACCTCCTTGTACATCCGGTCGTACTCAAGAGCAGAGCGATCCCAGCTGTAATCGGCGCTCATCGCCCGCCGTTGCAGCTCACGCCAGCTTTCACCATGGCGATACGCCTCCCAGGAGCGCACGATCGAGGTGTAGAAGTCGAGCGGGTCGTAGCGATCGAAGCAGAAGCCCGTGCCAGTGTGATCGTTGGGCACATGGGGTGGCACCGTGTCCACCAGGCCGCCCACACGCCGCACCACGGGGATCGAGCCATAACGCATCGCCAGCATCTGGCTGATGCCGCAAGGCTCGAAGCGGCTCGGCATCAAGAAGGCATCACTCCCGGCGTAGATCAAACGCGACAGGGCGTCGTCGTAGGTGAGGAACACGGCGAAGCGGCCCGGATGGCGGGCTGCCATCTGCCACAGACCTGACTCGATGTGGCGATCACCCGTGCCCAGCACCACGAACTGGGTATCGGAGTAAGCGAGCACCCGGTCGGCCACCTGCAGCAGCAGATCCACGCCCTTCTGATCCACGAGCCGGCTCACCAGACCCATCAGGTAGGTGTCGGGATTCACCGCCAGGCCCATGCGTTCCTGAAGCACCCGCTTGCACTCGGCCTTGCCCGCTAGATCACCAACGCTGAAGTTGGCAGGAAGGGTGGAATCGGTGGCGGGATTCCAGGCGGCCTGATCGATACCGTTGAGGATGCCGCGCAGCTTGCCGCTGATGTAATTCAGCAATCCCTCGAGCTGCTCGCCGTATTCGGAGGTGCGGATCTCCTGGGCGTAGGTGGGAGACACCGCATTCACCCGATCGGCATAGAGCAGCGCCGCCGCCATGGTGTGATCGCCCTGCATATACCAGGGGCACCAGGTCATCCGGTCGAGCTTCCAGCGCCAGGGACCCTGGTATTTGAGGTTGTGGATGGTGAAGACCGTGCTGATCTCCGGGTCTTGGTGCATCCACACCGGGATCATGCCGGTGTGCCAGTCATGGCAATGGAGGATGTCGGGCTTCCAGTGGTTCCAGGCGAACTCGGCGGTAGCACTGGCGAAGAAGGTGAAGCGCCAGTCTTCGTCTTCGCCGCCGTAGATGCGTTCGGGATCGAACACTGGATGGCCCACCAGATAGAGCGGCAGGCCATTGCTGGGGTGGCGGGTTTCGTACACCGCAAAGTCGGTGCCCATGGTGTGGCCGCGCCAGATGGGCTCGCCGGGGATGTCGAGCTGACTCCAGAGCCGGCCATAGCCCGGCATGATCAGGCGCACGTCATGGCCGAGGGGCGTCAGGGCCGGCGGCAGGGAACCCACCACATCGCCCATGCCCCCCACCTTCACCATCGGGGCGCATTCGGCTGCGGCAAACAGCACCCGCATGGGGAATCCGGCTGAAAGTGCGCGCAACTCTACGGGTGGTTTCAGGGCAGCACCGTCACCGGTGTGCCTACTTGAACCAGCTCAAACACCTCCTGCACGTTCTCCTCAAACAGCCGCACGCAACCATGAGACACAGCGCGGCCGACGGTCCAGCGGTGGGGCGTGCCGTGGAAGCCCGCCACGGTGCAGCCATCCACGCTCAGATAGCGCTCGCCATCCCAGGCGTTCTGGCGGGGGGTGCAGTCGCGGTAAAAGCCGATCCAGCGGGAGCCGAGGGGATTCTTCGGGCCGGGTCCCACCTGCTTGCCATTACCCGGATGCTCCCAGATCGGTTCGGCCACCATCTCCAGCACCTGATGGCGCCCCGCCGGCGTTTCCCAGCCCTCGGTGCCCACCGCGGCGGGATAGCGGCGCAGCATCCGGCCATCCTTGAGCACCATCAGTTGGCGGGTGCGGCGATCCAGCACCAGGTGCAGCCCCTCGTCGTCCATCAGGTCGGAGGGAATGCGGCTGAGGGCCACGTCGTCGCTGATCACCGGCGCCGGCGGGGGAATCGGATCGGGCTCACGGGCGAGAGCAGGAGAGGCCAGAGGAAGCGCACTGGCGGCGAGGGCGGCCAGCCAGAGCGGCCGACGGCGATCAGACAAACGACGTGCTGTCACAGCAACAAGAGCACTCTCACCAACTGCTAGCCAGCCCGGCGCCCTAAGGCAGCCAAGGGGAATCGGAAAAATCCGGAGCTCGCTTCTCCAGGAAGGCGTTACGCCCCTCCTGCCCCTCTTCGGTTCGATAGAAAAGATGGGTGGCCTGGCCCGCCAGCTCCTGAATGCCGGCCATGCCGTCGGTTTCGGCGTTGAAGGCGGCCTTGAGGCAGCGGATCGCCGTGGGGCTGTGCTGCAACACCTCGCGGGCCCAGCGCACGCCTTCAGCCTCCAGCTGCTCCAGCGGCACCACCGCATTCACCAGGCCCATCTCCAGAGCCTCAGCCGCGCCGTACTGCCGGCAGAGGAACCAGATCTCGCGCGCCTTGCGCTGCCCCACCAGCCGCGCCAGATAACCGGCACCGAAGCCGCCATCGAAGCTGCCCACCTTCGGGCCGGTCTGTCCGAACACGGCATTCTCCGCCGCCAGGCTCAAATCACAGAGCAGATGCAGCACCTGGCCGCCGCCGATGGCGTAGCCGGCAACCAAGGCGATCACCACCTTGGGCAGGCTGCGGATCAACCGCTGTAGGTCGAGCACATTCAGCCGCGGCAGGCCGTCGTCGCCCACATAGCCGCCATCGCCGCGCACACTCTGATCACCGCCGGCACAGAAGGCATAGCCGCCATCGGCGGCGGGACCGGCACCGGTGAACAGCACCACGCCGATCCGAGGGTTATCGCGCACGCGCGAGAACGCATCGAACAGCTCCATCACCGTCTGGGGACGGAAGGCGTTGCGCTTGTGCGGGCGGTTAATCGTGATCCGGGCGATGCCCTCATTGCTGAGGTCGAACAGGATGTCGGCATAAGAGCCCTGGGGCTGCCATGCGATTGCCGGCTCGGCTGAGGGTGTTGCCGCCATCAAACCCCTGGTGAATAGAGGCCATTGTGCGGCGGCATGGCGCGGCGAAGCTGGTGCCGCAGCGCCGCATCGGCCTGGCGATCGGTGCGCAGATGCAGCAGAGCCATGGGCTGTTGGGCGGCCCACTGCAGGCCAGCCGCGAGCTGATCAAGGCTGGTGATCGCCCGGGCAGGAATGCCGTAGCCGGCGGCCAGGGCGCTGTGATCGAGCTGCTGCGGCATGGCAAACAGCCGCTCGAAATCCAGCTGCGGACCCGTGCGGATCGGCAGCTGCTCAAAAATGCCGCCGCCGGCGTTATCCACCAGCACCACGGTGAGCCGTGCCTGTGCAGCTGCCAGCACCTCACGCCAGAGCCAGCCGTTGGCGTCGTGAAGCAGCGCCAGATCACCACTGAGCAAGGTGGTGCAGCCAAGGCTCATGGCCAGCCCGGCGGCCATGGACAGCGTGCCATCGATGCCGGAGGCACCGCGAAAACCAAACACCGGCCGCTGGGGTGCATCGGCGGCTGCAAAGCTCTCCCAATCGCGCACGGGGCTGCTGCTGGCCAGCATCAGCGGTTCAGCCGCGGGCAGCAGGCGGCTCAGGGCCCGGGCCAGGGCGGGTTCACACACGGGCTTCATGGCGCCATCGGCCAGCCAGCGCTGATCCAGTTGCTGTTGCAGCTGCTGATCGGCCGCCAGCCACGCCGCGCAGAACGCCTGGCTGGTGGCACTGGGGGAACCATCGCTCAGGCCATCGAGCCATGCCGCCAGCCCGCCCGCGATCTGCTGGCTGGCGGTGCCGGTGGCATCAAGGTTGCGTGGGTCGCCCTCCGTGATCAGCAGCTGCGGGCCAGAGCTGGCGGCGATCCACTGTTGGAGGCGCCGGCTGGCGGGCATCGAACCGAGCCGCAGCAGTTGCGGTGCCGCCGGAATGGCATGGCCTTCGCCGAGCAACAGGTCGTAGCCATGCACCAGCTGCAGCCCAGGCCAGCCCCGCAGGCCTGACAACCCATCGGCCAGCACCGGCCAACCACTCCGCCGCTGCCAGCGCAGCAACGCCTGGGCGAAGGGCTCGAGCAGGGCTGCCGGCGCCCGCCAGGGGCCAACCACCACGGCCCCAGGCTGATCGGGATCCAGCACATCCGCAGCACGCTCCACGGGCTTCTCAGCGACAGCCGCCGGCGCCTGCTCCCAAACAACGGAGGAGGCGTCGCAGCGGGCCCACTCCGCATCGATCTGCTGCGCCGATGCATGCAGCGGTTCATCGAACGGAAGATTGAGATGCACAGGTCCCACCGGTGCAGCCAGGGCGGCGGCCCAGGCGCGCTCGGCCAGGGCGCAGAGGCGTTGGGCTGACATGGCCGCCAGACCGCGGGGGTCGCCGGCGGCCATCCAACGGCAACAGGGCGCCAGGAACGCCTCTTGATTCACCGTTTGATTGGCACCGCAGCCCTTCAGGCGGGCCGGGCGATCGGCGCTAAGCAGCAGGAGCGGCACCGCACCGTGATCGGCTTCCACCACGGCGGGCAGGAGGTTGGCCACGGCACTGCCGGAGGTGGTGACTACCGCGGCCGGCACCCCATCAGCCCGGCCAAACCCCAAGGCCAGAAACGCCGCCGAGCGCTCATCCACCGCCGGAATCAAGGCCAGGCCTCGGCTCTCCAGCAGCCCGGCGGCCACCGCCAGAGGGGCCGAACGGCTGCCTGGGCAGAGCACCAAGCGGCGCAACCCCAGGCGCTGCAGGGTGTCCAGCAGGGTGAGGGCAGCCCTGAGGTTGTCGCCGGCGCTGCAACGGTGGGCTGGAGGGGTGGGCACCGGCGGTGCGTTGTTCAGGATGTGGCGATCATGCTCACCGAAGCGGCCATGAAGAGCAGCTCCAGCGATCCCTCTCCTGCGGGGGGATCAGCGCTGAAGGGTTGGCGGTCTGTGCTGCTTTGGTTGGCCGTGGCCGTGCTGCTGCGCTGGCTTGTGATCGAACCGCGCTGGATTCCCTCCGGCTCGATGCTGCCCACGCTGCAGTTGCAGGACAGGGTGTTGGTGGAAAAGCTGCGGCCGCGGCTGGAGCGGCCCCTGCCCAACGGCACGATCGTGGTGTTTCATGCACCGCCGGTGCTGGTGGAGGCGGGGTACGACCCCCAAGCGGCGCTGATCAAGCGGGTGGTGGCTCAGCCGGGTGATGTGGTGGAAGTGCGCGATGGAGCGCTGTTACGTAACGGCCTGGCTGTGGCGGAACCATGGCGCCAGGAGCCGATCGACTACCGCTTCGGTCCGCTGACCGTGCCGGATGGAGAGCTGCTGGTGCTGGGGGACAACCGCAATGCCAGCCTCGATTCCCATGTGTGGGGTCCGCTACCGCGCCAGGCGGTGATCGGCACCGCCGTGTTCCGCTACTGGCCGCTGGATCGCCTCGGTCCGATTCGGTTCTCCGACCTCAACGGTCTCGAACGAGACGAAGAGCTGGGGTAGGGTGCAGCCGTGACGCGGAGCACACCGGAATGTTTAACCCGGAGTTCCTGACGAGCGACAGCGAAGCAATCAGCACCAATTCGCTGATTCAGTACCTGCAGGAACAATCGCCGGATGTGCTGCAGCGCGTGGCTCGCTCCGCCAGCAGCGATATCCAAGACATCATTCGCCACAACGTGCAGGGCCTCCTCGGCGTGCTGCCAGGCGAACACTTCGACGTGAAGATCACGGCCAACCGTGACCACCTGGCCGGTTTGCTCGCCTCCGCGATGATGACCGGCTACTTCCTGCGTCAGATGGAACAGCGCATGGAACTGGAAGCCACCCTGTTCCCTGAGGCCGACGCTGATCCCGGGGAACTAAAGCTCTAGTCAGCCTGCTTCCGGCTGCTCGGGCACAACACCCAGCCGCAACAACAGCTGATCGATCCCGGCGAGGTAAGCCCAGTTGCCTTCACTGGGTGCCCAGTCCCGCTGCTCTAGTTCATCGGCCAAGGCCTGCAGGCGCTCTGCGCTGCAAGCCACCGGTGCGTCGTAGTGGGCCGGCACCACCCAGCGCAGATCCTCCAGGCGGGCCAGTTGGCGCAACCAGGCCACGATCAGGCCCTGGGTGCGGGGGAACACCAAACGCTCTAGAACCGGCGCGATGCGCAGACCGCCTGGCTGGGGCTGGAGCTCTGTAAAGGCTTCTGTTGAGCTGGAGCTCCAGTGGAATGGATAGATCCCGAAATAGCTGCGCGGATTGCGGCAACCGGGCCGGAACGCCTGCTGCAGCAACGTGCTCAGCCGCGGCACCTCCAAGGCAGCGGGCCTGAGGTAAGAGGCGAAGAGCGCCAGTCGCTGCCAGCCCCGCAAGCGCAGTTCCGGCGTGTCCTCCATGGGCTGATCACCCCGGTCACGGGCGTGGAACAACAGGGGCGCGGGGTCGAGCTCGAACACCTCAGGCGGCTCGGTATTGATCGCCACCAGGGCATCGGTGAGCAGCAGGGCACCGCTAGGCCGATGCAAACAAGCCAACTCCTGAAAACGACCCAGCCCCAGATCAATCGGGCCCAGGGAGATCCACTCCAGTGCATCGCTGTGGGGTGTGCCGTCCTCACCCAGAACCCGTATCCGCCGGGCCGGAAAACCCAGCCAAGCCAGGGGCAACTGCACGGGAAAACTCCATTGGCCCGGCGTGACCCACACCTCAGCCTGCGGAAAGGCGCGCGCCATCGCCGGCACCGGCAGCTTGTGCTCGAGGCCAGAGGCGGTGGGCAGAACGATGCTGCGCACCGGCCCATGGCGCTGCTCCAGATCCCGCAACGCCTGCAGCACCTCCCGGGTGGGGGGCACCGGGGCGTAGAGCATCAGCCCACCTGGCACCCGCGCCACCGTCATCCGGATCGGCACCGCCACATAGAACACACCCTGGAGCTGCTCAAAGCTCCAGAGCTGATCTGGAATCAGCTCGCGCACCAGCGTGCGGCGCCGGCCATAGGGGTAGAGGGGCAGCAGCGGCCACCAGTTCCAGCGTTGTTCAGCGATGGAACTGGTGGACATGGCCGTGCGCTTTCAGCAGCACATCATGCAGGCGGACAACCGTTGGCCACGGGCTTGCCCGCGAAGCGATCGGCGATCCAAGGCAGGAAGTAGGGCTGCGAAGAGGCCGGTGTACTGAAGTGGGTGTTGTTGCCCGGCAACTCAATCCGGCTCATCACGGCACCCTGCTTGCAGGCCGCTTCGAAGTAGAGCTTGTGCATCTCCGGCGGCACCACCGTGTCTTGGTTGCCCCAATAGATCACCACGGGGGCAATTGGCTTAAGCCCAGGGGAGAGATTCTTGATCGTATTCAACCAAGCCAACGCATTGGTGGGCTTCGACTTCAACAGAGAAGGATACGCATCGGCATACCAATAATTCATGGTGGCACTCAACTCATGCATACACTTGCGCTGCATCATGCCGTTGAGCGCAGGCACAGCCTGCTCTGTAAACAGATCACTCAGCTTGAGGGAAGGATTCGCCGCCGCTGCACCCCAATACATCATCGCCAGATGGGTGAAATTAAACACATTGGTTCCCAACTGCTGATTCACTGTCTGTAGTTCCCGCGACGCCTCAGCCTCCGTGTTTACGGCCGCCATCTCAACACCGAAATCCTCTGGTGCCATCGCCACAAATCCGAGAATGTCGAGCGGAGCCACGGCATCGGCTCGCTTCACATACTCCACCAAGCCAGCCGCACCAATCGTGGCCCCGCCGCCCTGACTCCAGCCATACACCACAGCGCGTGGCCCAGCAGCCGCAGGCTTGAAGTCGCGCGCGGCGCGCAGCGCATTGATCACATCCATGCCATTGCTCGCCGGCAAGGCGTACTGATGCTCTCCAGGACCGCCCAAGCCCTGGTAATCGGTGGCCACAATCACGTAGCCCTGCTTCAGCAGTGGCTCCATGGCGGGAAGGCCCACATCACTCCAGGTGGTGCCTGTGGGCAGCAGGTATTGATTGAGGGGTTGAGCCGGTTGTTGATACTGCGATGGGCCGCAGCGGCGGGCCGTGCCGGTGGTGCCATGGGCCCAGGCCAGCAGCTTGCGGCCACCCGCCGGCGCCGGACCATCCGGCACCACGATGAAGCCGGTCACCACATGGCGGCGCCCGGCCGGATCGCTCGACACATACGCCAGCCGCCAGGCCTTGGAGCCCGGCACCTGAGAGCTCACGGGCTCAGAAGCGAGCACGGTGCCCAGAGGCTTGCCCTTCGGATCGAGGCGATCGGTGGCTTTGTAGAAGGGCGGCAGATAAATCGAAGGACTGGTGGCTTCAGCCGCACTCGGCTGGGTGGCGTCCACACCAGGGAACGCACCGGCAGCCAGGCTTGGCGGCAGCGAGGTGAGCGGCAGCAAGCCAGACACGACGGCCAGAAGGGCACGCGTTGCAATCGGGTTCACCAGGCTGATGGCACAAACAACTGCTTCTTAGCCACGGGGAAGACAACAATTACCAGCTTTTAACAATCCAGTTGCTGGCAGGGCTCGTCAGGCCTGGGGCTGATGGCCCCGGAGAATGCCGTAGCGGGGCGCGAACAGGAAAGCAAGCAGGAACAGGGCCGTCTGCGCCAGCACGATGCAGCCGGCGGTTGAGCTGTCAGTCCAGTAGCTCACATACACGCCCAGCAGGCTGGAGAGCACGCTGCTGGCGATGGCGAGCAGCGTCATCCGATCGAAGCGATCTGTGAGCAGATAGGCGGTGGCACCGGGGGTGACCAGCATCGCCACCACCAGGATCACGCCCACGGTCTGCAGACCGGCCACAGCGGTGAGCGAGAGCACCGACAGCAACATGTAGTGCAGCAGGCCGGTGTTGATGCCGATCGAGCGGGCGTGGGTGGGGTCGAAACAGAACAGCAGCAGGTCACGGCGAAACACCAGCAGCAGCGTGATCACCAGGGCGGAGATCAGCAGGGTCTGCTGGATATCAGAACCCGAGATGCCGAGCACATTGCCAAACAGGATGTGGGTGAGATCAATATTGCTGCGCACCTTCGACACCAACACCAGGCCGAGAGCAAAGAACCCGGTGAACACCAGGCCGATCACCGTGTCCTCCTTGATGCGCGACTTCTGCTTCACGAAACCGATCGCCGCCACTGAGCCCACACCGAACACGAACGCTCCAAGCGAAAACGGCAGCCCCAGGGCATAGGCCACCACCACACCCGGCATCACCGCGTGCGACACGGCATCGCCCATCAGAGCCCAGCCCTTGAGCGTCATGTAGCAGGAGAGCAGACCACACACCCCTCCCACCAGGGCGCTCACCAGCAGGGCCTTCACCATGAAGGCGTGGCTGAGGGGTTCGAGCAGCCAAGTCATGACTTGGGCACCATCCCGCCGAACGCGCGCGCCAGATTTTCCGGAGTAAACACGGCACTGGTTTCGCCATAGGCCAGCACGGTGCGGTTGATCAGCACCACCAGATCACAGAAATCACGGATGTGGCCCAGATCATGGGTGGAGATCAGGATCGTGCGGCCCTCCTGGCGGAACTGCAGAAACAGCTGGGCCATCAACTGCTCCGTGCGCACATCCACGCCGTTGAACGGTTCATCCAGCAGCAACACCGAGGCCCGCTGGGCAATGGCCCGGGCCAGAAAGGCCCGCTTGCGCTGACCGCCCGAGAGCGCCCCGATCGGGCGCTGGGCCAGATCGAGCAGATCCACCCGCTGCAGGGCATCGCGCACGGCCACCCGGTCGGATTGCCGGGGCCAGCGCAGCACGTTCATCGAGCCGTAGCGGCCCATCATCACCACATCCCAAACCGAAATCGGGAAGTTGCAGTCGATCCCTTCGCTCTGGGGCACGTAGGCCACCGCCTGATCGCGCTGAGCGGCCAGCACGGGCTGGCCATTGATGCGGATGCGGCCATGGGAAGGGCGCACGAATCCGGTGAGCGCCTTGAACAGAGTGGATTTCCCGGCGCCATTCATGCCCACCAACCCGCAAATGCAGCCGGCGGGGAGGGTGAGATCGGCGTCGTAGAGCGCCACAGTGCCGTTGTAATCCACGCACAACTGCTCCACCTCAATCCGGGGGGCAGCTGCTGGGACGTAGCGCACGCTCATGGCGCTGGCCTCGCGGCAGGCGGTCGGCTCAGACCTTGCACGATCAAGTTCACGTTGTGGCGTTGCAAAGCCAGAAGGCTGGGGGCTGGGCCGCCGCTCCCCGAGAGGGAGTCCACGTAGAAGGTACCCCCGAATTGGGCGCCCGTAGCCCTGGCCACTTCGCGCTGCGCCTCAGCGCTCACGGTGCTCTCGCAAAACACGGCGGGCACCTGCCGCTGCTTCACCGTGTTGATCAGGCGGACCAATCGCCGCGGGGTGACCTGGGTTTCAGCATTCACCGGCCAGAGATACGCCTCATCGAGGCCGTAGTCGCGGGCGAGGTAACTGAAGGCGCCTTCACAGGTGACCAACAGCCGCTGACTGGGGGGCACACCGGCCAAGGCCGATCGCAGCTCGGCATCGAGGGCGCGGAGCTTTTGCTTGTAGGCCAGCCCCCGGTCCCGAAAACCAGGAGCACCGGCGGGATCCAACTGACTGAAGCCCTCCACCAGCCGATCCACGTAGTGCTCAGCCCGCTTGGGCGACATCCAGGCGTGGGGGTTCGGCTTGCCGGCATACACATCCCCTTCGATCAACAACGGCTCCAACCCCTGGCTGAGGGTGAGGGTTGTGGCCTGTCCGGAGGCGGCCACGAAGCGGGCGGCCCAGCGCTCCAGACCCAAACCGTTTTCCACGATCAAATTGGCGCCCTGAGCCGCCTCAAGATCGCTGGGGGTGGGCTCATAGCCATGGATCTCAGCGCCAGGCTTGGTGATCGAGCGCACCTCCAGGCGATCACCGGCCACCTGCCGGGCCATGTCGGCCAGCACCGTGAAGGTGGCGAGCACCACGGGCTTTTGAGCTGCACCAGGCTCAGCCGTCGGGGATCGCGGAGCGGGCGTTGAGCAACCCACCAACAACCCGACCAAGAGTGCGGGTACACCCCGTGCGGCAACAGCTGCAAACACTGAAGCCAAAGGGTGGATCAAGCGCTTGGGTGATCTTAAGTAGCGGATCTCACCAAACGCGGCGGCAGGGAGAGGCCGCAACAATCAGCCGGAGGGCGATGCTGATTTGGGGTACTTCTGACCGAGACGCCACAGCTCATTGCAGGTTTGCCCAGGCTCAACGGAGCGGAGCTGGCACACCAGGTTGAACACATCCTGCTGCGATAACTCTCCATCCGATTGCCACTTCAAGCTGGCGGGCTGGATGGAACGATCCACTTCGGAACAGGGTTGATCCGACACCGAGGCATTGCTGGAACGGCCCAACGCTAAGGAGCCCAAAGCGTTGTGGACTGGCCCCGCAGCAGCGGATGAGCGGAAGATTGTCTGAAGCTGTCGCTGTTGCTACCTGTCCGGGTGATCTGCTGCTGCGCCATCAAGCGAGGGATCGTCCTTTCCAGGTCCAGCCGCGGCCCGTGAGAGTGCGCCACACCGATGTGGGACCCAGGGCACCCACCACCAGGCCGCCGGCCCCCATCAACCACCACAGCCGGAGCGGCACCTGAAACTGGCGCCGGCTCCACAGACGCAGGGCTAGCTGCAGAAGTACGCCAGATCCCGAAAGCATCACCACACCAAGCCACCAGCTGCCCTGCAGCGGCATCCACCAACGCAGCAACAAGCCAGCGCCGAGCAACAACCACGGCCCGCTGAACATCAACACCACCACGCCGGCAGCAGCTAAGGCTTTTGGAACGCTGGAATCCAGCCCGAGGAACCAGTTTTTGCTCCAGCCCTCCCAGAGAGCAGCGAAGTTGGGATACATGTTGAGCTCAGCCACATCGAGCCCGAGCAGATAACGCAGCCTGAGACCCTGCGCTTTGATTCGGCGTGCCAGGGCCAGATCCTCCACCACCTCTGCGGCGAGGGCGCGATGCCCGCCGATCTCCGCGTAAGCCGAGCGGCGGAACAACATGAACGGCCCGGCGGCAAACGCCACCGGGCTGGCCGGATCGTTGGCGGCCTGAATCGGAAAACCCAGGCCCAGCAGGCTGGCCATGATCGGCTGCACCATCCATTCGGCCAAACAGCTGCATCCCAGCCGCGGCGCCAGGCTCAGCAGATCCGCCTGGTCGTGCTGGGCCTGCACCAGGGCGCGCCGCAAAGCATCCGGCTGCAAGCGCACGTCAGCATCGATGAACAGCAGCCAGTCGCTCTGGGTCTGCTCGGCGGCCTGGGTGCAGGCCCAGTTCTTACCCACCCAGCGTTGACCGGCCGGCCTGGGCCCGGCCTGCAGCACACGCCATCGCTCCGGCGGGCAACCGCTGGCAGCAGCTGCGGCTGCCGCGAGGGAGGCCGTCGCATCCGTGGAATCGTCGTCGACCACCACGAGCTGCCAGGAGGCACACGGCGCTGCACTGGCCAGCACATGGCTCACGCAAGCCTCGATCGTGGCGGCCTCGTTGTAGGCCGGGATCACCACCGTGAGTGACACGGCAGGTCCTTGCTGATCAGCGGGCACCACAGACAAACGCGGAGCCACCGCAAACACGCGCTGGAGCCCAGCCAACAGGATCAACAGACCAAGGCAGGCGGCTACGGCCAAGCCCACCAGCACAAGCGGAAGCAGAAGAGTGGTTTTCAGAGCGCTCACGCGGGTCTCCCCAGCCAACGCAACAGACCCACTGATGGCGGCTCTGGCAGGGCCGGTGGGCGGCGTTGGGGCGGGTGCAGCAACGGCGCCAAGCTGCTGAGCCCAAGCATCACAAACGAGAAGGCCCCCAGCAACGCCAACAGGCGAAGCCCCAGGGGCCGTCCCCGATCCACGGGCCAGTCGCCGTCGTCGGGCTCATGGGGATGCCAACGGTTCATACCGAGCCGCGATACTGCCTTCCTATTGCACGCCATCTGGCCGCCATGTCTCGCACGATTGCCGTGAGTGGAGCCTCGGGCAAAACCGGATGGCGCATTGCCGAGGAGCTACTGCGCGCTGGGGATCAACCGCGGTTGCTGCTGCAGGAGCACTCGCAGGTGCCGGAAGCACTGCGGGATTGTCCGGTGGTTCGGCTGCGCTTGAGCGATCGAACAGCTCTCGATGCAGCTCTTCAGGGCTGCCACGGCTTGGTGATCGCCACGGGTGCTCGACCCTCGGTGGATCTCAGCGGGCCGATGCGGGTGGATGCCTGGGGCGTGCAGCATCAAGTGGAGAGCTGCCAGCGCCTGGGCATCCGGCGGGTGGTGCTGGTGAGCTCCCTGTGTGCAGGCCGCTGGCGCCATCCGCTCAACCTGTTCGGCTTGATCCTGGTGTGGAAGCGGGTGGGGGAGCGCAGCCTTGAGCGCAGCGGGCTGGATTGGACTGTGATCCGACCCGGAGGCCTATCCGAACGGGAGGCGGATCTGGAGCAGGAGGGCATTCGCTACAGCCCAGCGGACCAGCAGGACAGCGCCTCGATTCCGCGGCGACTGGTGGCGCGCTGCTGCGTGGAGGCGCTGGCCACGCCGGCCTCGATCGGCCGGATCATTGAAGTGACCAGCTCGGCTGACCTGCAGCCCATCAGCCTGGCCAACGCGCTGGAGGCCTTCCCGCAAGTCGCCTAGGCTGCATTAACACTTCGTTACGCCGCCATGCAGACCGACTACAGCACCGCGATCACCGCCATGGTGCTGATTGGCCTGGCCCTTACCGGCGGCGTGCTGTTCGTGCTCAGCCGCCCGAGCGATCTCGACAACACGAAGTCATGAACTGATCGGCGGCAGCGATGGCCTGCTGCAGATTGCCGCTCTCGCTGAAACCAGAGCGCTTCGTGGGTTTAAAGCTGTGGTCGCCATCGGCGATCCACTGCACTTGAACGGCTGGGCTCAACGCATAAGCCTCCACCTCCGCGCGTCGCCCAAAGGTGTCGCGCTCCCCCTGCAGCACCAGGCAGGGATGCCGCAGGGTTTGCAGATGCTCGATCCGGAGCGCATCTGGCTTCCCCGGGGGATGAAAGGGATAGCCAAAGCACAGGCAAGCCAACACCGGATTCGCCGCCGCCAGCTCATCGAGCACCAGGCTGGCCATGCGCCCGCCCATGGATTTACCGCCGATGAACAGGGGTCCATGGTCCGCCGCACGAGCCACCTGATCGCGCCAGCTCTGCAGCAGAACGGGTTGCCTGTCGGGAGCGCGGCGCTGGCCGAGGCGGCGAGCCTGGGCCATATAGGGAAATTCAAAGCGCAGCACCTGCCAGCCCCGCTCGGCCAAGCCGGTGGCGATGGTCTGCAAGAAGGGGCTGTCCATGGGCGCGCCAGCGCCATGGGCAAGCAGCAGCGTGGCGGGAGCCGCATCCGGCCCGTCCACCAGGCAGGGATTGTCGAGGGAAGGGGCGTCGGGCATCGAGGCATTAAAAAACCCCCGCCGCAGCGGGGGCACAACAGCCGGGCCATCGGCCCGAGCCGGAACTGGATCAACCGATCGCCGGAGCGGTGAGAGCCACGGGGATCGACTGGGTGGCAGCCAGATCCAGCGGGAAGTTGTGAGCGTTGCGCTCGTGCATCACTTCCATGCCCAGGTTGGCGCGGTTGAGCACGTCAGCCCAGGTGTTGACCACCTTGCCCTGGGAATCCAGGACTGACTGGTTGAAGTTGAAGCCGTTCAGGTTGAACGCCATGGTGCTCACGCCCATGGAGGTGAACCAGATGCCCACCACAGGCCAGGCACCCAGGAAGAAATGCAGGCTGCGGCTGTTGTTGAAGCTGGCGTATTGGAAGATCAGGCGACCGAAGTAACCGTGGGCAGCCACGATGTTGTAGGTCTCTTCCTCTTGGCCGAACTTGTAGCCGTAGTTCTGGCTCTCCGTTTCGGTGGTTTCACGCACCAGGGAGGAGGTCACCAGCGAACCATGCATGGCGGAGAACAGGCTGCCGCCGAACACACCGGCCACACCCAGCATGTGGAACGGGTGCATCAGGATGTTGTGCTCAGCCTGGAACACCAACATGAAATTGAAGGTGCCGCTGATGCCGAGGGGCATGCCATCGGAGAAGGAGCCCTGACCGAAGGGATAGATCAGGAACACCGCAAAGGCAGCCGACAGCGGAGCGCTGTAGGCCACACAGATCCAGGGGCGCATGCCCAGGCGGTAGGAGAGCTCCCACTGACGACCCATGTAGCAGGAGATGCCCAGCAGGAAGTGGAACACCACCAGCTGGTAGGGGCCGCCGTTGTACAGCCACTCATCGAGAGAAGCCGCTTCCCAGATGGGATAGAAGTGCAGGCCGATGGCATTGCTGCTGGGGATCACAGCGCCGGAAATGATGTTGTTGCCGTAGATGAACGAGCCGGCAACGGGCTCACGAATGCCATCGATGTCCACCGGCGGAGCGGCGATGAAGGCAACGATGAAACAGATGGTGGCCGACAGCAGGCAGGGAATCATCAGCACACCGAACCAACCCACATAAATGCGGTTGTCGGTGCTGGTGACCCACTCACAGAATTGTGACCAGGAGCTGGAGCGGCCGCTGCGAAGGGCAGTGGTCATGAATCAGCTGACTCTTACGAGCCGAAGAGAGCGTGTGCCACAGATGTGGCACGGCCACGCTACGGAGCTCAGAAAAAGATTCCCGGAAGCAAAAATTAAGTTCAAAGCAACTCACACAACTTCATGAAGCAGTTCATGAAGCCTTCATGAAGTTGTGTGAGTTGCTTGGGTGCCGCTCTGTTGCAGCCACTGCTGCGCCTGTTGGAGGAAACCTGTCCAATCGAGTTTTTCCTCCTCGGCTGCTCGGGCCACCAACACCGGCGCCTGCTGCTGCAACAGCCGCTCCAACTCGGCCTCCGGCACCCCGGCCGCCAGGGCCATGTAGTCGGCCATGGCGCGCCCCACCACACGGGTGAGATAGGCAGCGCTGAGGGCCTGCAGGGCGCCACCCACCAGCCAGGTGGCTCCGTGCAACTTCACGAGAGCAGCCAAGGCCTGGCTGCTCCACTCCACCACCCCCAAGGCCAAACAGGCCTTGGCCAGATGCAACGCGGCGGCCTGCAGTTGCTCCAGCGACCAGGGGCAATCCCACAACCGAGCCATCTCCTGCAGCATCAGGCCATTGGCCGCAGCGAGCACCAGCAGATCCAGGCTCGGAAGCGGGGCGACCACCACCCCGGCGGCCACTGTCCACTGGGTGCGCTGCACCAGCTGCTGCCAATGGCGGCGCCGCAGCGTTTCCAGCGCCACCTGCCAGCTGCTGTGCAGGTCTTCCAAACAACGCTGCTGGGTCTGCCGCAACCGCTCCGGGCCCAGAGCCGCCACGGCAGCGGCGAGTGGTTGCAGATCACGGGCGCAGGTGTCGATCGCCTCGGGCGACCAGGGCCAGCACTGCTCATTGAGGTGGCTGGGGAGCTGGCGCTGGAGCTGATGCAAGGCCAGCCCCCAATCGCCAGCCGGCCGATCCACCAACAGCAGCACCTGCTGGCCCTGGGGCAACGCCTCGAGCCAACGCAGGTCCGCCGCCGACAGCGGCAGGGCCAGGCGATACACCACCAGATCGCAGCGGCGGAACGCCTCGGGCCACTGCCACTGCGCACTGGCCGGAGGGAGGGGCTGACTGCGCAGCACCCGCAGGGGCACCGGCGAAGGGCAGTGCTGGAGCAGCTGCACCTGCAGCGCCTCGCTCCAGCCACCGCTGCCCACGAGCGCCAAGTGCAGGTGGGGGTCGGCCTGGCGCTCACGCCACTGCTCCAGCTGGTCCCGGCGCTGCTGCTGCGCCAGCGGATCGCTCTCCAGCTCGAGCCGCTCAAAACTCTCCAACACGGCCTGGCAACGCTCGAGCCATCCCTCCACGCTGGTGGGCAGGGCCCGGCCAGATGGCCGTAAGCGACCGCTGAGCAGCCACAGTCCAGCGGCTGCAGCACTGAGGCTGATCAGCGAGGAGAGGGTGCCGCGGCTGCTCTCCAACAGGATCACACCACCGCCCAAACCGGCCGCCAGCGGCCAGAAGCGGCGCAACGGCTGGAGCAACGCCGCAGAGACCAACGAGGGGGAGGCAGAGGGGGCCGGTGGCGAGATCAACGGCTGCAGGGTCCAGCGGATGCGCCGGTTCTCTTTAGCTCAGCTGGTGTGCACTGCCCAGACCCAATACCTTGGTGTCACTGTTGCCAGCCTGCCGGGCCATGGGAGTCGCCAGCACGGGCGGAGCGCCATCAGGCTCGGCGCTGCAGCGGGATGACAACCGCCGAGGGGTGCAGCGGGTGCTGCTCATCGCCCTGGCGGTGAATGTGTCGATGACCTTGCTGAAACTGGTGATCGGCCTGCTCAGCGGCTCCCTGGCGGTGCTGGCTGATGCCATGCACAGCGCCACCGACGGCCTGAGCAGCCTGCTGGGCCTGATCACCAATGGGCTCTCCGATCCCAAGCCGGATCGCGACCATCCCTACGGCCACGACAAATACGAAGGGCTAGGGGCCTTGGCCATTGCTGGCTTCATCCTGTTCACCGCCTTCGAAATTCTCAAAACCTCGGTGGAGCGCATCGCCGCAGGCCTGCCGCCCCTTCGATTGGATGGACAAGACCTGCTGCTCTTGTTGATCGTGCTGGGCTGCAACCTGTTGCTGGCCGGTTACGAGCGCAGCGAAGGCCGGCGACTGGGCAGCCAGCTGCTGCTGGCAGATGCCAAACACACCACCAGCGACATCTGGACAACGGTGGTGGTGCTGCTCGGCTTGGCGGGTGTGCTGCTGCTCGGCGTGACCTGGCTGGATGTGGCCATGGCGGTGCCGCTCTGTGTGCTGCTGGTGCGCGCCTGCTGGCAGGTGCTCTCCAGCAACCTGCCCTGGTTGGTGGACCAGATCGCCATCGCTCCAGAAGCCATCCATGAAGTGGCGATGACGGTGCCCGGCGTGCTCAACGTGCACGACATCGCCAGCCGCGGCGTGCTGGGTCAGCGGGTGTTCATTGAGTTGCACATGGTGGTGGATGCCAACGATCTGCCGACCGCCCACCGCATCACCGAACTGGTGGAAGAACATCTCGAAGCCCGCTTTGGCCCGGTGCGATGCACCATTCATCTCGAGCCGCGCGAGTACGCCATCGCCGACATCACCTTCCGCGGCGCCCATGGCTGAACGGGTCAACGCGTTGACACCGCGGCTGCAGCGCCAGCTGAGCGAGCTGCTCGGCGTGCAGCAACAGCAGAGGCGCTGGCATGGCGCCCTGCCGGTGCTGCTGCTTGATCGCTGCTGGCTGCAGCTGCAGCGGGTGCGTGTAGAAGACCTTGCTCAGGTGTTGCCACCCGACAGCAGCGGCGACGCGCCGGAACTGGTGCGCTTCCGGGAGCTGCGCCAGCAGGGGGTGGACCATCTGGAAGCCCAGGAGCTGTGTTGGGACGAATTCGGGCGCCACAGCTGCAGCCAGGCCCTCAGGCGCTTCTGGGAAGCCCAGGAGCGGGGGCACCACGGCTGGACCCTCAGCGCCTACCTGCATCTGCTGGAGCGCTACCGCCAGTTGATCGAAGCCGAAGGCCCCAATCCGGTTCCGCTGCTGGTGCTGGCGCGCCACGGCAACCCAGAACACCACCGGCTGGAGTGGTGCTGGCCCTGACCACCAGCCATAGGGCACACTTGCGCCTGATCATGCAGGTGTGCCGCCATGGCCGACGGCGATTTCCAACCCAGCTCGAACGACCGCTTCCGCGGTGACCGTGGTCCCCGTCAGGGTGGTGGATCCCGCGATGGTGGCGGTCGTGAAGCCGGCGGCTTCCGCATCCGCCTGAGCGACAACGAAATGCGTGCCGCCCGTGCCGTGCAGGAAGCCTTTGGCCTGCGCTCCACGGTGGCGGCCCTGGGCCTGTCCATCCGCACGGTGGCCCAGCTGCTCGACGAGGGCAAGCTCGATGAGGTGGTGGCCCAGCACCGGGCCAGCGGTGGTGGCCGCCCCGGCGGCGAGCGCCGTGGCCCCCGCCCTGAGCGCGGCGAGCGCCCGGCCTCCAACCGCCCGAACCCCTTCGCCCGCCCGGCCAAGCCCGTGACAGCGGCACCGGAGGTGGTTGCCGAAGCCGAGGAGCCCGCCGATGTGGCCCCTGAAGCTGGCGCCACCGAGGCTGAAGCCTGATTGCCAAGGGCGGGTTCGCCGGATCGGTCTCCAGGCAGAATCCGGCGACTCGCCAGACACCACCGATGCCAAGGGCCCGGGTTCTCTCAGGGGTTCAACCCACCGGATCACTGCACCTGGGCAACTGGCTCGGCGCCATCCGCAACTGGGTGGACCTGCAGGACAGCCACGACACGTTCTTTTGTGTGGTGGACCTGCATGCAATCACGGTTCCCCACAACCCGGAGCAACTGGCGGCCGATACCCGCAGTACGGCAGCCCTTTATCTGGCCTGCGGCATTGATCCCGCGAAGGCCACGGTGTTCGTGCAGAGCCATGTGCCGGCCCACAGCGAACTCTGCTGGCTGCTGAACTGCGTCACTCCGCTCAACTGGCTGGAGCGGATGATTCAGTTCAAGGAGAAAGCGGTGAAGCAGGGCGACCAGGTGTCGGTGGGCCTGCTGGATTACCCGGTGTTGATGGCCGCCGACATCCTTTTGTATGACGCCGACCTGGTGCCGGTGGGCGAAGACCAGAAGCAACATCTGGAGCTGGCCCGTGACATCGCCCAGCAACGGATCAACGCCCGCTTCGCCCCGAAGGATGCTGAAGGCGAACCGATCCCTGTGCTGAAGGTGCCCGAACCCCTGATTCTGAAAGAGGGGGCGCGGGTGATGAGCCTCACCGATGGCCGCAGCAAGATGAGCAAGAGCGATCCCAACGAGGGCTCGCGCATCAACCTGCTCGACCCGCCAGAGCTGATCACCAAAAAGGTGAAGCGGGCCAAAACCGATCCGATCATGGGGCTGGAATTCGGAAACCCCGAGCGGCCCGAAACCGACAACCTGCTGGGTCTCTACGCCCTGCTGAGCGGCAAAGGCCGCGAGGCTGCCGCCGCGGAATGCGCCTCCATGGGCTGGGGACAGTTCAAGCCCCTGCTCGCCGAAACACTGGTGGAAGCCTTGCGCCCCATCCAGGAGCGCTACGCCGCCCTGAGCAGCGATGCAGCAGAGCTGGATCGGGTGCTGCAGCAGGGCAGCGAGCGCGCCAACGCGGTGGCAGAAGCCACCCTGGAGCGCACGCGCCAAGCCCTGGGCTTCCTCCCGCGCCCCTGAAGCCCGCCTCCAGGGTGATCAATCCCAAAGAAAAGATAAAGGCGCCTGATCGTTCCCGCTGACGGCGCCGCAACCGGCACAACCCCATCTCGGCAGTCGCAGCCGCGTCTCAAGGGCGCGACTCCGCTTAAAGCACATCTGCGTCTCGTTTGTCCAGACCGGTTGAGCGGCTCTCGTGCCACCCCCCTCCGCAGCTCCAGGCTCGTCAGACCTTGTCGTGCTGCCCTTGCGTTTGCGTCGTCATCTGCCGTCCACCTCCCGCCCGGCCCCTGCCACCGGAGTCGCCACAGCCCTGGGGCTCTTGCTCCTAGCCGCAGGGCCCCTGGTGGCCCCCTCCCAGGGACGCCAGCAGGCCGCCGAGGTGAGCAGCGCCGCCGCCAACAGCACGGCCACTTACGCCATCACGCCGCAACGGCGCGCCCTGCTCAACACGATTCGCTACGCGGAGGGCACCTGGAAGCAGGGCCCTGCCGGCTACCGCACGCTGTACGGGGGCGGACGCTTCGAGAGCCTGGAACGGCATCCGGAGATCGTGGTGGTGAAGCGCTACACGAGTGCTGCGGCCGGCGCTTACCAATTCCTGCCCACCACCTGGAGCGAGGCCGCGAGCAAGTTGCAACTGGCGAGCTTTGATCCGGACAACCAGGACCAGGCGGCCCTCTATCTGGTTGACCGCCGCGGGATGCTCGAGCACATCGACGACCAGGGACTCACCCGGGAAGCCATGGCTGTGCTGGCGCGGGAATGGGCCTCATTCCCCACCCTCGCCGGACGCAGCGCCTATGGGCAGCCGGTGAAACAAGCTGATGAACTGCAGCGCTTTTACAGCAGCAACCTCAAAGCCCTGGCCGATCAGGCCTGAGGCTCGGTGTCGCCCCGTCCATCGGGGGGCAAGGCCACCCCGGCGATGCGCAACATCGACGACAGGTTCCACACCCGCATCATCAGGCGATGCCAGGGGGCCATGGCATCCATATCCACAGCCATCGGCGTGGTGCAGGCCGCCCGCAGGGCGCGGGTGGCCGCGATGGCCTGCAGCGCTTCCTCGAGCTTGAGGCGCAGCGACTGCTGCTCAGCGGCAGGCAGCAGGTGATCGGGTGTGAGCTCCAGCAACACCAACCCACGCTGAAACCAAAAGCAGAAGTCGTCGAACAACGACTGCAGCAGCTGATCCAGCAACTGAGCCGGCTCTGCATCCGGATCGGGCCCAGGTGGCTGAGCGGGGGGAGGCGGCAAGGAGGAGTCCATCACGGCGCAGCGTAGGAATCGGCCCAAATCCCCTGCGTAGGATCAGGGTTGCTACCCCACAGCCGTGACCGCGACCCGCCCTGCCGCAACCCGTTCCTCCGGCAGCGTCGCAACCACCACGGCCACCACAGAAGCCCCTGCGCTGCAGCTGCCAAAAACCAGCGAAAGCGACCAGCTGCTGCGCATCCGCCACTCGATGAGCCACGTGATGGCCATGGCAGTACAGCGCCTGTTTCCGAAGGCGCAGGTGACGATCGGTCCATGGACCGAAAACGGCTTCTACTACGACTTCGACAGCCCCGATCCCTTCACCGAGGCCGATCTCAAGGCCATCAAGAAGGAGATGATCAAGATCATCAATAAGAAGCTGCCGCTCGAGCGCCTCGAGGTGAGCCGCGCTGAGGCGGAGGCCAAGATCAAGGCCCAGAACGAGCCCTACAAGCTGGAAATCCTGGTGGGGATCCAGGAGCCGATCACGCTCTACACCCTCGGTGAGGAGTGGTGGGATCTCTGCGCAGGCCCGCACGTGGCCAACACCAGTGAGCTCAACGCCAAAGCCTTCGAGCTCGAAAGCGTGGCCGGGGCCTACTGGCGCGGCGATGAAAACAACGCCCAGCTGCAGCGCATCTACGGCACCGCCTGGGAAACCCCCGAGCAGCTGGCCGAATACAAGCGCCGCCAGGAGGAAGCCAAGCGCCGCGACCACCGCCGCATCGGCACCGATCTCGATCTGTTCTCGATCGAAGATGAGGCCGGTGCAGGCCTGGTGTTCTGGCACCCCCGCGGCGCCCGCATGCGCCTGCTGATCGAAAACCTCTGGCGCGAACTGCACTTCGCCGCCGGCTACGAGCTGCTCTACACGCCGCACGTGGCCGATATCAGCCTCTGGAAAACCTCAGGCCACCTCGACTTCTACAGCGAGAGCATGTTTGGCCCGATGCAGGTGGACGAGCGGGAATACCAGCTCAAGCCGATGAACTGCCCGTTCCACGTGCTCACCTACGCCAGCACGTTGCGCAGCTATCGGGAACTGCCGATCCGCTGGGCTGAGCTGGGCACGGTGTACCGCTACGAGCGCCCGGGCGTGATGCACGGCCTGATGCGCGTACGCGGCTTCACCCAGGACGACGCCCACGTGTTCTGCCTGCCGGAGCAGATCTCCGACGAGATCCTTGCGATCCTGAATCTCACCGAGCAGATCCTCTCCACCTTCGATTTCCGCCACTACGAAATCAACCTCTCCACCCGGCCGGAGAAATCGATCGGCGAAGACGCCGTGTGGGAGTTGGCCACCCAAGGCCTGATCGAGGCTCTGGATAGGAAGGGATGGGCCTACAAAATCGATGAGGGTGGCGGCGCCTTCTACGGCCCCAAGATCGACCTGAAAATTGAAGATGCCATCGGCCGGATGTGGCAGTGCTCCACCATTCAGCTCGATTTCAACCTTCCAGAACGGTTTGATCTGGAGTACGTGGCCGCCGATGGCTCTAGGCAGCGGCCGATCATGATCCACCGCGCCATCTTCGGTTCGCTGGAGCGGTTCTTCGGGATCATGACCGAGAACTACGCCGGCGACTTCCCCTTCTGGCTGGCGCCCGAGCAGATCAGGCTGCTGCCGGTCACCGATGAGGTGCGCGATTACGCCGCCGGCGTTGCAGCCCAGCTTCAGGCCGCGGGGGTGCGCGCCAGCATCGACCACTCCGGCGATCGCCTCGGCAAGTTGATTCGCAACGGCGAGCAGATGAAAATCCCGGTGCTTGGGGTGATCGGCGCCAAAGAGGCCGAAAGCGGCCAGATCAGCCTGCGCAGCCGGCGTGACGGCGATCTGGGCAGTGTGGCCCTGGCTGATCTGGTGGCAGCAGCGAGCCGCGCCAATCAGGATCGGAGTGCAGGTCTGCCCCTGGGCTGATGACCACCCTTCTGGCCGGCGACATCGGCGGCACCAAAACCCTTCTGGCGACTTACACGCTGGATGGCGGCCAGCTGCGCCAGCAGCGCACCGAGCGGTTTGTGTCGGCGGACTGGGCCGATTTCGGCGACCTGGTGAATCACTTTCTGGCCGCCGAACCGGCGTCAAGCCGGCCGAGCCATGCCTGCTTCGCCGTTGCTGGGCCCGTGCGGCAGGGCCGCGTGAAGCTCACCAACCTTCCCTGGCAGCTGGAGCAGACAGCCCTAGCCCATCGCTGCGGGCTGGAGCAGGTGGATCTGGTGAACGATTTCGCCGTGCTGATTTATGGCCTGCCCCACGTGCAGGCCGATCAACACTGCCTGCTGAAGCCCGCAGCAGGGGGCAGTGATCCCCAGGCGCCAGTCGCCATTCTTGGCGCTGGCACCGGATTGGGGGTGGCGATCGGTGTGCCCACGGCCCAGGGGCTGCAAGCCATGGCCAGTGAGGCCTCCCACGCCGAATTCGCGCCGCGCAACGAGGCGGAATGGCAGCTGAAAGGCTGGCTCAAGCAGGATCTGCAGATCGAACGGGTGTCGATCGAGCGGGTCGTGAGCGGCACGGGTCTGGGAGATGTCATGCGGTGGCTGCTGGCCACAGACCCCTCAGCCGAAGGCCATCCCCTGGCCAGGGTGGACAGCACCGAGCGCCCCGCGGCCACCGCCACGGCAGCGGCGGCCGGTGATCCCCTGGCCCGCCGCGCCATGGATCTCTGGCTGGGCGCCTACGGCAGCACCGCCGGTGACCTGGCCCTGCAAACCCTTTGCAGCGGGGGCCTGTGGGTGGGCGGCGGCACAGCGGGAAAACTGCTGGAGGAACTGCAATCCCCCGCGTTTCTGGGCCCACTGCTGCAGAAAGGACGCCTCAGCACGGTGCTCGAGCAGGTGCCGGTGCTGGCCCTGACCGATCCGGAGGCCGGGCTGTTCAGTGCCGCCTGCCGCGCCCGGATGCTGATGGGCTGAGTGGGACACTGGCCCCAGCAGAACCGACCGTATGGTCCGCCCCCGCATCGGCCAGGGGGTTGTGGTGGATGTTCCCGCCACGACAGCCAACCTGGGCCCCGGCTTTGACTGTCTGGGGGCCGCCCTGGATCTCAACAATCGCTTTGAGATGCGCTGCATCGAAGGCGATGGCGAGCGCTTCGAGCTGGTGATTGAAGGGAGCGAGGGCTCTCACCTGCGGGGCGGCCCCGACAACCTCGTGTACCGCGCCGCCCAGCGGGTGTGGAAAGAAGCGGGCGAGCAGCCGATCGCCATCGAAGCGCGGGTGCGGCTGGCGGTGCCCCCGGCCCGGGGGCTGGGCAGCAGTGCCACGGCGATCGTGGCCGGATTGATGGGCGCGAACGCCCTGATTGGCGAGCCCCTCAGCCGCGAAAAACTGCTCGAGCTGGCCATTGATATTGAGGGCCACCCCGACAACGTGGTGCCCTCGCTGCTGGGTGGTCTCTGCATGACCGCCAAGGCGGCCTCCCACCGCTGGCGGGTGGTGCGCTGCGAGTGGTCGCCCGAGGTGCTGGCGGTGGTGGCCATCCCCTCGATCCGCCTTTCCACAAGCGAAGCGCGGCGAGTGATGCCGAAGGCGATTTCGATCGCGGATGCGGTGACCAACCTGGGCTCGCTGACGCTGCTGCTGCAGGGGCTGCGCACGGGCAACGGCGACCTGATCGCCGATGGCATGCACGACCGCATCCATGAGCCCTATCGCTGGGGCCTGATCCAGGGTGGGCGTCAGGTGCGCGAAGCCGCCCTGCAGGCGGGCGCCTGGGGCTGCGTGATTAGCGGCGCTGGCCCGAGCATTCTCGCGCTGGCCAATCGTGATCAGGCCGGCGCCGTGCGACGGGCGATGGTGCGGGCCTGGGAAAGCGAAGGTGTGGCCTCGCGCGCTGAAGTTCTTCAGCTGCAGCAGGCTGGCAGCCGCTGGAACACCATCCCCGACCGCGACACCACCAGCCCCTGATGGGCCTCACCAGAGGCCCAAAAGCCAAGCCCCAAACGGCCTAAGTAGAAATACCCAGCTGTTAGATTCACTCCTCTCATGGCCTGATCCTCGGACAGGAGCAGCCATCAATGCGATGAGGTCTTCATGGACGCCTTTTTGCCCCTCTTGGCCGCGTCCTCCGGGCTTGCCAGCTCGGCCTTCGGGGATGCCGCCGTGGCAGAAGGTCTGCTGGCCGCTCCCACCAGTTTTCCCTGGCTGAGCCTGATCACCCTGCTGCCCGTTGCGGTGGCACCGCTGCTGATGGTGCTGCCCGGTGACGGCACCGATCCAAAGCTGCCCCGCACCATTGCCCTGATCACCTTGCTGGTGGATCTGGGCCTGATGCTCTTCGTGTTCAGCCAGCACTACGACGGCTCCATCGCCGGCCTGCAGCTAGTGGAGCGCTTCGCTTGGGTGCCGGCGATCGGGCTGGAGTGGTCGCTGGCCACCGATGGCCTCTCCGCACCGCTGGTGGTGCTCTCTGGCCTGGTCACGCTCCTGTCGGTGGCCGCCAGCTGGAACATCCAGAAGAAAACGCGCCTCTACTTCGCCCTGCTGCTGGTGCAGGCCTCGGCCCAGGCGATGGTGTTCCTCTCCCAGGACTTCCTGCTGTTCTTCCTGGCGTGGGAACTGGAACTGGTTCCCGTTTACCTGCTGATCGCCATCTGGGGCGGCCAACAGCGCCAGTACGCCGCCACCAAGTTCATCCTCTATACCGCCACGGCCTCGCTGCTGATCCTGGTGAGCGGTCTGGCCCTGGCCCTGAATGGGCCCTTCACGCTCAACCTCAGCGAGCTGATCGCCCGCTCACCGGGCGGCACCTTCGGCCTGCTCTGCTATTTGGGCTTCCTGGTGGGCTTCGGTGTGAAGCTGCCGATGTTCCCGCTGCACACCTGGCTGCCCGACGCCCACGGTGAAGCCAACGCTCCTGTGTCGATGCTGCTGGCGGGGGTGCTCCTCAAGATGGGCGGCTACGCCCTGCTGCGCTTCAACGTGCAGATGTTGCCTGAGGCGCATCTGGTGCTGGCGCCCGCCCTGGTGGTGCTCGGCATCGTGAACATCGTGTACGGCGCCCTCAACGCCTTCGCCCAAGACAACGTGAAGCGGCGGATCGCCTGCAGCTCTGTGAGCCACATGGGCTTCGTGCTGCTGGGCATCGGCGCCATCGACAGCCTCGGCATGAGCGGCGCAATGCTGCAGATGATCAGCCACGGCCTGATCGCGGCGGCGATGTTCTTCGTGACCGGTGTGTTTTATGAGCGGACCAAAACCCTCTCCATCCCCAACATGGGCGGCCTGGCCAAGGTGCTGCCGATCACCTTCGCCTTCTTCCTGGCCAGCTCCCTGGCCTCCCTGGCCCTGCCGGGCATGAGCGGCTTCGTGAGCGAGATCACCGTGTTCCTCGGCCTCACCAGCAACGCCGACTTCACCGTGGGCTTCCGCGTGATCGCCGTGGTGCTGGCCGCCATCGGTGTGGTGCTGACGCCCGTTTATCTGCTCAGCCTCTGCCGCCGGGTGTTCTTCGGGCCCCGCATTCCGGCCCTGGCCGTGCTGGGCGATATGAAACCCCGCGAGCTGGTGATCGGCCTCACCCTGCTGGTGCCAACCCTGGTGATCGGCTTCTGGCCGCGGGTGGCGATCGACGTGTACGAGGCCTCCACCACGGCCCTCTCCGACAACCTGGCGCAGCTCGCTGTGGTGGCGCTTCGGCTACCCGCCCTCGGCTGAACCGCATCGGCGTTGATCCACAGGCTGGAATGGTGCTGATCCGCCCAGGCCTATGAGCAGCGCCACCGCATCACGCCCCGAGATCCTGCGCGGTGAGGGGCTCCCCCGCTTTGAGGCGATCACGCCTGAGGCGGTGAGCAGCGAGATCCCCAAGCTGATCACGGAGCTCTCCGAGGAGCTCTCCGCACTGGAACAGGGGCTCCAGCAGGCCATGGGCGCAGCTACGGCGCTCACCTGGGCCGCGGTGATGGATCCCCTTCAGCGCCTGGGGGAGCGGCTGCGCTGGAGTTGGGGGGTGGTGAGCCACCTCAATGGGGTGTGCAACAGCCCTGAACTCCGGGAAGCCCATGCTGCCCAGCAGGCGGCAGTGGTGCAGTTCGGCAACCGCGCTGGCCAAAGCCAGGTGATCTATCGCGCCCTCGAGCAGCTGGCGCAGCACAAGCAGGCCCTCGATCCCACCCAGCAGCGGATCCTGGCGGCCGAATTGCGCGACATGCAGCTGCGGGGGGTGGGCCTGAGCGGTAGCGAACAGGAGGCCTTCAATGCCGCCAGCCAGGAGCTGGCCGAGCTCTCCACCCGCTTCGGCAACCAGGTGCTCGATGCCACCAACGGCTGGACCCTGAAACTGAGCGACCCAGCCGAGATCGACGGCCTTCCCACCAGCCTGTTGGATCAGCTGGCCCAGGCGGCCCGCCAGGCCGGCGACGCCGATGCCACGGCGGAGACAGGTCCTTGGCTCCTGGGGCTCGACATGCCCCGTTACGCCCCCTTCCTCAAATACAGCCGCCGCCGCGACCTCCGCGAACAGGTGTACCGGGCCCATGTGAGCCGCGCCTCCGGCAACAACGGTGATGCCCTCAACAACTGGCCACTGATCGAGCGCATCCTCACCCTGCGGGGAGAGCAAGCCCGCCGCCTCGGCTATGCCAACTGGGCGGAGGTGAGCCTGGCCGCCAAGATGGCCGACTCCGAAGCCGCTGTAGAGGCCCTGCTCGAGGAGCTGCGCGATGCCGCCTACCCCGTAGCCCAGCAGGAGCTGACGGCCCTGGCGGAATGCGCCCAGCGTGTGGGTGCCGCAGAGGCCACTGATCTGCAGCCGTGGGATGTGAGCTTCTGGGCCGAAAAACTGCGCCAGGAGAGCTTCGAGCTCGACAGCGAAGCGCTACGGCCCTACTTCCCGCTGCCCCAGGTGTTGGAGGGACTGTTCGGCCTGTGCCAACGCCTGTTCGGGATCAGCATCGAAGCTGCCGACGGCGAGGCACCGGTATGGCACAGCGATGTGCGCTACTTCCGCATCCTCGATGGCGGGCAGCCGCTGGCGGCCTTTTACCTCGACCCCTACAGCCGCCCCGGCAGCAAGCGCGGCGGGGCCTGGATGGATGAATGCCTCGTGCGCTCCCGCAACGCCGATGGAACGCCGGTGCTGCCGGTGGCTTACCTGATCTGCAACCAGAGCCCGCCGGTGGGGGACACCCCCAGCCTGATGACCTTCGAGGAGGTGGAAACCCTCTTCCACGAGTTCGGCCACGGCCTCCAGCACATGCTCACCACTGTTGAGCGTCCCCAGGCCGCCGGGATCAACGGCGTGGAATGGGATGCGGTGGAGCTGCCCAGCCAGTTCATGGAGAACTGGTGCTACGACCGCGCCACGTTGATGGGAATGGCCCGCCACTGGCAGAGCGGCGAGGCCCTGCCGGAGGAGGAGTACCGCAAGCTGCTGGCAGCGCGCACGTTCATGGGCGGCTCCGCCACGCTGCGGCAAGTGCACTTCGCCCTGGTGGATCTACGGCTGCACAGCCAGTGGCATCCAGATTGCGGCCAGAGCCCTGAGCAGTTGCGCCGCGCCATCGCTGAACGCACCACAGTGCTTGCTCCGATCGATGAGGACGCCTTCCTCTGCTCCTTCGGCCACATCTTTGCCGGTGGTTATGCAGCCGGCTACTACTCCTACAAGTGGGCTGAAGTGCTGAGCGCCGATGCGTTCAGCGCCTTTGAAGAGGTGGGACTCGAGAACGAAGCGCAGATCCGCGAAACCGGTCGCCGCTTTCGCGACACCGTGCTGAGCCTCGGTGGAAGCCTGGATCCCAAAGCGGTGTTTGAAGCGTTCCGCGGCCGGCAACCCAGCAGCGATGCCCTGATTCGCCATTCCGGGTTGGTAGCCGTCTAAGGCGAGTCGACACAGGATGGGGCGTTGATCGAACCTCGATGGCGCCCCTGCTTCGTGATACCGATCCACTAGCGCTGGTGGAGCCGTGGCCCTGCGAGGTGCCGCTCACCGGCTTGGAGGAAGCGCTGGAGCGCAGTGTGTTTCGCTCTGGGCTCAGCCGCGCTGATTGGCTGAAGCGACTGGCAGAGGATTGCCACAAACCGCAGCTGCTGCCGCTGCTCTGGCTCTTGCCAAGCCGCTGGAAGCTGGCGCCCGCCCAGCTGCCGGCACGGCTGCAGGCCCTGGCGGGGCTGCTGGAGCGTGGCCTGCTCACGCCGGCTCTGCTTGCCGCCCTTGCCGACGACCTGCCCCACCTGCTGCCGCCATCGGCCAACGGCGATTCCGATCCCCTGGCGCTCTGGAGCAGCCAGGGCCAGCCGGCTCTTCCGCAGCAGCTGCAGGCCTTGCTCGCCAGCTCGAGCGATGAACCGGCTGACGAGGCTGCCGGCGGGATACCCACCAGCAGCCGCCCCCTCAGTGGCGGGCTGCTCTGGCACAACGTGGGGCTGCACTTTGAGCAAGCCGCCGGCGAGCGCCGCCGCAATGGCCTCACCGCCCGGGTGTTGAACCGGCTGGGGGCCAATCGCCTGCAGCGCCCCGGCAGCGAGGCATCACCCTGGAGCATCGATGGATGCAGCAGCAGCGGCGCCTGGCTTCAACACTTGCAGCAACAGGGCTGGCAGGCTGAGGCTCGCCTGCGCTGCAGCGTGGCCAGCTTCGGGCTTGGGGCCAGCCTGCCCTTGGAGCAGGGGGGGTGGAGCCAGGTGCCCCTGGCCCTGCCCATCCGCACGGGCCTCCTGGGAGACGACGGCCAGGAACGCCGGGCCCTCTTGCCCCACAGCTGCCTAGAACTGAACCTGCGCCTGGACCACGTGTGGATCCGGCTGCAGTACTACCAAGGCACCGAGGGGCTCTGCGGCTGGGCGGGCCTCAACGACCTGCATCGCCCCTGGCAGAACGATCGCCATAACGGCACGGTTCGCTACCTCGGGGAGACCTACAGAGGCGAACGCCTCCTGCAACTGCTCGACCTCTGCGAGGTGATTGCCCTGGTGCACAACATCGAGGCGAGCGAGCAGCAGCTGGTGAAGGGTGGCTACGGATCGCTGGGCTTCTGCATCGACAGCTCGGCCCTGATTCAGCAGGTGATGGAGGGGCGCTGTCAGCTGTTCCCGGTGCTGATGGGCGGCATCTGGCGCGAGCGGTTGCTGCGGCGCTCCACACAGCTGAAGCCGCAAGCGGGGCCCTGGCTGCAGGCCTACCACCAGGCCCTGCTCGAGTTACCCCACGACGGCAGCTTGCACGGCAACGCAGCCGATGAGGCACTGCAGCGCTTGCGCCAGTGCCAACCAATTAGCAGTCCGTTTGCGCTGGTGCAACAGCTGACGCTGGCAGCGCCGCCACAATCGCCTGAACCACCGGCAGGCGATAGCGATCGGCAAAGGGGCCTTGGTCGCCGTTGTGATTGAGGCCAGCAATCTCCCGCCGCTGAATCCGGCCCTGGGCCCAGGCCTTGTTCCAATTGGAGAGGGGCAGCAGGGGCAAGCGCCCCGGATAGGCCAGGCGTCCGAAGGCGGCCACCGGATCGTTGCTCCCCACGATCTGAGTGATGCCAGCAAGTTGATGCAGGACCTGGTTGCCGCTAAAGACCCCGCAAAAGCTCACAATGCTGACGGCTGAATGGGTGATGCGGCGGAGGTAATCGCCCACCCCCATCGCCATCTCGGCACCCCCGCTATAGCCCAACAGCACAATCGAATCAGCTCCACCGGGGCGAAATCCAGCTTCTGCCAAACGCAAACTAATCTTCAAAGCCAATTCGTAATTGAGGATCGGGCCATAACGCCGATCCGAGGAGATCCCCACTTTGATCACATTATTGGCCTGAACCAACACGGCGGCCAACAGCTGGATCCAAGCATTGGGGTGCTGCTCCTGCAAGGCAAACAACCGCCTCCAAAACCAGGCACTACCGGCATCTTCCGCCAAAGCAACGGGCATCACGGTGTAGGTTTCCAAGCCACGCACCAACGTGGAATGGGCAGGCAGGTGCTGCTCCAACACCTCCAGAAAGGCAGACACCCGCGGCGGGTGATCCCGCTCCAATTGGTGAATGCCATCGAGATAAACGAGATAACAGCGATCCGCAGCGCCGGAAGCCGATGCATCCGCACGTTCGGCAGAAGGAAACAGGCTGGCCGGGGCCGGCAGGCCATCCAACCAGCCTTCCCAGAAGGCGAATTCACTCACCAACGAATAGATGCCGGCCGCGGGGATCAGCACCAACAGCAAGAGCCCACTAAACTGCAGCAGAATGCGCAGATCATCCGGCGTGAGCAAGTTGCGCAGGGCCAGCAGGAGATGGCCGACGCCGATCAGATTGATACCCAAGCCAACCGCCAGCACCAAAATCAGCAGCTTCAGATTGAAGCGCTGAACCCAAGGGAGCACGCGGCTGGCCGTGCTCATGGCACCCCCAGCTCCGAAGCCAGCATCGCATAACTGCGTTGCCAACTCTGGCGAAACAACAGCCCAACCAACACCACAGCCAAAACATATCCCGGCGTGCACAGGATCACGCTCTGATCCCACGACAAACCAAAGCGCACATGCACAAACGTGATCACGTTGAGGTGCATCATCACCCAGATCACCAGCCCGATCGTTTCACCGATGTAGGGAGCAGCCACCGCCAGATAAAAACAGGCCGGCAGCAAACAGGTGGCAATGCCATCCACAAAGGCGCTGGGATGCACAGGATTCGAGCCGTAGAGCCTCAAGAGCACCATGTCGATGGAGCTGGTGAGCAGAAAGGCCACCGCCAGCATCAGGGCATCAAGGCTCAGGCGCCAGAGGATCTGGCGGGTGGTGAGGCGATTGGCCAACAGCGCAAACACATGGGATAACGACATCGAAACCCCCACCACCAACAGCAGCCCCAAGCCGAAATCAGCCTCAACCATCCAGCCACCCAGGGCATCGAGACCCCGCTCAATCGGATCGAGCCACTCACCGAGCATGGCGAAGCTGGGGACGATTCACGATCCAGAGCACCACGATCGACAGCACGGCACAGTAGAAGCACCACACGGAATTAAAGGTGGCGCTGTAGGTGAGCCATGTGAGAAAGATCGAGACAAAGATCAACACACCAAACAATTTCACAGCCTTGTCGGCCACCGCCAGAAGAGGCAACACGATGAAGCCCCAATACACCAACTCACCCACCGGCTCGGTATTCACAAAGTTATGCACGATGCTGTGCAGATTGGAGATGTCATAAAGCAAGCGCCCGGTGCTGTGCACAGCCGGCTGCACGGCCGGTGGATCGAACAAAACCGGCAGATAAAACGCCACACCCATCACCGTGCTCACGATCGCCACCCAGCGCAACCGATGTTGCAAGCCATGGGAATCGGTGCTGCGACTGATCGACCAGGCGCTCCAGGGTATCCACACCATCCAGAAGCAATACGCAAAGAACAAAAAACCCAATCCAGCCAAGGTGGTGAGTGGCTCAATGCGGCCCTGATCCAGGGCCGTCCACTCCAACCCCTCCACAAATTGCTGCACCCCGAAGAAGAAGGGAACCAGAGCCAGCGGAACGTAATTCGGTTGCTGATTGCTGCGGGCGAGATGGGTGCTGTAAAGGCCAAGAGGCATCAACACCGCTGAGGCCGTAAAGCTCGCGGACGCCGAAAAGCACATGGCGGTGAACGGTGATCTGTCCTTCTGTTAGCCGGGATCGCCAGCTCTGGCAATCAAGTGCCGGGCTGCTGAACGCCATCAACAGCCAACAGCACATCCGCCAGGGCGCGAATCGCCCGCGGATGAACGATCAACTGCCGGTGGGTGAACACCGGCACCGGCTGGCGCGATCCCAGCGGCAACACCGCCCGCCAACCTGGCACCACCGTGAGATCGGTGGAGGTGAACAGGCTGTGGCACTCCAAACCGGCGAGCAGCGGCGCCTGGCTGCGTAGATCGCGCAACAGGGCACTGCCGATCTTCATGTCGGCAATGCCTCCAAACCACCGCCTGGGCACCAGTTGGGCTGTGAGGGTGCCGTTCTGCGGGCTTCCCAGACAGACAAAACGGCGTGTGCGCTGCCAACCCTCGTGCTCTTGCAACCAGGTGCGGCCAATCACACCGCCCATGGAAAAGCCGAACAGATCAAGCTCCTGCCTGGGTCCAAAACGCGCCTCCAGCAAAGCTGCAAGCTGGGACGCCAACTCACGGATCGGCACCATCCCGAGCCGATGGGGCAGGTGAGGGGCATAGAGCTCCAGCGCCGGGTTGCGCCGCAACAGTTCCTCCTCTAAGCGGCGAAACAGGCGTGGTGTGTCCCAGAGGCCATGCAACAACACCAGCGGACGGCTCATGGCAACCAGCGCCGGGAGCGTTGCACCGCCACGATGCCGGAGAATCCGGGCACTGGGGCCTGACATTTACGCAGTTCCAACCAAATCGGAACCAGCCCATACAGCTCTTCCAACAGCTCCAGAATTCGATCGCTCCAGTGCTCGAGCGTGAGACAGCGCAGGGTTCGGGCCTGAAGCTGCAGGGCCTGAATCGCACGGCTGTAGTCGAGGGTCTGGCTCAGATCATCGGCAGCGGCAGCGGCGGCCATGGAGAATCCCAGGCTGAAATCCAGCTCAAACCACTGGCCCGTGCGGCGCTCGTGCTCCAGAACCCCCACATGGGCCCAGAGCCGGAGGCCACGCACGACCACCCGATCGGCAGCCTCGCTCACAACGGCAGATCGCGGTGGGTGAAGCTGCGCTCACCGCAGGCGTAATCGGCCGCAATGTGGCCGTTGCCGCGCATCCAATAGCGATAGGTGACCAGCCCCTCCAAGCCCACGGGCCCTCGCGGCGGCAAGGTTTGGGTGGAGATGCCCACCTCGGCGCCAAAGCCGTAGCGGAAGCCATCGGCGAAGCGCGTGGAGCAGTTGGCGTACACACCGGCACTGTCAACACTGCGCAGGAACGTCTCAGCGGTGTCGGCATTGGTGGTGCAGATCGCTTCGGTGTGGCGCGAGCCAAAGCGTCCGATGTGATCAAGCGCCTGATCGAGTGAGCTCACCACCCGCACGGCAAGCACGAGGTCGGAGTATTCACGGCGCCAATCGTCGTCAGCGGCGCTGTGGCTCACGCCAAGCCTCTGGGCCGCTGCATCGCCTCGCAGTTCCACACCAGCGGCGGCAAAGGCCGGCAGGGCCGCCGTTAGGAACGCCGCAGCACTCTCCTCATGCAGCAGCAAGGTTTCGATGGCGTTGCAGGCGGCGGGGTATTGGGTTTTCGCATCGATGGCGATGCGTACCGCCTGTTCAATGTCAACCTCGCGGTCGACATAGAGATGGCAGATGCCATCGGCATGGCCCAGCACCGGAATACGGGTGTTGTCCTGAATGAAGCGCACCAGCTCGTTGGAGCCGCGGGGAATGATCAGATCCACCAGCCCATCGAGCTTGAGCAAACCCAGGCTCTCCTCGCGGGAGGTGAGCAGCTCCAGCGCCTGCGGCTCCACGGCACTGGTGGCGAGGCCGGCGCGCAGGGCATCGAGGATGGCCGCACAGCTGCGGCTCGCTTCCCGGCCGCCTTTCAGCATGGCCCCGTTGCCGGAGCGGATCGCCAGCGATGCGATCTGCATCACCGCATCGGGCCTGGCCTCAAAGATCACCCCGAGCACCCCTAGGGGAACGCTGACGCGCTCCAACAGCAAACCTTGATCCAGTTCGCGGTGCAGCTGGCGCACCCCGAGTGGATCGGGGAGCTGAGCCACCTGGCGCACCCCTTCAATCGCGGCGGCCAACTTGGCGGCATCGAGCTTGAGGCGCGCCACCAGGGCGGGAGCCAGACCGTCGGCCGCGGCAGCGTTGAGATCGGCTTGGTTGGCCGCCACGATCTGATCGGCAGCGGCTTCCAACGCCGCGGCCATCGCCTCCACGGCCTGGCGGCGCTGCTGATCGCTGAGGCGGCCCAGCGCCATGGCGGCCTGCCGCACGGCGGCCGCCCGTTGCAGCAGATCAGGGGTGGGATCGGGAACGCTCACAGGCGTAGTGGGCACTGGGCGCATCATCCCAGCCGGCTATGGAGCAGACGATCGCGGGCCAAACGGGCGGCACCGAGGCGACCGGCCCCATTGCCGAGGGCACAACGGCGAATCTCAAGCCCCTGGCGGCTCTCGCGCTGCACCCGTTGCTCCACTTCCGCCAGGGCGCTCGGCAGGAAATGGTGGCTCGCCGCACTCAGGCCGCCACCGATCAACACCAGCTCGGGGGTGAGCACATAGATCAAGGAACTCAATCCCACCCCCAGGTGGCGCCCGAAGCGCTGCCAGATCGCCGACGCTTCGGGATCGCCAAGATCCGCCCGCTGGCACAGCTCGTGGGGAGTGAAGGGCGACTGGCGGGCCAAGGCGCCGATGCTGCAGAACTGCTCCAGGGATCCGCGGTTGCCGCTGTTGCAGGCCGGACCATCGGGATCGATGCAGATCAGGCCGGGCTCCGCCGCGGCGCCGCCATGGCCCGTGAACAAACGGCCATCGAGCAACACACCGCCGCCTACACCGGTGCCCAGCGTGAGCAACAGCACGTGTTGGTAGCCCTTGGCAGCGCCCTGCCAGGCCTCGCCCACCACGGCGCAATTGCCGTCGTTGGCGAGGGTGACGCGCCGCTGCAACTGGGGCTCCAGCCACTCGGCGAGGGGAACCTGCTCCCAGCCCGGCAGGTTGATGCACACCCGCGCCACGCGACCCGCCGCATCCATCGGCCCGGGCAAGCCCAGCCCCACGCAGGAGGCCAGCCGATCGGGGTCGAGCTGCTGCACCGCCTCCACGATCGCGATCACCACGGCACCGGGCATGGGCGGCTGGGGCGTAGGCACCTCCAACTCCGCCAGCAGCTCTCCCTCCAGGCTGAAGCGGCCCAGCTTGATCGCCGTGCCGCCCAGATCCACGCCGATCAACTGGGCCATGGCAGCAACTTAGAAGCGGAAGAGCAGCTGCAACTGGCTCTGCCAGCGGCCCTGAGTATCAATCGAGGTCTGCACGCCCAGCTGCTGACTGGCCTGGTAGTTGAGGGTGAGCTGTGGCGGCAGATCACTGCGATTGGGAGCCGCCAGAACGGAGAAGTTAAAGCGCTCAGTGATATCCAGACCAATCTCAGTGCCCAGCACAAGCTCAGAAGGCAGCTGGCGGGAATTCCGTTCTGAAGTGGCGTCCACCTGGGGGATGAAATAGGTGGGGTAAATCGCGAAGGTCAGACGCTGTCCGAAGGCATCGCTCAGGCCACTCACCACGGGAGAGAGCAGCGATTGGCCCAGCACTGTGGCCAGAGCAGCCCCGGCGTTACCGCTGGCCAAACCCACAAGGGAGTTGCCGCCGATCAGGGCCAGCAAACGCTCCTGCGACAACGGCGGTGTACTGCTCACACGGATGTTCTGGGAGAGGCGATCCGCCGGACCGGAAGCCTCCACGCGCACCTTGACCAGTTGCAGCTGATCAATCGAGTCGGCGGCGGACACATTCCAGTTGTAGAGATTCACCTCACTGGAGGTATTGGCCGCCATCAACGTGTCGGAGACACGGGTCCGCAGCGCGACATCCACGTAGGGAATCAGGCCGAGACTGGGGGTGAACACCGCCACGTTGGCCGCATCGGGATCGAGGCTGAAGGTGGTGGTGAAGAGGCTGAGCCGGCCCTTGAGCAGCCGCACCACCCCGATCACCTCGAGTGAGGGATCGAGCCCTCCGCGCAGGGTGAGCAGGCCGCCGGTGTTGAAGTTGAGCAGGTTGGGAACACTGACCCGCAGATCCGGCCCGAGCCGCACCCGCAGATTGTTGAAGCCCAGGAAGGGCAGGTTCGGCACTGCGGAGCGCAGATCGCGGCTGGTATCGCCCTCCATCTGCTGACCCATCACCACCAAAGGCTCCTGGAAGTTCCAACGCTGCTCCGCGAGTTGGGCCACACTCACCGGCTGCGTGGGATTCGACGCTGTCGCCAGGCCACCGGGCTGAACATTGAGACTTCCGCTGCTGATCTGGATCTCGCCACCGAGCTGCAGCCGGCGCAGTGAACCAGACACCAGCACCTCGCCATCGGCCTGGGCCTGCAGACGCGGCACTTTGAAGGGCACCTGCTTCACCTGCAACCTCAGCGGCCGCGGTTGATCCGCGATGGCCTGCATCAGTCCCAACTGGCCGGAGCCGCTGATCTCTCCCTTCTCCCCCACACGGGCCGTGAGCTGCTGCAGCTCGAGCTCGCTGAAATCGAAGAGCACCGTGGCCTCCAGCTCGCGCATCGTCTGCCCGGCCACCTGCAGTACCCCATTGCGGAAGCGCAAGAAGCCGTTGGCCACAGGGGCCTGGAGGGAACCGCGCACAAGCAGCTGCAGGTCAGCGCTGCCCTCCTGCCATTGGAAGCCTGAGCCCCCCAGCACTGAGAGGAACTGCAAGCCATCGCCGCGGCTGGCCACCCGCAACTCCAGCGCCTCGCTGGATGGCTGGAGGGGCACCGTGCCTTTGAGATCGATGCTGTTGGCTGCGCCATCGCTGCGCAACGACCAATCCAGGTTGAGATTGCCGTTCTCCAGCGCCAGATCACCGCGCTCCAGCCGCAAGGGTTGGCCGGCCAGGGAGGCATCCTGCAGCGCCAGGGCCAGCTGCAGTTCAGGCCGGCGCCGACCATCCCCGAGGGCGTAGCGCCCTTTGGCTGACAAACCACCCGTGAAGCCATCGGGCACGGTGGTGAACAAGGCCAGCAACGCCAGGGGGAGATGCTCCACCGAGAAGCTGGTGGGCCCGTCGAGGGGGCCCTGCAGGCTCAGCGCAACAGGAGCTTCAGTGAGCGCCTGATCCCGGTCGCTGCCGCGCAGCCACACATGGCCGCTCGCCTCCAGGTTGAGCGAGAGCCGATGGATGGAGGGCCCCATCAAGGTGAGATCCGCATCCACCAGGGCTTGCAGCTGGCGGGGATCGAGGCGATCCCTGCCGCTGCGCTGCTTCTGCAGCACCGCGGCGAGCTGCTGCTGGGCCAGATCCAACGCCTGCAGCTGATCGTTGAGGCTGAGCCCAAAGGTGTTGATGGCCAGGCCCTGAAGATCCGCAGCCGACCCGCTCCAGCGCGGGGGGCCAACGCGCCAGAGCGCCGCAGAACGCCAGAGCTCCTGCAGGGTGTTGGTGCCGAAGCGCCGCGCTTCAAAACGGGCCCAGAGCCGGCCGCCCTGCTCACCGCGCAAACGCAGAGCCACGCTGTCGTCTTCATCGCCCCGCCAGCTGCCTTCAGCGCTGTAGCGGCCCTGGCGGTAGGTGCCGCTGGCGCTGAGGCTGCGGCCATACAGCCCCAGCAGCTGGGGCCGATCCAGGCGGATCGCGCCGCTGATCCAGAGCGGTTGCAGATCGAGCTGTCCCTTGCCGCTCAAAGCCCCTCCCAAGGGCTGGAACCGGCCGCTGGGCCCCAGGGCGAATTGGAGCCCGCGCAACGGGAACGCTTCCGCACTCCAGGCATAACGGCGGGGATCCCCCGCAAAGCGGAGCTCCCCGCTGGAGCGGCGCAGGCTTGCCGCGGCTGGCATCCAGCGGCGATCCAACTGAGCCTCGAGCTGACCGGGATCGGCGGGAGCCAAAGCCTCAAGCGCCAGGCTTCCGCCGCCGCTGCGGGAGCCCTGCAGCACCCCTCGCCAGCTCTCGAGCAGCTGCAGCGGGCCCACCCCTGGGTCGCGCACCAGCAGCTGCAGGTTGGGTTGCAGCTGCTGCAGGGGACCTTGCACCGTTCCCCAGGCATCCAGATGGCCGCGCAGGCGTGTGCCAAGCAGGCCACTGAGCCGCTCCAGGGGGTAGCGCTTGAGATCGATCTCCAGCTGCAGGGCACCGGCACGCCAACCAGCGCCGGCCTTCGCGACGAGAGGCAGCCGGCCGGACCCATCGAGCACGGGAGATTGAAAGCGCTGCAGATCCAGCAGGTGCGGTTGCAGCTGCAGCTCGGCCAACCAGTCGCCCAGCAGCGGATTGCCCTGTTGCCGCAGATCCAGCTGCAGTTGCGGGCGACTCCAGCCGCCTTCTTGCCGCAGGGAGGCACTGAGTTGGGGGTTAGCGCCCAGCAAGGGAGCGAGCACCGGCTTCAACTCGCGGCCCACCTGCAACGCCCCACTGCGCAGCTGCAGCTGCGGCCAGAGCGATCCAGCCGCTTGAAGGCTGCTGGCGCCGTAGCGCAGCAACAACCGCGGCATCGCCACCTTCAGCGTGGGCTGGGAGCGAATCGTGATCAACGATTCGAGCCGCAGGGGTTGGGCTGGCTTCTGGGGCCAACGCAACCCCTGCCAAGCAGCCGAAAGGTTGAGGTTGGGCCGTTGCCAGGGGCCATGCAAACGGGCCTGAAGCTGATGGCCAGCCCGAGGATCACGGGCCTGGAGCTGCAGCTCCAGCACGCCCTTGGGCAAGGCCAGCTGCCCCTGCAAGCGGCCACGCCACAGCCCCCAGGCCACGGGCGATGGCGCCAATCGCAGGCCGCTCTTGTGGCATTGGAACGCCAGGCTCTCAGCGATGAGCGGATCGGTGACCGCCTGAGGACGCCAGCGCACTGCGGAAGCGCGCACACCACCGGAGCAGCTGCCCACGCCGGAGCGACGCTGCAGCAGCAGCTCACCCTCCACGCGACCATCCAATCGGCCGACCAGTTGCCCCTGCACGCCCACCGGCAGCAGGGGCATCAGCGGCCGCAGCGGAACCTGCTGAGGCTTGAGTTGCAGCCGCCAGTCGCGTTGCTGCCAATTGGCCTCCAGGGCAAACGGCAGCGCTCCACCGGCCTTGGGAAGAACAGTGCCCCGCACGCCCACCTGGCGTCGCCACAGCGGAAGATCCGCCTCACCGCGAAGGCTGAACGGGATCGCGGTTGCCGCGGTCTGGCCCGCAGCGCTGTGCAACACCGCTTCACCGGGCTGCGGCACCTGAATGCGCAGGGCCAGCCGTGGTGGTTCCCGGCCGGGCTGCTGACTGGGCAACTCCCAGAAGGCACCACGAGCATTGCGGCGCAGCTGAACGCTGGGGCGGATCACCTTGATCTGCAGCACCAGGGCGCGCTGCAGCAGGCTCCCCAGCGGATCCACCGCCAGCTCGACCGCCTCGGCATCCACGCTGGATGGGTTCTGGGGTGCAGGGAGAAAACGACTGCGCCCGGCCGCCAGCCCCAGAGGCCGCAAGCCGCGATAGGGGCCCAGCTCCAGGGGCTGCCCCATCGCAGTGCTCACGAGCTGCTCCAGCCAGGGGCGGCGCGCGCTGTAGAGCCGACCCACCAGCCGATCGGCCGCGAACCAACCTGCGCCGGCCAGGGCAATCAACCCGCAGCCACCCCAAATCAACACCGGCCTGGTGGCGGCCAGCGGTGATGCGCCAACAGGGCGGCCTGATCGGCGGAGGGATCGGTGGATCCGGCGGCCCGTGGGTCTCAGCGGCTGAGCAGGCCGCAATATAAAGGTGATCTTTCGAACCGCCGAGCCCCCATGCGCGCTGATCCCCTGCTGCTCACCGCCGGCGAGTGGCTGGGGATCGCATCCGTGGCGCTGCTGCTGCTCACCGTGGTGGGATTTGTAGTGCGTTGGGGGATTCGCTTCCGCCTGGTGGGCGTCACCAGCTTCACGGTGCTGCTCTCGCTCTCCTGCCTGGCGTTCGCCGTGAGCTACGCCCCGCGCCAGCTGGTGGATGGAGCGGTGAGCGTGCCGGTGGTGTTCGACAACGGCTCTGATCTGGTGGTGGCCGCTGCTCCGGCTGATCTCGCGCCAGAAGCCTTCGGCCCATCCGTGCAACAAGTGGCCCTAAACCTGCGGGGCAGTGGCCGCGGCACGCAGGAGGTGGAGGTGCGCCTGCGCCGCGTGGAACCCACTGCCCCAGGCACCGATACCCCCCAGGTGCTGGCCAGCGCCATCCGCAACCTGGCCGATGGCAGCGTGAAGCTGCAGGGATGACAGAGGTGTGAGCCGTTCTCTAGGCCCACTGCCCAAGCACTTTCGCCGTGAGGAGACGGTGCTCCAGAACAACGGCGTGGCCAGCTGGGAGCAGTTGGCGGCCTTGAGCGACGGGCAGTTGCGGGTGCTCTCCGGCCAGGGCGGAGCCCTGGAGCGGCAGCTGCGCAAATTGCGCGGCCAGGCGCAGTTGGTGGTGGAGCTCAACCTCCAACCCCATGAAGCGGCGCTGTTGCTCTACGCGGGCATCGCCTCCAGCCGGGGCTTGGCGCAGGCCTCACCGCAACAGCTGCTCACCCAACTGGGACGGCTGGAGCGCTCGCTCACCGGCATGGCTCCGGCACGGATCGACGCCAGCACCGTGCGCTGCTGGATTCAACGGGCCCAAGCGCACGCCAGTCGCTCCGGGAAGTGACCCCATGGGGCCTGCAGGACGCAACCACCTCCTTGAAATGGAAGGAGAAACCTGGCGCCAACGCCTGCTGCCATGACCCCAATCCGCCTCAGCGGCACAGGGCTGGCCCTTGCCCTCGCTCTGGCCATGCCGGCCCTCGCGAATTCACCGTTGCTGGAATCGGTGAAGAACAACCCGCAGCGGGCGAAAGCGCTCTGCTCCGAACTCAAGGCCCTGAACGCCCAAGGGCTCTCCTACACCTCCCCCCAGGCCGTGGCGCAGATCGCCGCCCGGCAGGGGCTGAGCAACACCGACGCGGAAATCCTCTCCACCTACGTGGTGGGTCTCTATTGCCCCGACGTGCGCTGACGTGAGCGCCCCCAGGGCGAGCGATGCATGGGTGACGGCATCCGATGGGCTGCGCCTGCGCTGTCGGATCTGGACCCCAGACACACCAGGCCCTTGGCCGGTGTTGCTGATGCGCCAGCCCTATGGGCGCGCCATTGCCTCCACCGTCACCTACGCCCATCCCCACTGGTACGCGCAGAACGGGTTTGCCGTTGTGGTGCAGGACGTGCGGGGCCGTGGCGAGTCCGAAGGGCAGTTTCAGGGCTTCTGCCAGGAAGCGGCCGATGGAAGCTGCACCCTGGCCTGGCTGCGCGCCCAGAGCTGGTGCAACGGCCGCGTGGGCAGTTACGGCTTCTCGTATCAGGGGCTCACCCAACTGCTTCTGGCTGGAGACCAGGAGCTTCCCGATGCCCTGGCGCCCGCCATGGCCGGCCTGGATGAGCGGCGGCACTGGGCCAGCGAAGGCGGATGCCATTGGTGGGCCCTGGGGCTGGCTTGGGGGCTGCAGTTGGCGGCCCAGGGCTGCCAGCGCCGCGGCGATGCCGAGGGCTGGCACGCGATTCGGCGAAGCCTCGAGAGCGGCGCGTTTCTGAGCGATGGTGTTGAGCTGCTGCAGCGGCTCGATCCCAGCGGCATGGCCGCGGGCTGGCTCCAGCTCAACCCCGCCCGCAGCGAGGGCTGGCGGGTGCATGAACCCCCGGCCGGGCTGTGGCGCAGGCCCATGCTGTTGATTGGCGGCTGGCACGATCCCCACCTGCTGGGGGTGCTGGACCTGTGGCAGCGGGCCCGGGCGGCCGGCGGCCAGCCTTGGCTGCGGATCGGCTCCTGGAGCCATCTCCAATGGCAGGGCGGCCTCGATGCCTTGCAGCTGGCCTTCTTCCGCCAGCACCTGATGGACGAAGCGCCCAGCGGACACTCCAACGACAACCCCAGCGAAGCGCCAGACCACCTGCCCTTGCAGCAGAGGCTCAGCATCAAGGCAGCGCTGCAAGACTGCGGCACCGGCGCATGGCGCGCCGCAGAGCCTGAACCCTGCAGCGCCCAGCGTTGGTGGCTCCGCAGTGAAGGCCTGGCGGCGCTGGCTCCTGGGGAAGGCCGGCTCGTGATGGGCGACGACGGTCAGCCCCAAGGCAGCGGTCAGCTGAGCCTGGTGCACGACCCCTGGCGGCCGCTACCGGGGCGAGGTGGTCATCTGGGGCTTGATGCAGGAATCGTGCTTCGCACCGACCTCGACCAACGCACCGACGTGGCCTGTTTCAGCGGCGACGCGCTGATGCAGCCGCTGCAACTGCTGGGCCGGCCGAGGCTCGTGCTGGACGCCATGGCCGATCAGCCCGGCTTTGATCTCTGCGCAGCCCTGTCGGTGGTGCAGAGCGATGGTCAGGTGCGCCAATGCAGCACCGGCGTGGCCCGCTGGCTGGGCGAGAGCTGCCTCGCGATGGCCGAGCGCCATGTGGAGCTGCAGCCGCTGCTGCTCACGCTGCACCCGGGTGAAACGCTGCGCCTCTCCATCGGCCTGGCGGCCTGGCCCCAGATCGCCGTGAATCCCGGGGATGGATCGCTGCCCCAAGGTCCTGCCGGGCCGCAGCATCGGGTGATCAGCGTGGCGCTGGAGCTGGGCAAAGGCTGCCTCAGCATTGAGCCGATGGTTGGGGCAAACTGAGCCCACTCTTGGACCCTCTGATGCTGCGCCCTGCCCTGCCGGTTCTTTTGGCCGCCAGCTTGCTCGGAGCCTCGGCCCTGCCGGCCGCGGTTCAGGCACAGCCGAGCGCCGCCCAGACCAACAGCGGTAGTGCCCTCTCGGTGGAGCAGGCCCGGGCCGCCGCAATCCGCATCCTCAACGCCGTGAAGAGCGGCAATGCCCAGGCCCGCTTTGCCCAGTTCTCCCCCGAGATGCAGGCGGTCACCAGCCCGTCGATGATCGCGGCCACCATGCGCACCCAGCCCAAGGTGCTCAGCTACGAACTGCTGAGCGTGCGCAGCGGCATGAGCGGCAGCACCGTGGAAGCCGAGCTCACCACCAAAGCCGGCAAGCGGGTGGTGTTCATGGTGCTGAACAGCGCCGGCAAGATCGAGCGCTATTACATCGACCGTGCCGATGACGCCAGCAGCACCGTGGCGCTGCAATTCGTGCAGGCCGTGAGCACGGGCAACTTCATCACCGCCCAGAGTTTCCTCAGCCCCAGCGTGCAGAAGGAGCTCACCCCAGCTGTGTTGCAACGCAAATGGCTTGGGTTGCAGCGGGAAACCGGCACCTTCGTGAATGTGGGCCGTGCTGTGGAGGCCGAAAGCACCCCTGACACCCGCCTGGTGCTGGTGAACGTGCAGTTCAACCGGCTCTCCGACAACCTCTACGTGATCCTCAACAGCGACAACCAGATCACCGGCGTCGACTTCCCTGAGAACCCCGCCGGACCGAGCTGATCGGCAAACGAAAAACAGCCTTAAGCTCCCAGCCACGCTTTTGCACTCAGGCCTGTGCTGGCTCAGCTCGACTGGATGGTGGACGATGCCCAGCGCCTGGCGGAATGCCGGCATGACCACCCGTTTGCGGTGCTGGGTCCCCAACCCCTCGACAACGGCAACTGGGCCGTGCGGGTTTGGATGCCCGAGGCCGAGCGGGTTGAGTTGATGACGGGTGGCACGGCGATGCCGATGGCCACCCCCCATCACCCCTGGATCTTCGAGGCCGAACTGCCCCACGACCCCGGCAGCGGCTATCAGGTGCACGTGCTGCGGGGCGGCATTGAGCACGTGGCCCACGACCCCTGGGCCTTCCGCGACGAGTGGATGGGCGAGATGGATCGCCATCTGTTCGCCGAAGGCAATCACCACCACATCTGGGAACGCATGGGCGCCCATGTGGTGAGCCGCAATGGCGTCGCCGGCGTGATGTTCTGCCTGTGGGCCCCCAATGCCCGCAGCGTGTCGTTGCTGGGCAACTTCAACAGCTGGGATGGCCGCCATCACCCCATGCAGGCCCGCCTGGGCGGCTGCTGGGAGCTGTTCATCCCTGGCCTGAAGGCCGGTGAGATTTACAAATACGAGATCCGCACCCAGGAGGGGCACTGCTACCAGAAGGCCGATCCCTACGGCTTCCGCCACGAGGTGCGCCCCAACAACGGCTCGATTGTTGAGGCCCTGGCCGGCTACCAGTGGGGCGATGGGGCCTGGATGGCCGAACGGGACAGCCGCAATCCGCTGGATCAGCCGATTGCGGTGTACGAGATGCACCTGGGCAGCTGGATGCATGCCAGCGCCGATCAGCCCTACATCGAGGCCGATGGCACAGCGCGCCCGCCGGTGCCGGCCGCCGACCTCAAGCCTGGTGCCCGCCTGCTCACCTACCCGGAACTCGCCGATCGGGTGATCCCCTACGTGAAGGCCCGGGGCTTCACCCACATCGAGCTGATGCCCCTCTCGGAGCATCCCTTCGATGGCTCCTGGGGTTATCAGGTCACGGGCTGGTACGCCCCCACCAGCCGCTTCGGCAGCCCCGATGAATTCCGCGCTTTCGTGGATCGCTGCCACGCCGAAGGGATCGGCGTGATTCTCGACTGGGTGCCGGGCCACTTCCCCAAGGATGCCCATGGCCTGGCCTTCTTCGACGGCCAGCATCTCTATGAGCACGCCGATCCGCGCATTGGCGAGCACAAGGAATGGGGCACGCTGATCTTCAACTACAGCCGCAACGAAGTTCGCAACTTCCTGGTGGCAAACCTGGTGTATTGGTTTGAGCAGTTCCACATCGATGGCATCCGCGTCGATGCGGTGGCCTCGATGCTCTACCGCGACTACCTCCGCCCTGACGGGGAGTGGATCCCCAACGAGCACGGTGGCCGCGAGAACACCGAAGCGGTGCGCTTCCTCCAGCAGGCCAACCACGTGCTGTTCGAGCACTTCCCCGGCGCGCTTTCCATCGCGGAGGAATCCACCACCTGGCCAATGGTGACCAAGCCCACCGACATGGGGGGTCTGGGCTTCAACCTCAAGTGGAACATGGGCTGGATGCACGACATGCTCGATTACTTCGAGCTCGATCCCTGGTTCCGCCAGTTCCACCAGAACAATGTGACGTTCTCCATCTGGTACGCCTACACCGAGAACTTCATGCTCGCCCTCAGCCACGACGAGGTGGTGCACGGCAAGAGCAACCTGCTGCACAAGATGCCGGGCGACGACTGGCAGAAGTTCGCCAACGTGCGGGCGCTGCTCGCCTACATGTGGACCCACCCCGGCAAGAAGACCATCTTCATGGGGATGGAATTCGGCCAGCGGGGCGAATGGAACGTGTGGGGCGATCTGGAGTGGGAGCTGCTCCAGTACGAACCGCACCAGGGCCTGCAGCGCCTGGTGGACGACCTCAACGTGTTCTACAAATCGGAACGGGCGCTGTGGGGCGACGACTTCAGCGATTTCGGCTTCCAGTGGATCGATTGCAACGACAACCGCCACTCCGTGATCAGCTTCATGCGCCGGGAGAGCACCACCGGCCGCTGGGTGGTGGTGGTGGCCAACTTCACACCCCAGAGCCACTCCCACTACCGCATCGGCGTACCGATGAGCGGCTTCTACAACGAGGTGTTCAACACCGATTCCGAGCGCTACGGCGGCAGCAACCTGGGGAACCTCGGCGGCAAGTTCACCGACCAATGGGGCATCCACGGCTACGAACACTCCCTCGACCTCTGCCTGCCGCCCCTCTCGGTGCTGGTGTTCCAACGCGATGAACAGCGCAGCCAGGAACGCGACGCTGAAGTTCGTGACGAAGCGGCAGAAGCCAGCGGCTGGAAGGCCTCGATTGGGGGTTCGCTCGGGTAAGTTCGCGCTTCGCGTCCCCTTCATTCATGACCGAAACCGCCCCCCTGCTGCTGCGCGCCGCCCGAGGTGAGCAGGTGGAGCGGCCTCCGGTGTGGATGATGCGCCAGGCCGGCCGCTACATGAAGGTGTACCGCGACCTGCGCGACCGCCATCCCGGCTTCCGCGAACGCTCGGAGAACCCGGATCTCTCGTTTGAGATCTCGATGCAGCCCTTCGAGGCCTTCAAGCCCGACGGCGTGATCCTCTTCTCCGACATCCTCACCCCCCTGCCGGGGATGGGGATCAACTTCGACATCGTGGAGAGCAAGGGCCCGCTGATCCACGACCCAATCCGCTCGATGGCCCAGGTGGAGGCGCTGACCCCCCTCAACCCGGCCGAAAGCATGCCGTTTGTGGGTGAGGTGCTCACCCGCCTGCGCAGCGCCGTGGGCAACCAGGCCGCGGTGCTCGGTTTCGTGGGTGCTCCCTGGACCCTGGCCGCCTATGTGGTGGAAGGCAAGAGCAGCAAGAACTACGCGGTGATCAAGGCGATGGCCTTCCGCGAACCCGAGCTGCTGCACAAGCTGCTGGATCACTTCGCTGAATCGATCGCGGCCTACCTGCGCTACCAGATCGATTCCGGCGCTCAGGTGGTGCAGATGTTTGATTCCTGGGCCGGCCAGCTCAGCCCCGCCGATTACGACACCTTCGCGGCGCCGTATCAGAAGAAGGTGGTGGACCTGGTGAAGCAGACCCACCCCGACACCCCCTTCATCCTCTACATCTCCGGCAGCGCCGGCGTGATCGAACGGATGGCCCGCACCGGTGTCGACATCGTGTCGCTCGATTGGACCGTGGACATGGCTGAGGGCCTCGCCCGCCTGCCGGAGCACGTGGGTGTGCAGGGCAACGTGGATCCCGGCCTGCTGTTCGGCAGTCACAAGGCGATCCAGGAGCGCATCGACGACACGGTGCGCAAGGCCCGCGGCCGCAAGCACATCCTCAACCTGGGCCACGGCATCCTGCCCGGCACGCCTGAAGAGAACGGTCAGTTCTTCTTCGAAGCTGGCAAGAGCGTGATGGAGCGCCTCGGAGCTGCCGCTTGAGCCACCAGGCAGCGCCGGCCAGGATCCTGATCACCGGCGCCTCCGGGTGCGTTGGTCAACACATTGCGGAGCAGCTGCTGCGGGAAACCGACGCGCAGCTGCTGCTCTGGCTCCGGGACCCCGCCAAGCTCACGGCGGTGCCGGCGGATCATCCGCGCATCACGCTGCTGGTGGGGGATCTGAGGGATCCTGAACCCCACCGGGCAGCAATCGCTTCAGCGACGCGCATCATTCACACCGCCACCGCCTGGGGTGACCCCCAGCGGGCCCAGCAGGTGAACGTGGTGGCGGTGAAACAGATGCTGGCGGCCACTGATCCAGCGGTGCTGGAGCAGGTGGTGTATTTCTCCACCGCCAGCATCCTCAACCGAGATCTCGAGCTGCTGCCGGAGGCGATGGCCTATGGCACCGAATACATCCAAACCAAAGCGCAGTGTTTGGGTGAGCTCGAGCAGCACCCCCTGGCCGAGCGGATCGTGGCGGTGTTTCCCACCCTCGTGTTCGGAGGCCGCGTCGATCGGAGCGGCCCTTTTCCCACCAGCTACCTCACAGAAGGCCTGAAGGAGGGCGCGCGCTGGCTCTGGCTGGCCAAATGGCTTCGCGCCGATGCCTCCTTCCACTTCATCCATGCCGCTGACATCGCGCGGGTGTGCGTGCACCTGGCCACCAGCCCCCATCAGGCCAATCCTGAACCCGGGCAAGGTGCGGTGCGGCGCCTAGTGCTGGGCCAACCCGCTGTCAGCGTGAACGACACGGTGAAGCGGCTGTGCCGCTGGCGCCGCAGCTGGCTGCCGCCGGTGGGCGTCGACCTTCAGGGTTGGCTGATTGAAGGGCTGATCAAGCTGTTGCGCATTGAGGTGAATGCCTGGGATCGCTTCTCCATTCGCCAGCGCCACTTTGTGCACCACCCGATCAGCCCACCGGAGCGCTTCGGACTGGTGAGTCACGCCCCCACGCTCGAAGCGGTGTTCGACGACGCCGGGTTGCGCCATCGCGGCTAGCGCCAACCCCTAGCAACCCTGACAGCGGCAGACGTTTCAAATGTTGCGAACCTCTGCAGCATCCCGCACAGATGGAACAGTGGCCTTCTAATTTGGCCAGGTTGCACGAGCTCCAATGCGCCGTCTTCTCTCTGTCATTGCCCTTTGCCTGGCGCTGGTGCTGGGTGCTGCCCCCAGCTTCGCCGCTGACGCCGATCACGGTGCTCAGGTGTTCTCCGCCAACTGCGCTGCTTGCCACATGGGCGGCGGCAACGTGGTGAACGCTGAGCGCACCCTCAAGAAAGATGCCCTCGAGGCCTACCTGGCTAACTACAGCGCTGGCCATGAAGAGGCCATCCAATATCAGGTGACCAACGGCAAGAACGCCATGCCCGCCTTCGGTGGCAAGCTCAGCGCCGATGACATCGCTGATGTGGCTGCCTACGTGGAATCGATGAGCCAGAAGGGCTGGGCCTGATTCTCATCAGCCCCTGCTGCACTAAGCCGCCCCGAGGGGCGGCTTTTTTGTGGGCGGTAGCGGTTGCCGGACGCCGGATCCGGCGCCAAGGTGAAGACCACCGCCCCGTTCACGATGCCGGGCTCTGTTCAGCGGCTCACCCCACCGCGCAATCCCGCCCAACAGGCTGCTGCTGCGGCAACATTTCTGCGGCAATCAGCCCTGCCGGCCATTCCTCCCCTGATCCAAGGCTCCGGCTCTCAACGGGCCGAAAGAGCCCTCCGCTGCTCGAGCACCTCCAGGTAGAGGGCTTCATCGATCTCCCGGATGTCGTATTCGCTCGGGAGGACGCCATGGAGATGCCGGTGCACCACCAGCCAGCAATTGCGCTCCGGATCGCTGGCGGTGCCATCAAACGCAAACGACTCATCCGCCAGTCGCTTCAGCAACTCAGACCGTGATTCCTGATCCATCCGCCACACTGGAGCGCCATTGCAGCGCCATCATGGCGAGCGCCTTCCGCAAGCTGAGCCATCTGGCGATTCCCTTGCTGTTGCTCAGCGGCAGCGCCATGGCCCAGGCGCAAGCCAGCGACCCCGCCCTGAAGCTGATCCGCGGCGGCGGAACACCGGCAGTGTTCAAACCAGGCCAGCCAGTCCTGCCTGCCAGCAGCTGCCCAGCGATCGTGAATGTCTCAGCTGGCGACATTCAACCGATGCGTCTGCCGCCCGACGAGGTGGCCGCCAAAAACAAGCTCGGCTGCCTCTCGCCCAATGATGCGATCTACGGACCCGACGGCTGCCCAACCCGCTTGTGTGGACAAGCCCAAGGGGCCGTCCCCCTGCCGGCAGGGGACGGCCTGAGCCAACGGCGTCAGCTTCCGGAGCCGTAGGCCACCTGGCACACCGCATTGAGCAGCTGTGCCTGATCAGATGTACCAGGCACCTGACCATTGAGCAGGCCCTGCTGGCAATTGGCAGCGCCCATCAAGCTGCTGCCATCCACGTTGTAGTTGAAGCTCACGCCATAGCTGCCCACACCCTCAACGGAGCCGTAGTTGAGCTCATAGCTGGTGTTGGGCACCACGATCACCGGTGAGCTGTTGTTGGACGCAGCATCGACCAATCCCGTGATCGCGGCGCCGGTGGCCAGACCAGCCACACCCCAGGCTGCGGCGTTGGCACCCCACCAACCCCAGCCACCCCAACCGTTGTTGTACCAACCGTGGTTCCAGGGGCGGTTATTCCAATAGCCGCCGTTGCGCCAGTTGTCGTTCCAGCCGTTGTAATCACGGCGGTAGAAGTTGTTATTCACGTTGATCTTGTCGTTGTTGAAGCTGTCGCGTGCACCAGCTCCATACATCGGGTGATCACCTTGATAGCCACGCTTCCAGTCATTGTTCTGGAAGTGGTAGTTACCGCCGCCCCAGCTGCTGCCATCACGGCCAGCACCACCCCAACTGCGGCCGCCACCACCGCCATGAAAACCACCACCCCCGCGTCCACCGCCGCCACCGCGGGCGTGGCCTAGCAAGGGTGAGGCGATGGTTCCCAGCAGCAGTGCGGAGAGAACGGCGGCCGAGAAGCGTGAAGAGCGACGCATCCAAGGAAGCTGGCGACACCAGCACAACAACGCCCCAATCGTGACCACCCCCGCTGCAAAAGGAGGACCGTTCTGCAGCGGACTGTCACATAACCCTCAGGAGGTTTTCTGCGCTCGCTTGAACAACGCGTAGCCACCGAAGCCGATGCCACCGCCCAGCAGGAGCAGCAACCACTCCCGCACTGCAGGAGAGGGTGACCAAAGGCGTGTCAGTGGAGAGCCCTTGGGATCTGGCCCGTAGGCCACCTGACATGCGGCGTTGAGCAGCTGTGCCTGAGCAGCACTGGAGGGAACCTGACCATCCAGCAGCCCCTCCTGACAGTTGGCACCACCCTGAACCGGTGCGCTGCTGGCCACCGAATAACTGAAGTTGGCACCACTGTTGCCCACGGCATCCACCGTGCCGTAATTGAGTTGGTAGTTGCTATCCGGCACCTCAATCACAGGCGACTGCTGATCGCTGGCATTGTTCACAAGATCGGTGATCACCGCGCCGGTGGCCAAGCCAGCCAAGCCCCAGGCCTCAGCATTGCCGCCCCACCATCCCCAGGTGTTGGGCGACCAGTTGTACCAGCCGTAGCTCCAAGGGCGATCGCCCCAGAAGCCACCGTTGCTCCAGTGGTTGTTCCAACCGCCATTCCAGCGATTGCCCCAGTTGTCATACCCCCAGTGATCGCCGCTCCAATCACGCTGATTCCAGTTGCGGTTGCCCCAGCCCAGGCGGCTGGGCTCAAAGCGGTCGCGGCCGTTATTGGTGGCGCGGTTGTAGTCGTCGCGGCTGATGTTGTGATGGAGCGCAGGTGTGCGGGCCCCGCCGCCGTACTGATGGTGATAACCACCAGCTGCGCGATGACCGCCGCCACCGTGGCCACCACCACCGCCGTGAAAACCACCACCGGCATGACCGCCACCTCCATCGCGGGCGACTCCGGCTGCTGGCACGAGCAGGGCCAAGACCAACGCCGATGCAAATGCGCTAACAGAACGCCGGCGAATCGATGCGGAACCCATCAGGGATGCAGGATGAGCGATAGCCACGTGATAGCAGTTCAGTAACGAGCTGCGTCATCCACGCTGCGCAACCTGCAGCAGATCGCCACACTGAAATGGTGTGACTCGTGCGTCATGGCACTCAAAACTCTTCGTTTCTCGCTGATGGCGGCTGCCACAGCGGCTCTCTCTGCCGGTGCGGCGCTGGCCCAGGTGACAGATTCCAACGTGCGCGCGGTGAATCTTGCCAGGAACTGGGCGGTGAATAACAACGGCGGCCTGTCCGTGTATCGCCCGGCGGCCTGCATGTTCAACACCAGCGATGGCGGCGGTTCCTGCCTGATTCAGAACAACAGCCAGGGCTTCACCTTCCGCTTCCTCGGCGGTGCCCCCGGCTGGCAGCAGGAAGGCCTTGCCCCCACCACCGAAACACAAGTAAGCGTGTCTCCTGATGGCCGCACCATCACCAACGTGGGCTACAACGGCACGCCTCGCTGACGGCTAACCGGCAGCGCTTGCCGGTCTGCACGACCGCAGGGAGGAGGACCGTCAGAAACGATTCGGTTCTCCTCTCCTCCGGCTTCCAACAGCGGCCATACGGTTCTGACAACCCACCCAGAGAGGGAGGTCTTCATGCACCCAACTGCCGAGCTGTTCACCGAAAAAGCCTGGGGCGCCGTTGTCGCCGCCCAGCAATTGGCGCAGCAGCGCCGCCAGCAGCAGATGGAGAGCGAGCATCTGTTCGCAGCCCTGCTGGCTCAGCAAGGCCTGGCCGGCCGAATCCTGGAGAAAGCGGGGGTGGATGTGGGCACCCTCAGCCAGCGGGTGGATGCCTTCATCGCCGGCCAGCCCAGCTTGAGCGCCCCGCCCGACAACGTGTATCTGGGCAAAGGCCTCAACAGCGTTCTCGATCAGGCCAACGCCCTCAAAGACACCTACGGCGACAGCTACATCGCCATTGAGCACCTGCTGCTGGCCCTGGCCATCGATGATCGCTGCGGCAAGCAGCTGCTGTCGCAGGCCGGCACCGATGCCGCCAAGCTCAAAGACGCCGTGCAGGCGATCCGTGGATCCCAGACCGTGACCGACCAGAACCCCGAAGGCACCTACGAATCCCTTGAGAAATACGGGCGCGACCTCACCCAGGCCGCCCGCGACGGCAAGCTCGATCCAGTGATCGGCCGCGACGAGGAGATCCGCCGCACGATCCAGATCCTCAGCCGCCGCACCAAGAACAACCCGGTGCTGATCGGTGAGCCCGGCGTGGGCAAGACCGCGATCGTGGAGGGTCTCGCCCAGCGGATCGTGAACGGCGATGTGCCGCAGGCATTACAGAACCGTCAGCTCATCGCCCTCGACATGGGCGCCCTGATTGCCGGTGCCAAATACCGCGGTGAGTTCGAGGAACGGCTCAAGGCTGTGCTTAAGGAGGTGACCGCCTCCGAAGGGCAGATCGTGCTGTTCATCGATGAGATCCACACCGTGGTGGGTGCCGGGGCCACCGGCGGCGCCATGGATGCCAGCAACCTGCTCAAACCGATGCTGGCCCGGGGCGAACTGCGCTGCATCGGCGCCACCACCCTCGATGAGCACCGCCAACACATCGAAAAAGATCCAGCCCTGGAGCGCCGCTTCCAGCAGGTGTTTGTGGATCAGCCCACGGTGGAGGACACCATCTCAATCCTACGGGGCCTCAAGGAGCGCTACGAGGTGCACCACGGCGTGCGCATCGCCGACAACGCCCTGGTGGCGGCCGCTGTGCTCAGCAGCCGCTACATCGCCGATCGCTTCCTGCCCGACAAGGCGATCGATCTGGTGGATGAATCCGCCGCCCGCCTGAAGATGGAGATCACCTCCAAGCCGGAGCAGATCGACGAACTCGATCGCCGCATCCTGCAGTTGGAGATGGAGAAGCTCTCCCTCGGGCGTGAATCCGATGCCGCCAGCCGTGATCGGCTGGAGCGACTCGAGAAGGAACTCGCCGATCTGAGCGAGCAGCAGAGCACCCTCAATGCGCAGTGGCAACAGGAGAAGGGCTCGATCGATGAGCTGGGCTCCATCAAAGAAGAAATCGAGCAGGTGCAGCTGCAGATCGAGCAGGCCAAGCGCAGCTATGACCTCAATAAAGCGGCCGAGCTGGAGTACGGCACCCTCGCAGGGCTGCACAAGAAGCTCGCGGCCAAAGAAGAGGAGCTCAGCGCCGGCGGCGGCGACAAATCGCTGCTGCGCGAGGAGGTCACCGAAGACGACATCGCCGAGGTGATCGCCAAGTGGACCGGCATCCCGGTGGCCAAGCTGGTGCAGAGCGAGATGCAGAAACTGCTGCATCTGGAAGATGAGCTGCACACCCGCGTGATCGGTCAGGCCCAGGCCGTGACGGCCGTGGCCGATGCGATCCAGCGCTCCCGCGCCGGGCTGAGCGATCCCAACCGCCCGATCGCCAGCTTCCTGTTCCTCGGCCCCACCGGTGTGGGCAAAACCGAGCTCTCGAAGGCCCTGGCCTCACAGCTGTTCGACAGCGAGGAAGCGATGGTGCGCATCGACATGTCGGAGTACATGGAGAAGCACGCCGTGAGCCGTTTAATCGGAGCGCCTCCGGGCTACGTGGGCTACGAGGAGGGCGGCCAACTCACCGAAGCGGTGCGGCGCCGGCCCTACGCAGTGATCCTGTTCGACGAGGTGGAAAAGGCCCACCCCGATGTGTTCAACGTGATGCTGCAGATCCTCGATGACGGCCGCGTCACCGATGGCCAGGGGCGCACGGTGGATTTCACCAACACCGTGCTGATTCTCACCAGCAACATCGGCAGCCAGTCGATCCTGGATCTGGCCGGCGATCCAGCGCGCCACAGCGAGATGGAGGCGCGGGTGAGTGACGCCCTGCGCGGCCACTTCCGGCCCGAATTCCTCAATCGTCTGGATGAAACGATCATCTTCCACAGCCTCAAACAGGAGGAACTACGGCAGATCGTGGAACTGCAAGTGCAGCGCCTGGCCAAGCGCCTCGAGGAGAAGAAGCTGGGGCTGCAGCTCAACGCCGATGCCCTCGATTGGCTCGCCGGCGTCGGCTACGACCCGGTGTACGGAGCCAGGCCGCTGAAGCGCGCCATCCAGCGAGAGCTGGAAACACCGATCGCCAAGGGCATCCTGGCCGGGCAATTCACCGGCGGGCATGTCGTCGCGGTGGATGTGGAGTCTGTGGACGAACACCAGCAGCTGCGTTTCCAGCAGATGGATCCCACCAAATTGCCGGTGCTGGTGTAAATCCCGTAACAACTACAACGATCCCTGGTCACCCACGCCAGGCGTCATCAGGGTGGAAGCGACTGCTTCCACCTCGACGCTGATGAGGCTCTGGCTGACAGGGATCGTTCTGGTGCTGCAATTGCTTCTGGCCACACGGCTGGAAGCAGCTGCTGAGCAGCCTCAGGGCGCGATTGTGCAATTGGGGGGAGAAACGATCCTGGTGGTGCAATCGGCCGCAGGAGCACAAAGCCCCGAGCGGCTGGCCAGGCATCTCTCTAACGAGATCACCAGCCTGGCGGAGGATTACAGCTTCGATCCAACCCGCATCAGCACCAAGGCCGATCCTCCGTACGTCATGGTCGGCATCCGCGAGGAAGACGGCGGCTTCAAACCGTTGCTGGCCATTGATGAACGGGCTGCTTCACTGGCCAAAACGAGCCAAAGCGCCTTAGCCAAACGCGACGCGCAGGCGATCCAGACCGGAATCAAGCGCTACCGCATCCAGCGCACACCGGGAGCCTGGCTGCGCGGCACGGCCATAGCCCTGCTGGTGCTGCTGGGCTATGTGCTGTTGATCCAGCTGGAACGCCGCCTGAACCAACGCGCCACAACCTGGTTGGGAGGCAGGGCCAGCCGCCGATTTCCAGACATCAGCCTGGCGGGCAACCGCTTGATCAGCCGGGGCCACATCCAACGCAGCCTTCAGCTGGGGCGAGGCGCTCTGCACTGGGCTGCACTGGCGGCCATCAGCTATCTGATGGTGCCCCTGCTCTTGAGCTTTTTTCCACCAACCATGGGCCTTGCCGCTGATCTGCGCGAGCAGATGCTGCTGGCCTTACAGCAGCTATGGGGTGGTGTGCTCAATGTGGTGCCCAACCTGATCGCCCTGGTGCTGCTTGGTGCCATCGTCATCACCTTGTTGAAACTGAATCGGCGTGTCTTCAGGGCGCTGGAGAGCGAGACAATTCGCTTCGACTGGTTTTACCCGGAATGGGCACTACCTACAGCACGGATCACCACAATCCTGATCGTGGCTGGGGGCTTAGCGCTTGCCCTTCCCTACATTCCCGGCTCCACAAGCCGTGCCTTCCAAGGGGCCGGAGTGTTCCTTGGCATCCTGGCGGCACTGGGATCCAGTGCCATCGCCACCAACATCCTCAGTGGTCTGATGTTGATTTACACGCGCGGTTTCAGAGAAGGAGATCGCGTAGCGATCAACAGCATTGTGGGCACGGTGCAGGAACGGGCGTTGCTCGTAACCCGCATCCTCACACCCCTGAATGAACTGGTGAGCATTCCCAATGCCATGGTGATCGCCAATCCGGTGACCAACTACAGCCTGGCCAGCCGTGAACTGGGCCAGCCCGTTGCGGTGAATGCCTGTATCACCATCGGCTATGAGGTGCCGTGGCGCCAAGTGCACACCCTGCTGCTGGAAGCTGCTGCAACCGTCGACGGCATCTGCCAAGAACCGGCGCCAAACGTGGTGCAAACCAGCCTGAATGATTGGCATGTGAGCTATGAGCTTGACGCCAGAATCCACGATGCCAACCAATACCGCGCGATCCTGTCGCGCTTACTGGCTGCCATTCAAGACAGCTTCGCAACAGCTGGCATTGAAATTCTCTCGCCGGCCTATGAAGTGCAACGCGACAGCAATGGCTTAACGATTCCGCCCCGGGGATCAAGCGCGCGCTAACGCCCGCAGCGCGAGCACCAGCGCCAACACAAAACAAACCGAGGCGTTGATCCCCCGCTGCCGCGGCACCACCCAAGACGACAAACGCGCCAAAGCCGCACGCCCCCGACGACCGAGCAGCAGTGCCAGCAGCGGCGGCAGCCAGGCTGGCAGCAAGGTGAACAGAACCACCAGCAGGGTTGCCCCCCACCAGGCCGAACCCGCCAGGGGCGCACGGCTGATGTCTTGCACGGCGGGTAAAAACAGCACCAGCGAGGAGAGGTTGCAGCCCATCAGGGCCAAACCACTCAGGGCCGGCGCCATCACCCCAGACGCTGCTGGCTTGGGTTCGCTTGGACGCGGCTGTTGCAGGATCCGCTGCCCCAGAGCACAGAGCAACAGGGCAAAGGTGGCATCCAAGGCCGCCGCGATCGGATCAGGGCCGGGTTGGGACGTGGGCAGCAGGCTGGCAATCCATCCGGCACACAGCAGCCACACCAACACCATCAGCGTGCAGCCGAGCAAAAAGGCGGCGCTGCGGGCCAGGGCCCGATGGGGGCTGGAGAGATTGAGCAGCTGACACACCAACACCACCGGACTCACGGCGGCACCGATGGCCAGCGGCAGCACCCGTGCCAGGAGCGTGAGATCAGCCGGCGAGGTCATCAATCCGCTGCGCCAGTTGCAGGTCGAGATCGGAGAGGCCACCCGTGTCGTGGGTGGTGAGCTCGATCGTGACCCGGTTCCACACGTTGCTCCATTCGGGGTGGTGGCCCATCGCCTCCGCGATCAGCGCCACCCTGGCCATGAAGCCGAACGCCTCCACAAAATCGGCAAACCGCAGTTCACGCCGCAGCTTCCCGCCCACCAGGCTCCAGTTCGGACATTGCTGGGGCAAGGCCGCAATCTGATCAGCAGTGAGAGGAACAGCAGCCATCGGCCTGCGTTGCGTCTGGCCCAGCCTGGCTCACCCGAAGCGGTAGTGCTTGCGCACGGGGACGTGCACATCCCAGCTGCAGCTCAGCCCAGCGGCGAAGGTCACCAAATCACCGGCACCGAAACGCACAGGTTCATCGCCATCCGGTGTAACGGTCACGTCACCCTCCAGCAGCAGGCAGGTTTCCTGCGCGTCGTAGGTCCAAGGAAACGTGCTCACCCCGCAGCTCCAGATCGGCCAATCCGCTACGCCCAGCTGCCGGAGCTGATCAGCTGAGGGGTTGTGGACGACGCTGATGGGAGTGGCCATGGTTGGAGTCATTCGCCGATCAGATGCAGGCTGAGCTGGCGCTGGTGGGCGTGGGCCCGGTGCTCCCACAGATACACCGCCTGCCAGGTGCCCAGCACCAGACGCCCCCGGTCAAACGAGAGGCCCAGGCTCGTGGTGGTGAGCGCCGTGCGGATGTGGGCCGGCATGTCGTCAGGGCCTTCATCGTCATGGGCATAGCGCTGCAGGCCTCCCTCGCCGCTGATGGGGCGCACCCCCTCCTGGGGCACCAGGGCTCTGAGATAGGTGGTGAGATCGCGCAACACCCGCGGATCAGCGTTCTCGTTCACCGTGAGCGAGCAGCTGGTGTGTTTAACGAAGATCTGGCAAATGCCCTGCCGCATCTTGCTTTGAGCGATCAGAGCATTGATCGCAGCGGTGATGTTCGTGAACCCCTCGCCCTTGGTCTGAACTGACAGCTCGGACAGTAATTGCCTCATTGAAGTCCCGTATCTCTGTTGGCTTTCAGCCACCAGCCAATGTCCGACGTGCTGGCAGACGCAGGGTAGTGGAGCTGGCCTAGACCACCAAGCTGCCCCCTCCATGGGCGCGATGGCATGGCGCGAGATCGGCGTTGCATGCCTGCTGCGACTGCGCTAGGACTCTAAAAACGAGAACCCAAGCAGATGTCCGACGAAACACTCAGGCCAGGAAGCATTGCCGACGGATCAGCGACCTTCAGCAAGGAGTCCAATCCTTGTTCTTCAGAAAAATCGGTGAAGGCTAGTACAGCACTTTCGGATGAAGACCTGGCAAACATTGCGGGCGGGATAATGAGTCAGGATCATGTGCTTCCGGTTCCTAAAAACTCAAAGGCTGACAAGGGGCGTGTGATGCGTTAATCGAATACGCTCATCTCACAAAGGATTGATCGCGACACGAGCTCGAATGGCTCAGAGCGGTGAGCTGCTGACGTGAATGAGCGAGTGGAGGCAGCCAGAACGGCCGCGTTCGGGTCGGTTCTCCTGGCTTCGCTTGCATTGAGACACCACCAACCGCTTCAGAGCCTGAGCGCGATAGGGCTTCGGCCTCCCTGTGAGCAAGATCACAGCCAGCGTTGATGCCGATCAGAGCTGCCTGCCAACGATCGAGCGAGGGTAAGTGCATCGGAGGAAAACACACCTCCCCAACCACACACCCCCCACAGATTCATGGCACGCTTCGGTTTCTCTGGCGACCTCGGCAATGTTGACACCCTCGCCGGCATCGGCTGGTCTTTCGAGGGATTCTCGAAAGGCAAAGGCGGTAAAAAAGCCATCGATCTTTCAGGCGCCTGCAACGACGACGGCAGCTTCAACTCCAGCTTCAAGGCCAAAGGCAACAAGGTCAAAGGATGGCTGACGGTGGAAGATCTGCCCGGTGACGGGATGGATGCCAGCTTCAATTACCAAGGCAAGGACTACGACTTCACCCCAGGCGAGCGGGTGAAGATCAAACTCACCAAGAACAGCCGCAACAAGGTTATTGACCACGATCTATCGCTCGAACAAGAGCGTCCCGGCCCTGATGATGGTGGCGACGACCCGATCACCGGTGGTGGCGGCACAGGCGGCCAAACCGGAGGCGGTCAAACCGGTGGCGGCCAAACCGGCGGCGGTCAAACCGGCGGGGCCACTGGTCAACAGTTGAACGACTGGATCAGCCAGCTCGATACCAACGGCGATGGCGTGTTCAACAGCCGTGATCTGCTGATCGATCCCGACCGCTTCACGCTGCTGCGCCAAACGGAGCTGAGCCCCGGCACCGTCGACGCCATCGCCGAGCAAAACAACCCGATCGGCGATCTGCCAGGCCTCCTTCTCACCCCTGGCTCAGGCTTCAACCAACAGGAACTGGTGAACATCTTCAACATGGATGTGATCAATCCTCCCACCGGCCTGCAACTTGAGCCCAATCTCGGTGGCATGGGGCTCTGATCGCCGTCACCGCATCCCAATCGATCAGGCCCCGCCCAACCGCGGGGCCTTTTGAGCTGCAGTGTTCAGGTTCTGGTTAGGCTCGCAGCCTCATTCATTCCCAACAATGCAGGAGCGTCTGATGCACAGAATCGCCATTCCCCTGGCAGCAATCAGCGCTTGCCTGGGCCTGGCTACCCCAGCCCATGCCCAGCGCGTGGTGCCCAAGATCGGAAACATCTGCCCCCTCGGCTATGTGGACACCTTCAACGGCAAGTGCTCAACCCTCGGCTTGATGAACTACACACTTCAGCCCACCAACGGCCAGGCCTGCCCATCCGGCTGGATGAATGTGGGCGGTGGCTACTGCCGCCAGAAATGAGCAACCCCCAAGGTCCTGCCCTCACCTTGCTTTACGACGGCGGCTGTCCGCTCTGCCTGCGTGAAGTGACCTTCCTGCGCCAGCGCGACCAGCGCCTGCATCCGAGCCAGCCCCGTTTGGCGTTTGTCGACATCGACGCCGCCGACTACGACCCGCAAGCCCATGGGGGCATCACCTACCGCCAAGCCATGGGGCGGATCCACGCCCTCCAAGCCGATGGCACGGTGCTACGGGATGTGGAGGTGTTTCGTGCGGCCTACCGCCTGATTGAGCTGGGATGGCTCTACGCCCCCAGCGGCTGGCCAGTGCTGCGCGCGATTGCCGATGGGCTCTATGGCCTGTGGGCACGCTGGCGCCTGCCGCTGACGCGCCGCCCGAACCTGGATCAACTCTGCAGCTGTCGATCAGAAACGGCGCCGCATCATCTGTGAGGCCACGCGCGTATCCATCAAAAGCAGCAACAACCCGGCGATCAAGGTGAGCATCGCCAACACAAACAGCGGCACCACAATCGCGGCCAGATCGAGCACCGTGATGGCACTGATGAAGGTGACGGCCACCACGGTCGACACGAGCACACCGGTGACGCTGACGCACTCGATCGCTCGCGACAGCAACCCCATCCGCTTGCGCAGCAACAGCAGCTCCTGACTGCCCGCACTCGGCCCCCTGGGATCCCGGGAACGATCCAGCACCCGAGCCAAGCGATTACTGATCACACTCAGCACGCCGGCAATGGCCGTGAGCAGAAACACCGGTGCCACCGACAGCTGAATCGCCTTCGCCAGGCCCATCACCGGCGCACCCGGATGGGGCGCTGTAATCAGGGCGAACACGGGCACATCGCATCCAACGCAGACCATCACTCAAGCGAAGCGCGGCGAAACTGCCAAGCTGCCCGCAGCCACCGCCCTGGCGATGACATTGATCGACAGCCGCTATCAGGGACAGCTGCGCTGCCTGGCGCAACACGGGCCATCCGGCACGGAGCTGGAAACCGATGCTCCAACCGACAACCAGGGCAAAGGAGAGCGTTTCTCCCCCACCGACCTGGTGGCCACGGCCTTGAGCACTTGCATCCTCACGATCATGGGGATCGTGGCAGAGCGCCATGGCTGGGACCTCACGGGCGCCGACGCCAAGGTGGAAAAAACAATGACCAGCGAAGCGCCGCGGCGGATCGCCCTGCTCGCGGTGTGGATTCAGCTGCCGGCCCACCTGAATGATCAGCAGCGCGCCGTGTTAATCCGCGCCGGCGAGCAGTGCCCGGTGAAACGCAGCCTCGAAGGTGCCGTGCCCATGGAGCTGCACTGGAGCTGATGAGCACCACCCCTTCCACCACCTGGGAGCGCCTGCGCGCCCATCTCCACACCACCCAGCTGATCGGCGGCATCCACAGCAGCCTCTACTTCGACCAAAACACGGTGATGCCAGCGGCAGCCGCCGGCTGGCGTGGAGAACAGCTGGCCCTGCTGGCGCAGCAACTGCACGAACGGCAAACCAGCGCGGCGTACCAAGAGTTGCTGGCCGCCGCCGAACAGGAGCTCTCAGCTGAGGCTCCAGCCGAACAACGCCACAACCTTCGCTTGCTGCAGCGTGAGTTAGCGCGCCAAAGCCGGCTCGACCCAGCACTGGTGGGCGCCATCGCGAAGGCCCAGGCCGAGGGATACAGCTGCTGGCAAGAGGCCAAGCGCAACAACCAGTTCGAGCTGTTTGCCCCGGCCCTGCAGCAGTTGATCGCCCTGCGACTGGAGCAAGCCGCGCAGCTGGCCCCCGTGGAAGCCCAGGCCGATGGCACGCCGCGCAGTGCCTGGGAAATCCTGGCCCAACCCTTCGAGCCCGATATCAGCCAACAGCAACTGGCGGCCCTGCTGGTGCCCCTGCGGGAGCTGCTGCCGCCGTTGCTGGAGCAGGCCCGCAGCCTGCCATCGGGCAGCCGCGAGGCCTGGGATCTGAGCGAAGCCGATCAAGATTCCCTCTGCGCTGAGCTGCTCCAGGACTGGGGCTACAACCCGGAGCGCTGCCACCGCGCCCGCTCCCCCCATCCCTTCTCCTGCACCCTCGGCCCAGACGACTTCCGGATTACCACCCGCGTGGTGGAGGGACAGCCCTTTTCCGCCTTTCTGGCCACAGCCCACGAATGGGGCCACAGCCTCTACGAGCAGGGGCTGCCCCGCAGCGGCGAGCACTGGTTCCCCTGGCCCCTGGGGGAGGCCACGTCGATGGCCGTGCACGAAAGCCAGAGCCTCTTCTATGAAAACCGGCTCGGCCGCAGCCAGGCCCTGGCGCGGCGCTGGCACCCGCGCTTCGCAGCTGCACTCGGCCGCGATGTGTGGGAAAGCCCGCAGGCCTTCTGGCGCGATCTCAATCCGATCCGCGCCGGCCTCACGCGGGTGGAGGCCGATGAGGTGAGCTACGGGCTGCACGTGCTGCTGCGCTACGAGCTCGAGCTGGCCCTGGTGGAGGGCGGCATGCCGGTGGCCGAGCTCCCTGAGGCCTGGAACCGTGGGATGCAGGAGCTGCTGGGGGTCACGCCCGCCAACAACACCGAAGGCTGCCTTCAGGACGTGCACTGGAGCGAAGGCCTGTTCGGCTACTTCCCCTCCTATGCCCTGGGCCATCTGATCAGCGCCCAGCTCAGCGAAACCCTGGAGCGGGAGCTGGGGCCGATTGAGGCGCTGCTGGAGGCCGGCCGCGACGCCGAGCTCGGCCAATGGCTGCAGCAGCGGGTGTACCCACTGGGCCGCAGCGTGAATGCTGCTGAGCTGGTGCAACAGGTGAGCGGCCAGCCCCTCAGCCCTGAGCCCTTTGAGCGCTACCTGCGCCAGAAGCTGGAGCGATTAGCGGGCTGAGTGCCATCCGTAGGATGCCGCCCACATCCCTTGCCGCTGCCCTGATGGCGAACATCGACCACGCCCCGAGCCGCACGATGCTCAACCTGCTGCACGTGCTGCCCGCCTTCGCCGATGAAGCCGAGCTGCGCCTGAACACGATCGTGGAGCTCAACAGCAACACGATCAACAAGTACGAGCTGATCACCGAAACCGGGCACCTGAAGCTCGATCGCGTGGGTTACTCCTCGCTGGCTTATCCCTTCGCCTACGGCTGCATCCCCCGCACCTGGGATGAAGATGGCGACCCGCTCGACATCGAGATCGTGGGTGTGACCGAGCCCCTGGTGCCCGGCTCCCTGGTGGAGGCCCGCATCATCGGCATCATGAAGTTCGACGACGGCGGCGAAGTCGACGACAAGGTGATCGCCGTGCTCGCCGATGACAAGCGCATGGATCACATCACCAGCTACACCCAGCTCGGTGAGCATTGGCTGAAGGAAACCCAGTACTACTGGGAGCACTACAAGGATCTCAAGAAGCCCGGCACCTGCCGCGTGAACGGCTTCTTCGATGCCGCTGAGGCCGTGAAGATCATCAAGGAGTGCGAAGCCCGCTACATGGAGGTCATCGACCCCAAGCTGGTGAACTGAGCGCTGGAGCGCGCCAGGGCGCGGGCCATGCCATCCCGGCTGGCCAGCCCCTGGAGCGCTGCTAACGGCAGGCCCGTGCTTGGCACGCCCACCGGCAAGGCGGGCAGGGCCTGATCATCGAGCGCAAACACCGGCACCTGCCGCAGGCCATTGGGCTGGAGTTGATCCTCCAGCTGGCAGAGATTGGCCTCGGCCGAGAGCCAAAGCAGATCGGAGCGGCGGCAATCGCGCAGGGGTTGCTGGCTGAGCCCCGCGGAGATCGGACGCTGCAGATCTTCGAGGGTGACCAGCGCCAGCACCCAGCCGCCCTCCTCCACCACCAGGCAATGGCCATGGGCATCGAGCAGCTGCTCCAACGCTGCTCCCGCCGGCGTGGATCCAGCAAGCACCAGGGGCGACTCCGGCTCGAGGGCCTCCATCACCGCCATCGAGGCCAGGCGTGCACGCCGCTGCTCCTCCGGACGATCGGGACCGAGCAACCCGGGATCAGCCATGCCCTTCCAGCGCTCCACCAGGAGCGCGCTCAAGCCAGCGGCCGCCATTAACGGCAGCACGATGCGAATGTCGTGGGTGAGCTCAAACAGCAGCAGCAGGGCGGTCAGCGGCGCCCGGGCACTGCCCGCCAACACGGCCGCCATGCCCACCATGGCGTAGGCCGGTGGTTCAGCCACCGCGAGCTGCAATCCGCTCTCGCCGAGCAGCTGGCCATACACATTGCCAAGCACGGCCCCCAGAAACAGCGCCGGTGCAAAGCCACCGCCCACGAAGCCCATGGCACTGCTGAGGCCCGTGGCGAGCAACTTCACCACCAACAGCCCCAGCAGGCTCAACAGGGCAATACCGCCATCCCGGCCCAGCAGCGCGCCGATGGTGTCGTAGCCAACCCCCAAAACTTGAGGGAAACCGAGGGCCATCAGGCCAACGGCGAGGCCGCCAAGGCCGGTCACCACCCAGGCCGGCAGCCGCTGCAGCTGCCGTTGAACCCGCTCGCTGCGGCCCGCCGCCAACAGATTGAGCAGCGCCAGCGACATGCCACTCGCCACCACTCCCAGGCCCAGATACAGGGGCAGCTCGAGCGGGGAGCGCACCTCATAGGCCGGGAGCCTGAAGATCGGCTCATCCCCCAGCGACAGCTGGGTGACCAGCGACGACGCCACAGCGGCCACCAACACGGCGCGCACGCTGGGGCGTCCGGGGATCGTGCTGTAACTGCCTTCAAAGGCAAAAAACAAGCCAGCGATCGGCGCCTTGAAACCCGCCGCCAGACCTGCCGCCACGCCCGCCGCCACCAGGGCCTTCTGGGAATCAGGCGACAAGCCACCTTTGCCAGCCACCCACAGGCCGATATTCCCGCCACTCTCCACACTCGGGCCTTCCGGGCCCAGGGAGGCGCCGCTGCCCAGGCTGAGGGAGGCGGCCAGCAAACGCACAAACGGCAGCCTGGGTGCTGCCTGCACGCTGCCGTCGGCCATGGCCATCAGGCTCGGCAGGCTAGGCCCCAGATCACGGGTGCATTGGCGCAACGCCCCAACCGCCACGCCACCGAGCAAGGGCACCAGCACCACCGGCCAGGCCGAGAGCCACAAAGGCAAGGGATCACCCGGGAGGGGAATCGGATCGGGTGGTGGCGGCGGCGGTGGCAGAAACGCCAGCCCCCCAAGGCCGATCTGCAGCAACGCCCCCAGGGGCGTGCCGGGAACAGCCGTTGGTTCCGGCACAACGGGCGGTTCGGGAGGGGCGGCGCTGAACAGGCCGATCAGGCCCTCCACCACTGGGCCGTAGAGAAAGTTGTTGATGAAGCCCAGCAGGAAGTGGAATCCCACCACGGCCAACCCCGTTAACCCACCTACCAGGGCAGCCCAGGCGAGCAGGCTCCACTGAAAAGGCAGCGAGCGGGCCTCAGCCGAGCCGCTCGCCACCGAATCGGGGGCTGGTGAATCAGGCCTCAGGCCGGACGGTGGCAAAGATCTCCTCCAGGATCTCGCCGGCGCCCTGGGCCCGCAAGGCATGGGCCAGGGCGATGCCGATCGCCTCGGGATCGTTCTGGTTGCCGCGGGCCTCATCGCGGATCAGGCGCTGGCCATCGAGGCTCGCCACCATGCCCGTGAGCACCAGCTCCTCACCCTCGAAGCGCGTGTTCACGCCGATGGGCACCTGGCAACCACCCTCGAGCTCCCGCAGGAAAGCGCGCTCCGCCAGACAGCGGCGGGCGGTGGGCAGATGCTCCAGCACTTTGATCTGCTCCAGCACGGCGGTGTCGCCCTCGCGGCACTCGATGCCGAGGGCACCCTGGCCCACGGCGTGCAGCGAGATGGAGGGATCGATCAGTTCGTGAATGCGGTCGCCCAGGCCGAGGCGACCGAGGCCGGCAGCCGCCAGGATCAGGCAATCGAATTCACCAGAATCGAGCTTCTCGAGGCGGGTGATCACGTTGCCGCGCACGTCCTTGAAGGTGAGGTGCGGGAAGTGGTGGCGCAGCTGGGCCAGGCGGCGCAGGGAGCTGGTGCCCACCACCGAGCCCTCGGGAAGGGTGGCGAGGGTTTTGTCCTTGTGCTTTTCGTGCACCACCAGGGCATCGGCGGGGTCTTCCCGCTCGGTGATGCAGCCGAGCATCAACCCCTCGGGCAGGTTGGTGGGCAGATCCTTGAGGCTATGGACGGCGATATCGGCCCGGTCCACCAGCATCTGAGCCTCAAGCTCCTTGGTGAACAGGCCCTTGTCGCCGATCTTGGCCAGGGCCACATCCAGGATCTTGTCGCCCTGGGTGGCCATCGCCTCGATGGTGATCTCCAAGCCCTCGTGGGCCTTGGCCAGCTCATCGCGCACCCAATGGGTCTGCACCATGGCCAGCTGGCTGCGGCGGGAGGCAATGCGCAGTTGGGAAGCGGCCATCGGAAGCGGGAGGAGGCAGCGCTAGGCCGCCGACGTACAGCCGGCAAGCCTAAGGATCGGTGTGCCTGGGCTGGATGAGAACGCCCAAGTCGTGATCAGTCGTCGCGATCAGGCCGCGAACAGATCGAGGGGCAGGGGGCCCCAGGTGTCTTCCGCCTCGGGTTCCACAGGGCTGTGGCCCGTGATCAGCACGCCTTGGCCCAACCCGCTTTCGCGGCGCACCAGAAACCGGCCGTTGTTTTGATTGGCCTTGAGGAAGACCGGGCCCTCGATGCTGGCCAGGGCCTCTCCGGCCGGATCGAGCTCATGGGCGTCCCAGCCCAGGGCACCTTCCAAGGCACGGAGCGCCTGAACAGCAGCTTCGGCCGACGGCGCCATCACCCCAACCGTGAACCATTCACAACGCTGCAGGCGCGGCAGCAACGCAGCGCGTAGCTCTTCAGTCGCCGCCGCATCGAGCTGGGGGGCGGTGCGCAGGCCGCGGAGGCTGTCGAGGGAAACCGAGGCGTCAGCCATGGGGGGAAAGGGGCGAGGCAGGGCGGCAACGCTGCTCCCAGACGGTGAAGCCGGCCAGGCAGAAGCTGAGCCACACATACCCCACGGCGGCTCCGGCCGCGATATCGCTCAGCCAATGGGCTCGGCAATAGATCGTGCTGAGCCACACCAAGCCCACCCAAGCGCTCGAGAACAGAAACAGTGGGCGGCGCAAGCGGGGGTAGTGGGCCGAGAGCAGGCAGCAGGTGAGGAAATAAAACACCACCGATCCCGCGGCATGGCCGCTGGGAAAGCTGCGGCCACTGATGTCGTCCAACAGACGCCCACTGGGCCGGCGCCGGTCAAACAGCGGCTTGAGCCAGCGATCCACGATCAGCAGGATGCCGCCGGTGCCCATCACCAAACAGATCAGCTCAGCCCAGAAGCGCTTCAGAGCCAGAAAGATCAGCACCGCCAACACCAGCACGGCGGTGAGGTGCACGCCACTCATCTGATACACCCGCAGAAGCAGGTCACCGATCGGCTCCGGGATCAAGCGGTGCACCCCATCGAGCAGCTGCTCATCGAGGCGGGGATGGCGCAGGGACGCCAACTGAGGACCAGCCCAACCCAGCACCAGCGCCGTGACCACGGCAAAACCCAAGCGCCAGGGCCCCAGTGCCCTGAGCCAGTCGCGCAGGAGGCGAAGCCAGGCCGCCATCAGCTGGGCTCCAGTTGCTGCAGCTGCTCCACCGGCAGGCGCAGCAGGCGATGGGCATCGCGGCGGCCCAAGGGAGTGCCGTCACCAGGACCGATCCCGAAGTCGAGCAGTTCCGCATCGCTCCCCAGCAGCAGCACACTGGCTGGCGGCGTGGAGCGAGGCCCTTGGCTGAGGCTGCGGGCAGCCTTGCGAGGCGAGCTCACAAACAGCACCGGGCGGCCGCTGTAAAACACCACGCTGTAGCGCTTGTAGCCCACCACCATCAGGGGCTCGCCGGGCTTGCCCTGATCCGCCGCCAGCCTCGCCAGCTCCCGAATCGGCAGCTGCCGCTCACGATCAATCAGGGGCACCAGCACAGGGATCACCAGGGCCAGGGCCGCCGCCACCCCGGCCGCATTCGGGAGCCACAACCAACCCAGGCCAGCGCGGCAGAGCAGCAGCACCAGGGCTGCAGCGGCCAACAGCAGAGGGATCGCCAACAGCCAGGGCAAGCCGGAAGCCCGCAGGGCATCCGCAAAGGCGGGATAGGAGGGATCGGTGTCGAGCCAGCGAGGAGCCAGCACCGCAGCCACCCCCATCAAGGCCAGCAGGGTTGCATTGCCCCAACCACTGATCCGCAGACCCGCCCCCAACGGTGGGGAAGCCGGCTGCAAGGGCGCGAACAAAAGGGTGATCAGGAGGCTCCCCCCCGGCAGGGCCGGCAGGATGTAACCCGGCAACTTGGTGGCGGCAGCCGAGAAAAAGGCCACCATCAACACCAGCCACAGCAGGGCCAACAGGGGCAAATCCTCACCAGCCGGTGTGCGGCGCCACACCGGCAACCGCCAGAAGCGCAACCGAGCAGCCGCCACTGGCAGATACAACGACCAAGGCAGCAACAGCAGCACCACCCAGGGCAAATAGAACCAAGGCGGGCCGGGGTGGTCGTAGATCACCGAGGTGAAACGCTCGAGGTTGCTGAACCCGAGAAACCGCCCCAGAAATTCAGTGCCATTGGCAGCGGTGGCCAGGCCGTACCAGGGGGCAGCCACCCCCAGAAACAGCGCCACCAAGGGCAGCCAGGGCGTCCGCCTGATCTCCTGAAGCAGGCTGCCTTTCAAGGCCCAGAAGGCCAGCATCACGAGCCCCGGCAGCAGCAGGCCGACAGGCCCCTTCGCCAGCACCGCCACACCGCAGAACACCGCCAGGCCCACAAAGCCAAACGGCCGCTGCCAGGGTCTCTGGGCTGAAGCGGTGTGGGCCAGCACGAAGCTGAGCAAGGCCAAGCTGATGCCGCTGGCCAGAAACATGTCGGTGACCGAGGAGCGGCCCCAGCCGATCCAACCGGGGCAGAGGGCCAAGACCGTGCCGCCCAGCAGGGCGCGGCCGAGGCGCTGATGCGCGGCCTCAGCGGCAGGAGCCACTAGCAGTAACACCGCAAACACTGCCAACACGGTGGCGCTCGCCGCCAGCGCCGCCGGCAGGCGGGCCGCCCATTCGCTCACACCAAACAGGCGGAAACAAAGGCCCACCATCCAGTAGCCCCAAACGGGGTAGTCGAAGAAGAGCTCCCCGTTCCAACGGGGGGTGATCCAATCGCCGCTCTCGAGCATCTGGCGAGGGATCTCCACAAACAGCCCCTCGGTCTTGTCCATCAGCCCCAGCCCACCGAGCTGTTGACCAAACAACCCCGCGCACAGGGCGCACAAGGCGAGCACAGCCAACAGCAGGCTGCGGCGGGCGTCCCGGTCGAGCCAGGCATTGAAGCGTTGCATGCCGAGAAATTAGGGGGTGTTCCACACGAAACGGCTACTGGCGGCGTAGTTCCACACGAACACCACCAGGATTCCCGCCAGCTGCGCCCAGAGGGTGTCGCGCGCCACCAGGCTGTAGAAGGCCGAGGCCAGCCCCACATTGGCCAGCACCGGCAGGGAGGCCACCAGCAGAAACTTGAGCAATCCACGCAGCAAGGCCACACCTTGCAGCCGCTGGAAGCGGAAGGTGAGGGCGTTGTTGATCAGGTAGTTGGAGCTGGCGGCCACCACCACCGCGAAGGGCAAGGCTTGCTCAAAGCCCAGGCCCATAAGCATCAACAACTGGGTGGCAATCAGTTGCACGGCCACGCCGCTCACCCCCACCAAGCCAAAGCTGATCGCCCGGCGGGGCAACAGCCGCAGGCTGAGGCTATGAAGGATGGAGATCAGGAAATCCCAGAAGATCGCCAGATCGAGCTTGGAGCTGCCGTAGCTGCGGGGCTGAAAACTGAGGGGCACTTCAGCGGTGGCGAGGGCTCCGCCACTCACCGCCAGCAGCTCATACAAAAACTTGAAGCCGTTCACATCCACCGCCCGGATCAACGGGAGCAGAGGTTCGAGCCGCAGCGCGAAGAAGCCACTCATGTAATCGCTGAGGTGCCCGTAGCGACGCGGCAAGCTGAAGCGGGCACTGGCGTTAGCCCAATTGGAGCCCCGCTCCCGCCGGCCGCTGAGGCCCAGAATTTCAGCCTCGGGATGGAAGCGGCTGCCAATCACCAGATCCAGATCACCCTGGGCCAGGGTCTCGATCGCTCGCTGCACGGAAGCGGGCTCGTGCTGGCCGTCGCTGTCCATCACCAAGGCCACATCACCGGTGGCATCCAGCAAGCCTTCTTTGATGGCACTGGCCAGGCCGGATCGCCCCACGCGGCGGATCAGGCGCAGGCGCGGTTCACGGTGGGCGAGCTGGCGCACCAGCTCAGCCGTGCCATCGGCGGAGTCATCGTCCACCACCAGAATTTCCAGGCTGTAGTGGTGCTGCAGCGGCAACAGCTGTGCCAACAGCGGCTCGATGTTGCCCCGCTCGTTGTAGGTGGGCAGCACAATCGAAAGCCTCAGAGCCATGGCGCCGCGCAAGAGAAAGCCGGCGGACCAGCCGCCGGCAAAAGCACCGTAGGACGAGCCCCTGAGGGCCCGAGCACTACTTGATGTACTCCTTGAGCACGCCGTTGCGGTTGGGGTGGCGCAGCTTGCGCAGGGCCTTGGCTTCGATCTGGCGGATGCGCTCGCGGGTCACATCGAAGATCTGACCAATTTCCTCCAGGGTCTTCATGCGGCCATCGTCGAGGCCGTAGCGCAGGCGGAGCACATCGCGCTCACGGGGGCTGAGGGTGGCGAGCACACCTTCAAGGTCTTCGCGCAGCAGGTTCTTGGCCACGTCCTGCTCGGGGTTCTCGATGTCGGCTTCGATGAAGTCACCGAGGCGAGAATCCTCCTCCTTACCGATCGGAGTTTCCAGGGAGATCGGCAGCTGGGCACTCTTGGCGATGAAGCGCAACTTCTCGATGGTCATCTCCATCGATTCGGCGATCTCTTCTTCCGTGGGCTTGCGGCCGAATTCCTGGGAGAGGGTTTTGGTGGTTTTCTTGATGCGCGAGATGGTCTCGTAGAGGTGCACCGGCAGGCGGATGGTGCGGCTCTGATCAGCAATGGCGCGGGTGATCGCCTGGCGAATCCACCAGGTGGCGTAGGTGGAGAACTTGTAGCCCTTCTCGTGGTCGAACTTCTCAGCAGCGCGAATCAGGCCGAGGGAGCCTTCCTGAATCAGGTCCTGGAAGCTCAGGCCCCGGTTCATGTACTTCTTGGCAATCGACACCACCAGGCGCAGGTTCGACTGCACCATCTTTTCCTTGGCGCGCCGGCCAAGCATCAGCCGGCGGCGGAACTTAATCAGGGGCATCTCCACCAGGGCCGCCCACTCCTTGGTGTCGGGGTAGTGGCCGTGGTCGGTCTCGAACTGAGCCGCCAGCTCCTCGAGTTGCAGCAGATCAGCGATCTTGCGGGCCAGCTCGATCTCCTCATCGGGCCGCAGCAGGCGGATCCGGCCGATCTCCTGCAAATAAACGCGGATCGAATCTTCGGTGTAAACACCCTTGGGACCCACCTTGATGCTGGCCAGGGCCTTGGCGGCCTTGGCATCTTTTTCCGCCGGCTTGGCATCGGCAGCCTTGGCATCGGCAGCGGCCAGGAGCTGATCGGCAGCAGCGTCGAGATTGGCGGGTGCAGCGGACTTCGCCGACGCCTTGGCCGTGGTTTTGCTGGTGCTGCTCTTCGTCGCAGCCTTGGCTTTGGGCGCGGCCTTGGTCTTGGCGGCAGCGGTCTTGGAGGCAGCCTTGGCCTTCGTGGGGGTCACCTTGTTAGCCGCCTTGGCCGCGGTGGTGTCGTCGTCTGCCTTGGCCTTGCTGCGGCTGGCCTTGGGCTTGGCCTTCGCCACCGTGATCGTTTCACCGGAGGCGTTCGCCACCATCAGGATTTCGGGCTTAGCGGCCTTGGAAGCCGAGGCCTTGGCAGCAGAGGCCTTCGTGGTGGTGGTTTTGGATGCAGCGGCAGGGCTCATCGGGTTCAGAGAGACGGGCGAGGCGATCAACAGGACAAACCCAGACCTGGAGCAACACAACGGCCCAACCCAGCAAGGGATCGAGCAGAGCGGCTCCGCCACAACAAACGTTGGGGCGCGGGATACAGATGTGGGCGATAAGGGACGAGATCGCTCAGCCTGGTGCTCTCAACGGTTTTGACCGCTCGGCCCACGACAAGCGCGTGAACGGATCGGTGCTCAGATGCAGGGTTGAAGCAAGCAGGAGGAGCGGAGCCCCAGCTCATCAAACAGGTGGCGTGGAAGCGGACTGACGGAAGCAGGAACGACGGGCAGGAGCCCAGGCAACGCTGTCAGGGGTGGTCGCAGATCGGGAGCACAGGATCAAGCCTGGCTTTCCTCGAATCTTCCCGCTGGACGGAACTTTGCCGGGTTCCGACGACAGCCCGGTGGACTGTTCAACAATGTCATCTTAAGAAATGGCTGCCGGCTCCGCAAGCCTGAGCAACCGTCGATCCAACGCAGCCCTGATTGCCACCCTGAGCGAAGCGCAGCCTCAGCACGCCATGCAGCCTGAGCAGGGCTGCAGCCAACCGGGCTGGCTTCAGGTGTGGCTGGAGGCTGGCCGCGAAGGGCAGGTGTTCACCTACAGCAACCCGGCCGCCCTCGAGCTGGGCTGCGGCGACCTGGTGCAGGTGCGCCTGCGGGGGCAACGGCATATCGGCTTGGTGGTGGAGCTGCTGCAGGTACCGCCAGCCGAACTCAGCAGCCGCCAACTCCAACCGATCGAAGCGCTGCACCATCGGGCCGCCGTGGATCCCCACTGGCAGCAGCTGATCGAGGCCGTGGCCGAGCAGTGCCGCACCAGCGTGTTTCGCACCCTGAAAACAGCCCTCCCCCCGGGCTGGCTCGGGCAGCGCAAAGCGGGCCGAAGCCTCGGCAGCCGCCGGCAGCTCTGGCTGGAACTGAGCGATACCGGGTGTAGCGAACCGCTCGACGCGTTGAGCCCGTCCCAGGCACGGCTGATCGAGCAGTTGCGCCAGCAGAACGGATGCGGCTGGCAACAACAACTGCTCGAGCAGGCCAGCGTGAGCCGCAGCGTGGCGGATGCCCTGCTGAAACGACAGTGGCTCACGCGCACGTCCCGTCCCTTCAACCGCCAAAGCGCTGCGGGGCCCCTGGCCCATCAGGCCCTGGAGTCGCCGCAACCCCTCACCCCGGATCAACGGGCAGCACTCACCGCCCTCCAGGGAGCCGCTGCCGGAGAGCAGCTGTTGCTGTGGGGCGTCACCGGCGCGGGCAAAACCGAGGTGTACCTGCAGGCAGCTGCCCAGCACCTGCAGCAGGGGCGTTCAGTGCTGCTGCTCACCCCTGAGATCGGACTGATCCCGCAGTTGCTGGATCGCTGCCGGCGGCGGTTCGGCACCCAGGTGCTGGAGTACCACTCCGGCTGCAGCGATGGCCAACGGATCGAAACCTGGCGCCGCTGCCTCAGCGGCGACGAGCCCCTGGTGGTGGTGGGCACCCGCTCGGCGATCTTCCTGCCACTGGAAGGCCTTGGGCTGATCGTGCTGGATGAGGAGCACGACCGCTCCTACAAGCAAGACAGCCCCATGCCCTGCTACCACGCCCGGGATGTGGCGGCCCTGCGGGCGCAGGCCAGCGGCGCTCAGTTGCTGCTGGGCTCCGCCACGCCCAGCCTCGAAACCTGGCTGGCCTGCGGGGGCAGCACCCCCCGCTGCAGGCTGCTGCAGTTGCCGCAGCGCATCGGCGGACGCCCCCTTCCGCCCGTGCGTGTGGTGGACATGCGCCAGGAGCTGGCGGAGGGCCACCGGCGCCTGGTGAGCCGGCCGTTGATGGAACGGCTGGAAGCCTTGCCCGGCAGCGGCGGCCAGGCGGTGGTGCTGGTGCCGCGACGGGGCTACAGCAGCTTTCTGAGCTGCCGCAGCTGCGGCGAGGTGGTGCAGTGCCCCCACTGCGATGTGGCCCTCACGGTCCATCGCCAGCGGGAGCGCTCCTGGCTGCGTTGCCACTGGTGCGACCACCGCGCCGAGATCGGTGAACGCTGCGGTGCCTGCGGATCCACGGCCTTCAAGCCCTTCGGGGCCGGAACCCAGCAGGTGCTGGAGCATCTCGAGCAGGAGCTTGAGGGGCTGCGGCTGCTGCGCTTCGATCGCGACACCACCCGCGGCCGCGATGGGCATCGGCTGCTGCTGGAACGCTTTGCCGCCGGGGAAGCAGACGTGCTCGTGGGCACGCAGATGCTGGCCAAAGGGATGGACCTGCCCCAGGTGACCCTGGCGGCGGTGCTGGCGGCCGATGGCCTGCTGCATCGCCCGGATCTGCGGGCCGCGGAGGAATGCCTGCAGCTGTTGTTGCAGCTGGCGGGGCGGGCCGGTCGGGGCGAACGCCCCGGGGAAGTGCTGGTTCAGACCTACAGCCCCGAGCACCGGGTGATTCGCCACCTGGTGGATGGACGCTATGAGGCCTTCATGAACGAGGAGCTGGCGGAACGGCGCGCCGCTGCGCTGGTGCCCTTCAGCCGCGCCTGTCTGTTACGGCTGGCGGGCCCTTCAGCGAGCCGCACCGCCACCGCCGCCGCGCTGCTGGCGGAACACATCCGGCCCCGCAGCGAGGCGCTCGGCTGGTTGATCATCGGCCCCGCGCCGGCACCGGTGGCCCGGGTGGCGGGCAACAGCCGTTGGCAGTTGCTGTTGCATGGCCCCGCCGCCGGCGACCTGCCCGTGCCGATGGAGCGGGAGCTGCGGGCGCTGCTGCCGCGGGATGTGTCGTTGGCGATCGACCCCGACCCTCTGGAGCTCTAGCTCAGGCCGGCAGCTGGGGCAGCCCAAACCCCGCCGCCAACTTGAGCCGCTGCAGCAGAGCCACCAGCGCCAGCAACAGCCCGATCAGCACAGAGCCGACCCCCAGCCGGCTCCAGCGCCAGCACGACACCTCCAGCTGGTTGAGCGATCCGGGCTGGAGCCGCCAGATCACTCGGGCAGGCCGTCCACGCCGGGGCGCCATGGCCTGGACCGCCAGCGGTTCGGCGCGACGCACCGCCCGCTGGGGCAAGGGTTCGAGCGACAGGCTCAACTCCAGCCCCGGCAGCGTCTGCAAAGCGCGAAGATCCAGGCTGCAGCTGAACTGCTGCCTCACCCCCAGCAGCCAATTGCGCTCCACCAGGTTCAGCTCTGGCGGCGGCAGCGGCACGGCAGCCAGGCTTGCGGCCTGCTCCAGGGTGGCAGTCAGCAAATCCAGGGCCTGGCTAGCCGGCAGCGCCGGGGCCCGCAGGCTGAGCTGGCCATGATCCTGGCGCGTACTCCACGGTGTGGACTTCACAGCGGCCATGAGCTGGCGCTGCCAGGGCAAGGCACTGCCGGTGCTCGACGTGCTGGTCTGGCTGACCTGCAGCCGCCCGGGTGCCGGGAAGCGCAGGGTGGTGTCGACATCCACGCAGCCGCCGAGCAGGGCGGTGATCAACAGCAACACGATCACCACCACGGCAAAGCCGAGCGGAGCGCTGGTGGGGCCGGTGGGCGGTGCCGGCGGAGGGGGCGGCTGTCGGCGGCGGCGGCGGCGCGCCAGGGCCTGCACTTGCCCTTCGAGGGGTTGCACCTCTCCCAGTGGGGGCAGGGTCATCGACCACTCCCGCGGACGTTCGAGCGCCGGGGCCTCCAGCACCTCCTGCAGATCCTTGGCCTGGCTGCGCAGGCTGGCATCGCGGCAGGCCCGCAGGCTGCGGCAGGTGGCCGCTGCAGCGGTGCTATTGCCTTGCCCCATCTGGGCGGTGGCCAGCAGCAGGCGCAGTTGCCCGCCGAACGGAGTGCTGACGTGGTGCTGCTCCAGCAGGGGAGCCAGCAACTGCTGGCACCGGCCGTAATCGCCACGCTCCAGCGCCTGACGGGCGGGCTCGCTCAGCGCCTCCAGGGATTCGAACTCGCTCTGCTGCACGGACCGGCTAACGGGGCTGGGTGCTTCCCACCACCATGGTGCCGATGCCGGCATCGGTGAACACCTCCAGCAGCAGGGCGTGGGGAGTGCGGCCATCCACGATGTGCGCCGCCGAAACCCCCTGGGCCAGGGCGCGGATGCAGCACTCGGTTTTGGGCGTCATGCCGCCGGCCACCACACCGCTGGCGATCAGGCCGCGGGCCTCGGAGAGCGTCACCGAGCGAATCAACGACTCCGGATCGTCGCGGTTCTGAAGAATGCCGGGGGTGTCGGTGAGCAGGATCAGCTTCTCGGCCTGCAGGGCCGCCGCCAGCTCACCGGCAACGGTATCGGCATTGATGTTGTGGGCCTGGCCGTCGGCATCGGCAGCCACCGAAGAAATCACAGGGATATAGCCCGCCTCCAGCAGCGGGAAGAGCACCGCCGGATCCACGGCGGCCACATCCCCCACCAGGCCATTGCTGCCATCGCCATAGGTGCGGGCCCGCACCAGGCCGCCATCGCTGCCGCACAACCCCACAGCACGGGCGCCGAGGCGGTTGAGGCCATTCACGATCTGCTTGTTCACCCGCCCCACCAACACCATCTCCACCACATCCATGGTTTCGGGCGTGGTGACCCGCAGGCCATTGCGGAACTCGGGCTGAATCTGCAGCCGCCCGAGCCAATCGTTGATTTCCGGGCCGCCGCCATGCACCACCACTGGCTTCACCCCCACCGAGGCGAGCAGCACCAGATCGCGATACACCGCGTCGCGTAGATCGGCGCGCACCATCGCGGCACCGCCGTACTTCACCACCACGCGGCGGCCTGCGAAACGCTGGATATAAGGAAGGGCTTCGCTCAGAACCGACACCCTCAGGGCATCGCTGCGGTCGTGCTGAAGGTCGGCGGTCATGAACGTGGATCAGGCAGGCTGTACGGGCAGCAGTTCCAGCAGCAGCTCGCCGCTGGCAGGCTGGCTCAGGCGGGCCTCCAGGCCCTTATCGAAGAAGCGCCCAAGGCGATCCTGCTTCTCCTGCCAGCGCTCAAAGGGCACGCCTTCGGTGCGGAAACGCAGGGCCAGGCCATAGCGACCATCCACCGCCAGTTCGCTCACGCTTTCGAGCTGGGGAGGTGCCTCCTCATCCCAGAGCTTGAGGGCCTCGAGCGAGCTCTCCAGGTGCGCCTTCTGGCCGTAGCGCCAGCGGGTCACATCCTTCACCAACTTGCGCAGGGTCTGGCTGGCGGGCGCATCCCGCAGGGCCATGGCCTCAGGGGAGGGTGCCAACAGCTGGGCCGGGGGAAGCTCGGAGGATTTGAGTGCCAGGCCGCCCAGCAGGATCGGGATCCCGTAAAAAATCGTGGGCAGGCTCAGGTTGGGGTTGCTGGTGGCGTAGCCGATCCAGCCGATCACCGAGAGGGAGGCCCCAGCGATCGTGACTAGGCTGCCGGGGGAAGCGATGGAAAGCATGGCGACATCTTCGGTCAGCGGGGGGAGCAGCGGCGAACCATCCACCCTTGAACCGTCCACGGCTGAGCTGGTGGAGCAGCTGCGCGCCGATCGCCTCTGGCTGTTGCAGCAGATCGATGGCGGGCGCTGGCCGGAGCTGCGGCTGGATCTCGCTGCGCTCGAGCGGGAGCTGGGTCAGGTGTTGGAGCAGGCCCAGGAGAAGCTCCACCTGCCGGCCAACAACTGAGGCTTTAGAACGGGATTTCGTCTTCCCCTTCAGGCAGGTCCGGCACCAGGGGCGAAGCGTTCCAAGCGGGGGGCTGAGGCGCCGCCGGAGCGGCCGCTGCTGCAGGAGCCGCGGCGGCGCGAGCCGGTGCCGGGACGGCCGCACGGCTGGCCATGGGGGCTGGGGCACCAACGGCTGGGGCGGCACCACCCGCCAGTGGATGCAAGCGCGAAAGGGTGAATTCAGCGCGCTTTTCCTTCACCCCGTCCTGGCGGGTCACGGTGTTCATCCGCAGGCGCCCTTCAACCATCAGGCGCTGACCCACCTGCACCCGGTTCTGCAGGTCCTGCGCGAGGCTGCCCCAGCCCACCACCTTCAGCTGGCCCGGCGGATCATCGGGGCGAAGCCCATCGAACTGCACCGCCATCTCCGCCACCGGAGTTTGGTTGTCCTGGGTGTAGCGCACCTGGGGCGCCTCCAGCACCTCCACCTCCAGCAAGCAATGGTTCACGGCAGTGTTCACAGGCAGGGGGCCACATCCTGATGCACGGGCTGCGTTTGCACCAGGGGGGAGCGGCGGCCGGAGGCCGGATCTGGCTGTTTGCCGGCACGGCTGAGGGGCCGCCATTAGCGGCAACCCTGCTCGAGCGGGGCTGGAGCGTGCGGGTGAGCGTGGTCACCGCGGCTGCGGCGCGTGCCTACCGCCCGCACCCCAACCTGGAGCTACAGGTGGGTGCGATTGGCAGCGACGCTGCCCTGGAGCAACAGCTGAGGGCGTGGCGGCCCCTCTGGCTGGTGGATGCCACCCACCCATTTGCGCTGCAGATCACAGCCCGGCTGGAGCGGGTCTGCCAGCAACGGCAGCAGCCCTGGCTGCAACTCGATCGGCGCGCGTCGTCTTCTCCTGATGCCGATCCACTGGTGCAGCCCCTGCACAACCTGGCCTCGCTGAAGGCGATGGCCCTCAGCGAGGAACGCCTGCTGCTGGCGATCGGGGCACGCCAGCTGCCGCACGCCCTGGCGGCCACCCCCCAGTGCCATCACTACGCCCGGGTGCTCGATCAGCCGGGGAGCCTGCAAGCGGCCCTGGCCTGCGGGCTGCCCGATCACCACATCGCCTGCCTGCGGCCCACCGCCTCGGGGGATGGGCAGTTGGAGGAGGCCCTCTGCCGCCGCTGGCGCATCAGCCGCGTGCTCTGCCGCCAGGGGGGAGGGCGCAGCGAGAGGCTCTGGCGCCAGGTGTGCCAACGGCTGGGGCTGCCCCTGCTGTTGCTGCGCCGCCCCCAGCCTGCCGCCGGGTTGCCCCTGGCCGCGCTGCTGGAGAAGCTGGGGCACCCTTGATCCCCCCATGGCCAACCCCGCGATCCTGGCGCTCACCACCGAAGCCAATCAGGCCCTGGCGGAACAGCTGGCCACGACGCTGTTGGAACGCCAGCTCGCGGCCTGTGTGGCCCTGAAGCCGGTGCACTCGTTCTACCGATGGCAAGGCCGCATCGAGCGAAGCGAGGAGGTGCAAATCCTGATCAAAAGCCACCCAGCCTGCGCGGCCGCCCTGGAGGAGGCGGTGCACAGCCTCCACAGCTACAGCACACCCCAATGGCTGGTGTGGTCGGCGCAGGCCGGGGAGGCCTACGCCGCCTGGCTGAACGAATGCTGCGCCATCAGCTGACGCAGATCCACCTGGGGCCGCGGTCCCAGCTGGGTCACCACCTGCCCGGCGCACAGGGAGCCAAGCCGGCCGCAGGCGTCCACATCCAACCCTTGGGTGTGACCGTGCAGGAAGCCGGCGGCATACAGGTCACCGGCGCCGGTGGTGTCCACCAGGGGGCCAAGTTTCACCGGAGCGATCCGATGGGTACCGCTGCCGTTGAGGATCAACGACCCCTGCTCACTGCGGGTCAGCGCTGCGATGCGGCAGCGGCCGCGCACCTCCTCGGCGGCCTCCTCGAAGCTGTTGGCCTTGTAGAGGGAGGTGATCTCCATCTCGTTGGCGAACAAAATATCGACGTGGCCATCGACCAGCTCCTGGAAGCTCTCGCGGTGACGCTCCACGCAGAAGGCATCCGAGAGGCTGAGGGCCACTTCAGCGCCATGGGCCCGGGCAACTTCAGCCGCAGCGATGAAGGCCCGCTTGGCCTCATCGCTATCCCAGAGATAGCCCTCGAGATAGAGCACCTTGGCCTGGGCCACCATCTCCAGATCGAGGTCGCCGGGATCAAGCCCAACGGATGCGCCCAGATAGGTGCACATGGTGCGCTGGGCATCCGGGGTGACCAGGATCAGGCAACGGGCCGTGGAAGGACCATCGCTGGCCGCAGGGGTCTCGAAACGCGCCCCCACCGAGCGAATGTCATGGGCAAAGATGCTGCCCAGCTGGTCGTTGCGAACCCGGCCGATGAAGCCCGCACGGCCGCCCAGCTGGGCAATGCCAGCAAGGGTGTTGGCGGCTGAGCCACCAGAGGTCTCCAGGCCGGGGCCAACGCTGGCGTAAAGGCGCTCGGCCTGCTGCTCATCCACCAGGGCCATCGTGCCCTTGGTGAGTTCCAGGTTGTCGAGCTGGTCGTCGTCGGCATGCACGAGCACGTCAACGATGGCGTTGCCGATGCCGACAACGTCGAGGGTTTTGGTTGGGGCCATCAAAGGGATCAGCGGCTGAGCAGAGCCCGCTTGGGCCCATGGATCGGATCTTCCACCACGATCGTTTGATCACGGTCGGCGCCGAGCGACACGATCGCAATCGGCACCTCCATCAGCTCCGCCAGGAAGCGCAGGTAGCTCATGGCGGTGGGGGGCAGATCCTCGAGGCTGCGGCAGTCGGCCGTGGAGGTCTGCCAACCGGGCAGAGTTTCGAAGATCGGTTTGCAGCGGGCGAAGTCCTCAGCCGAACTGGGGAAGTGTTCGATGCGCTGTCCATCGAGCTCGTAGGCCACGCACACCTGGATCTCGTCGAGCTCGTCGAGCACATCGAGCTTGGTGATGGCCAGACAATCCAGGCCATTCACTTCCACCGCATAGCGACCGATCACCCCGTCAAACCAGCCGCAGCGGCGGCGGCGGCCGGTGGTGGTGCCGTATTCACCACCGCGGTCGCACAGGTGGTCGTTGAGGCTGCCCTCGAGTTCGGTGGGGAAGGGGCCTTCGCCCACACGGGTGGTGTAGGCCTTGGCCACGCCGATCACCCGGTCGATCAGGGTGGGGCCCACGCCGGCGCCGATGCAAGCGCCACCGCTCACCGGATTGGACGAGGTCACGTAGGGATACGTGCCGTGGTCGAGGTCGAGCAGGGTGCCCTGGGCGCCTTCGAACAGGATGTTCTGGCGGGCACGGGCGGCTTCGTGAATCGCCCGGGTGCAATCCACCACGTGGGGGGCCAAGCGCTGGCCATAGGCCACGTATTCAGCCACCACCGCCTCAAAATCGAGGGGCTCCAGGCCATACAGCTTCTGGAGGGTGTCGTTCTTCTCCGCCAGAGGGCCGGCGAGACGATCGCGCAAGCGCTCCTCATCGAGGATGTCGATGATGCGGATGCCGTTGCGCTGCGACTTATCGGCGTAGGTGGGACCGATGCCCCGGCCCGTGGTGCCGATGCGACGATCACCGCGCTGTTGCTCCATCGCCTGATCGAGCAGGCGGTGGTAGGGCATGGTCACGTGGGCCGTGGAGGCCAGGCGCAGACCATCCACCGGGATGCCGTTCTCGGCGAGCATGTCGAGCTCGCCGATCATCACCTTGGGATCCACCACGGTGCCTGAGCCGATCAGGCAGACCGTGTCGGGATACAGGATTCCGGAGGGGATCAGGTGCAGCTTCAGCACCTTGTCGTCCACAACGATGGTGTGGCCGGCGTTCACGCCGCCCTGATAACGCACCACCACATCGGCGGAGCGGCTGAGGAGATCGGTGATCTTGCCCTTCCCCTCGTCACCCCACTGCGCACCGATGACGACGACGTTGGCCAAGGACACAGCGGCCCGTAGCCGCTTCTAAGCACAAAGAAAGAGGATCTCAGATCGAGCTGCCCTCCGTCAAAGTTTCAGCCGCAGAAGCAGCTGCTTGACACAAAAAAAGCGGCCTGAGGGCCGCTTGGGGATGGGATCGGGATGTGCCCAGAACAAGGGGCTGGAGGGCAGGCCTCAGGCGCCACGCACCACGCCGGTTTCCGCTTTTTTCAGCTCCTTCGACACACGATCGCGCAGGGCATCGGGCACCGGCCGGTTGGGGTAGTTGGCGTAGTGGCCCGCCAGAGAATTGAGGGCGGTCTGCATCGTGGTGAACGAAGCCAGGCCATTCACCTTGGGCTGAGGCCGGTAGCGGGCCATGTAGTCGTTAATCAGCGCGCGGGCCGAGGTTTCCGCCTCGCTGCGCCCCGGATCGTCGGCGGGCAGAGCAATGGTGGCGATCAGGGTGTCGGCCACAGCCACTGTGTCTTCCACGTAGTTGCCGGTGAGGGGCCCACCGCCGGAACAGGCCGTGAGCATCAGCGAAAGGCACAGACACACCGCCACGACGGCTGCTTTGAGTTGACGCCAACCAGCCGCCATGGGGTTCCCGCAAGGATTGGGCGGATCCTATGGCGTCAGGCCGAGGCCAGCCCAGCTCGTTCACGCTCCAGTTGCCCCTGCAGCTGAGCCAACACCTCGGCAGCAGCGAGGTCGCTGCGCTCACCACCGGCGCGCTGCACCAGTTCCACTTGCCCCTCGGCGGCACCGCGGCCCACCACCACACGCCAGGGGATACCCAGCAGGTCGGCATCCTTGAATTTCACCCCGGCGCGCTCCGTGCGGTCGTCGAGCAGAACATCGATGCCGGCGGCCTGGAACTCCGCATAGAGCTGTTCACCGAGCTCGCGCTGGGGAGCGTCAGCCACGTTGGCGATCACCACGATCACCTCAAAGGGCGCGATCGCCGTGGGCCAGCAGATGCCATTGGCATCGTGGTGTTGCTCCACGGCGGCTTGGGCGAGGCGCGACACACCGATGCCGTAGCAGCCCATCCAGAGCGGTTCTTCCTGGCCGGCTTCGTTGGTGAAGGTGGCCTCGAGCGCAGCGGAATACTTGCGGCCCAACTGGAAGATGTGCCCCACCTCAATGCCGCGGCTGGCCTCCAGCTGCTGGCTGGCATCGTGCAGGCAGCGATCACCCGGCTGGGCGGCCCGCAGATCCAGGCTTTCGGGAGCAGGGCAGAGGCCGCCCCAGCTCACGCCCACGCGGTGGGAGTCGAGGCTGTTGGCGCCGCACACGAAGCTCTCCAGGGCGGTGGCGGTGGCGTCAGCCAGGCGCAGGAAGCGGGGCTGCCAGCTGCGAGCGCCCTGGAGCACGGCATCGTCGAGGTGAGGACCCAAGTAGCCAAAGGGAATCGGGGCGAGGCCCTCCTTGCCAGCCGCCTCTGCGGTGAGAGGAGTGATGTCGAGCAACGTGCCGTGCTCGCTGCTGCAGCGGGAGGTCACGGCATTAGCCAGCTTCACCTCATTGAGCTGTTGATCGCCCCGCAGGCTCACCAGCAGGGGCTGCAGACAACCATCTTCAAAGCGAGCCAGCAACAGCAGCACTTTCAGCGTTTGGCTGGGATCAAACCCATGGGCGCTGCACAGCTCCTCAATGGCGGTTTGCCCTGGGGTGGAGAGGGCGTCGCCAGCGCCACCGGCTTGCGCACCACCAGGCAGGGGCACCGCCTCAGCCGGGCGCGACACAGCCCGCTCCTGGTTGGCGGCATAGCGGCCATCGCCACTGGCGAGGATCAGGTCTTCGCCGGCGTCAGCGGTGACCATGAACTCCTGGCTGGCGGAACCGCCGATGGCACCGCTGTCGGCCTCCACCGCCACGGCCCGCAGGCCACACCGGCTGAAGATGCGGCGGTAGGCCTGATCCATGGCCGCATAGGTCTGCTGCAGGCAGGCCTCATCAGCGTGGAAGGAATAGGCATCCTTCATGATGAATTCGCGCCCCCGCATCAGACCAAAGCGCGGCCGAATCTCATCGCGAAATTTGGTCTGAATCTGATAGAGGTTCACCGGCAGTTGCCGGTAGGAGCGCAGCAGATCGCCGGCCAGGGCCGTAATCACCTCTTCATGGGTCGGCCCCAAACCCAGCTCACGGCCCTGGCGATCCTCCAGGTGAAACATGATCCCCTCGCCGGCGGTGTAACCGGCCCAGCGGCCACTGCGCTGCCAGAGCTCTGCCGGTTGCAGCTGGGGCAGGAGGGTTTCCAGGGCGCCGGCGGCGTTGAGCTCTTCGCGCACAATCGCGGAGATCTTCTGCAGCACCCGCCAGAGCAGCGGCAGGTAGGCATAGATGCCGCTGCCCACCCGGCGGATGTAGCCGGCCCGCAGCAGCAGCTTGTGGGAGGGGATCTCGGCTTCGGCGGGGTCATCCCGCAGCGTCACCAGCATCAGGCGGGAGACGCGCATGGGATGCTCAGCACAGAAGGAGGCCGGAAGCTACCACCGAGCTCAGGCCGCAACCGGCTACGGAAGCGCCACAAGGCCCGGGCGAAAGCAGAAAGATTTCCAGTTCAGCAGCGAAAACTCTGCTAACTTCCGCAGCAAGTCCAACCTGTCGCATCCACGTCTCATGCAAGCCCATTCGGTCTCAACGGCAATGGGCGGAGGCGCACAGTTCAACACCACCGCCGAGCCCGGCGTTCCGGCTGGCGAGGTGAACGAGAATCTGATCGGCATCGATGAAGTTCAGCGCTGCCTGAATCGTTCCCGCGCCTCGGTGTATCGCTACACCAACACCGACCCGCGCAATCTCAACCCACCCTTCAATCCCCGCAAGCTCAATCCCGAATACCGCAGCGACCAGAAAGAAGCGCTGCTGTTTCACCCCAACGAGGTGGCCCGCTTTGCCCGCGACGTGCTGCGGATCAAGGAAGTCACCGTTGAGGTGCTCAATTCACCCTCCACAGCAACGCAACAACTGCTGGGCTCGATCCTTGAAGAACTGCGCACGATCCGCAGCCTGCTGAGTGAAGCGGAGGGACGCCCCACCTCGCTGGAAAGCCGCCGCGATCAACATGATCAAGCCCGTCCAGCCGCCTGAACGGCTTTCCGCCCTTGCCAGCTGGGGTGGAAATGTCAAGCTGAGAAGACTTAGCAATCGAACCGCTGGGTTTTCGGCTCGCGGCCCCCTCGGGCTGCCGGCCATGCCCAGCCGCCTGCATGGCTTCAGAACCCCCTCCCCGAGCCTCCGACCAACCGTCTGAGTCGAGCGACGAACCCTTCAGTCCGCCTTATGGTTCCGGCAGCCTGTTCCACACGGCTGCTCCCCTGTTCGGCCTTGTGGTCGCCCTCTTTACTGTTGTGGTGCCCCTGGCAACTGTGATCAGCGATCGCCGCCCGGGCCCCCCATCCCCCTCACCCGCCACTGCCCATGGATTTGCGCAGTCTGCAGGCCTCTCCGGCGCCCGGGCTGGTGAACCTGATGGTGGAGATCCCCGCCGGCAGCCGCAATAAATACGAGTTCAACGCCGAAGCCGGCCTGATGGTGCTGGATCGGGTGTTGCACTCATCGGTGCGCTATCCGTTTGATTACGGCTTCGTGCCCAACACCCTTGCCGAGGACGGGGCTCCGCTCGACGCGATGGTGATCATGGATGAACCCACCTTTGCGGGCTGCCTGATCACCGCCCGGCCGATCGGCATTCTCGACATGGTCGACTGCGGCGCCCACGACGGCAAGCTGCTTTGTGTTCCGGCTGCCGACCCGCGTCAGCGCGACATCTGCAGCATTCGCCAGATCGCGGCCAACCAGCTGGAGGAGGTTGCGGAATTCTTTCGCACCTACAAAAACCTGGAGGGCCGCGTGATCGAGATCACGGGCTGGCTCGATGCGGATGCGGTGCCCGCCCTGCTGGAACGGTGCATCGCTGCAGCGCGGGTTAGCTGAGGCGCTGCAGCAGGAAGCCTTCAAAGCCCAAGGCTTGGAAGATGCGGGCGGGATCACCAAAGCCCGCCGCGTTCACCAAGCTGGTGAGCCGGGCAAGGCCAATCGGATGCAGCCCTTCCTGCAGCGCATCCTCCAGGCCGCTGGCCCGCTGAAAGCCACGCCAGGCCTGATCCAACTGCCCTTCCAGCGAGGGAAGGCTGGTTTGCATCAGATCCACCAGCACCAACTGGGCACCGGGCTTGAGGCAGCGGGCCAGGGCCGTGAGGAAGGCGAGTTTGCTGCCGTCATCCGGGAGTGACTGCAACACCAGCACCGACAGGGCTCCGGCAAAGCGCCCCGCCATCCCGGGGGTATCCACTAGCGCCTCCACGGTGGACTGCTGCCACTGAAGGCCCGGCTGATCGCCCAACCGTTGGCGCGCTTCCTCCAACATGTCGGCGCTGGGATCCAGGGCGGTAAGGCTCCAATCGGGCCGCTGGGCCACCGCCTCCAGCAGCTCCGATCCCGTTCCGCAACCAGCCACCAGCACATCCGCACCCGACTCAGCCGCCACGGGGGAGGCCGCCAACAGGGCCACCGACAGCCGCGCCAGGCTGCCGTAACCGGGGATCACCTGGCTCTGAAGCCGTTCGTAGCCGGAGGTCTGCACTGCGGTCTAGCCAAGACCCCAATGCTAGGCAGGCAGGCCAACGCGGCATTTGGTGTCAGCCCTCAACATCTGGCGCAGAACGCGGCTGCGGCCAGGTAAGTTTGTCGGCGCCGAAGATCCCCGTCCGACCGTGCCCACCATCCGTTTCGAACAGGAAGGCCAGCAGGTCGGATGCATCGAGGGAGCGAACCTGCGTAAGGCCGCCATCGATGCCGGCATCAACCCTTACAAGGGCCTGAACAACCTCAACAACTGCGGTGGCGTGGGCCAGTGCGGCACCTGCGTGGTGGAAGTGGTGGAAGGCATGCAGAACCTCTCCCCCCGCAGCGACGTGGAGCAGGTGTATCTGGCCGATCGCCCCGCCAACTACCGCCTCAGCTGCCGCACCAGCGTGAATGGGGATGTGACCGTTCGCACCCGTCCCCAGGCCGGTACAGGCGCAGGCTCCAACAGCCTCGTGGGCGCTCTCAAGAGCCTGATCGGCAAGTGAGCCAGCGGCTCCGGATCTACAGCTACCCCCAATGCGGCACCTGCCGTAATGCCCTGCAATGGCTCGCCCAGCAGGGCTTTTCTGTGGCAGAAGGCAACCTCGACGTGGTGAACATCACTGAGCAGCCCCCCGGTCTCGAGGAGCTCTCCACAGCCTTTGAGCAACTGGGGCGCAAACGCCTGTTCAACACCAGCGGCCAGAGCTATCGCGCCCTTGGCAGCGCCACCGTGGCCGCCATGGATGACCAAGCTGCCCTGGCGGCCTTAGCGGCCGATGGCAAGTTGATCAAACGCCCCTTCGCCATCACCGCCGGCGGCACCGCCCTGGTGGGATTCAAACCGGAGGAGTGGGAGTCGGCTCTGAGGTGAGCTCATCGAGCTCATCCATGAGGGCGTCGATGCCCGCGCGATTCACCTGGGCCACGTAGTTGAGCTTGAGCTGCTGCAGCAGCCCGCAGAGCAGCTCCTGGCTGCGTTCCAGCGTGCCGGCCTGCTCCAGGGCGGCGGCCAACTCCTCCCAAAAGCGATCAATCGCCTGCTGGAGCAGGGCGCTCTGGCGATCATCGCTGCGGGCCAGGCGCTGGGCCGTGCCACGGGAGAGATCCAGCAGGCTCTCCACCACCCCAGCGGCCAACTGGCGGCTCACGCCGGCGGGCACGATGGCTCCTCCAGGCACATCCCGCAGCTGTTGCTGGAGGGTGTGGCCCAACAGCGACTGCAACTCGGGCGCCAGCCGGGGCGTGACCTGCCCCAGCACCATCGGCCCCCACAGGCGCACCAGATCCACCAGCTGCTGCTCGTCGGCGCCGCTCACGCTTTGGTGGCTGCGCAGGCTGCGAATCCAGCGGGGCCACTGGGAGGAACGCACCAGCGACTGAGTGCCATCCACCAGCTGCAACGCCAGCACCTCAAACAGCTCCAGCGCCAGCAGCGACACCACGGCCCGGCTCACGGCAGCCCGCAGAGGCTCCACATTGATCAGCTGCGCCTGGCTGAGGCGCTCCACCACGGGCACCACCCGCATCCAACGCCAGAAGGGCAGCAGCAGCGGTAAATCAATCCAGCGCCGCAGCAGCGCATCCCGCCAACTCAATCCGGGGAAGCGGCGCCGCATCCGCAGCATGCGCAGCAGGATGTCGAGGCCAAACACGCTCTGGAAGAGCAGCAGATCCAGCCGCCAGAAATGATCGGTGGGGCGGCCGTTCTCATCGATGGAGCGCCAGTAGCTGGTTGCCACCAGCGGCAGCACCTGCTGCTGCCAGAAGCGGCGCTCCTCGCTCCAACGGCGCTGGCTCAGCCAGGCATCGCCCAGCAGCTGAGCCGCGGCCTGTTTGGCGCTTTCATCGGCGGCACGCTGCCGCAAACGGATTTTGATTTTCTCGAGGGTGCCGCTGTTGCCCGAGGCCGCAAACGGGTTCTCATTGATCATCGCCTCGGTGAGCCCCACCAGGCGCTGACGCTGAGCGGCGGTTTGGGCCGGAGTGGCACCTGCCAGCAGGGCCTGATCCAGGCGCTCAAAGGCCTCGAGATAGGCCTGGGTTTCGCGATGGGGCTCGATCCCCTTCACCGGGTCGTAGAGGGGGGTGAGATCGGGCAGCACGCGCAACGGCACCACCAGGGGCACCTGGGGCAGGGGCGTGAGGTTGCGCTGCAGCCAGAAGGTGCGCAGGGGGATGTAGGTGATGTCAAACAACACCAGCACCAGGTTCACCCCGGCCCACAGGGCGACGGCGCGATCCCAGTGGCGCCAGAGCCGCGAGGCCGTGACCCTCTGGGCCGACAACCAACGCGGACGAACCATCTCAAGGCCAGGCAACGGCCCTAATCTGCCTCACTTGCACCTGCATCCGGCAGCACGAGCCCTTGTCCAGCACCGATCAAGACGCGCCCGAATCGCAGGCAGAACCGCAAACCAGCACGCCCCAGGAGAGCCCTTGGGTGTTCTGGCGTGGTGTGCTGATCACCCTGGGCGTGGCCCTCGGCATTCGCCAGACGGTGATTGAGGCCCGCTACATCCCGTCGGGATCGATGTTGCCCGGGCTGCAGCTGCAGGATCGGCTGCTGGTGGAGAAGCTCAGCTACCGCCGCCGCCCTCCCCAGCGCGGCGAGATCGTGGTGTTCCATGCGCCCCACCATTTCGACCCGGTGCTCAAGGCCAACCACCAAGCGGGCCCGCTGCGCTGCCTGCTGGTGAATCTGCCGCTGGTGAACCTGGTGCCGGGCCTGCAGGAGCCGGCCTGCGAGGCCTACATCAAGCGCGTCGTGGCCGTAGCCGGCGACCGCGTGGTGATCAACCCGCGCGGGGAAGTGACGGTGAACGGCCAACGGCTCAACGAGCCCTATGTGAACAACTACTGCGCGGTGGACGAGCAGGGCATGAGCGTATGCCGCACCCTCAATGCCACGGTGCCGCCGGGCCACGTGCTGGTGCTGGGCGACAACCGCGCCAACAGCTGGGATGGCCGCTACTGGCCCGGCGGAGCCTTCCTGCCGGAAACGGAGATCATCGGCCGCGCCTTCTGGCGCTTCTGGCCGCTCGGCACCGCCGGCGATTTAAACAGCCGCGACCCGCTTAAGCCGCAGAAGCCTTCCAGCGCTGGAGCTCAGGGATAAGCCCAGAGGCCAACACCTGACCGGTGAGGCTGCCAGCCGCGCCGGGTTGATTGGCCGCTAAGGGGCCCCAGTGGTCGTCCGCGGGGATCCACGGGCGGTGGGGATCAAACAGCACCCACTGATCGCTACCGAGGCTGAGGCAGGGGGGCTCGAGCCCCAGTAAACGGGCGGGAGCGAAGCACAGCACACGCCAGAGCTGGGCCGCAGTCCAGCCGCGCCGCACCACCAACTCCTGCCAGAGGCCAGGCAGCACGCAGCGATGGCCCGCCACCCCAGGCTTGCGCTGATCCAGCGGCAGCAACTGCTCCTCCGCATCGAGCGCCTGGTGATGCACCGCCACCGCCGTGATCACGCCATCGGCCAGGGCCTGCTGCAGCGCCTGGCGATCGTTGGGTGTGCCCAGGGGCGGCACCACGCGCCAGCCCTCCGCAATCGGATCGAGGCTGCCGCTATCGGCCAGCAGGTGCCACCAGCACACCGTGGCTTCCGGGCGCTGCTCGACGGGGAGCGCCCGCAGCAGGGCCACACCCTCGGCGGTGGAGAGATTCATCAGCTGCAGCCGCCGCGCGGGATGGCGCTGGGCCATGGCCAGCAGGCTCTGCAGCGGCAGGGTTTCGCTGATGCAGGGATCGGTGGGCCAGCCGGCGCGCAGGGCTTCCACCCCCTCGCGCACGAAGCCCCCCTGGCTGAGGCTGGGATCGCGTGGGGCCAGCAGCAGCGGCGCACGGCCGCATTCGGCCAGGGTGAAGCCGCGCTCCAGCAACGCCAACGGGGGCAGCTGATCGGCTTCGGCCAGGCCAATCGCTCCGGCGGCCAGCTGATCGGCATGGGCGGCCAGCTCTGCACCCCCGGCGCCACGGCTGAAGCTGCCCCACAGCAGCAGCTGAAGCCGGCCGAGGGGCACGAGGCCCTGCAAGCGCTCCGGGCGGTCACGCCAGCTCGTGGCCCGGGGCAGCAGCGCCACGGTGCCGTAACCGGCCGCCAAAGCGGAACGCTCCAGGGAGGCCAGGGTTTCGGCGGATCCGGTGGCTGGATCCTCCAGCTCGGAATGGGGATCCACCAGCGGCGGTGCCAGCAACCACTCCTTTGCCTCCAGCAAACTGGCCCCACAGGCCTCTGCCTGCTGGGCCGCCTCCGCACCGATGGCCCGAAGCCTCCCCGCCTGGATGAGCACATCACAACGGCGCAGTTCGGAGCCCTCCGCTTCGAGCAGCTGAACCTGATGCAGCAGCAACGGCTGCTCGGGGTTGGAGGTCATAGAGCGCCGGCGGCGGTGCGATCCAGAACACCCCCAAGATGGGCCGTTTGGTTCAGACACACCACCACCGGAGGCTGATCGGGCCCGTGGGGGTAATCGATCACGGTGACGCCACCGTTGCCTTGTTTCACCGCCCAGATGTCGGCAGGGCCGAGGCCCAGCAGGGCGCAGAGGATGGTTTTGTTCACGGCGTCATGGGCCACCACCAGGGCGGTTTCATCGCTGTGCAGGCTGGCGGCGATGGTGTTCCAGCCCCGCAGGGAGCGATCCCACACGTCGTGGATGGTTTCACCAGCGGGCATCTGCACCGTTTCCGGGGCGCTCTTCCAAGCGGCGAGCAGCTCCCCCCAACCCTCGGAAATCTCCGATTCCAGGCAGCCTTCCCACTCGCCGTGGCCGATCTCCACCAGATCGCGCACGCTGGTGAGCGGAACGCCGGGGTGGTGGCTGAGGATGCCCTCGGCCGTTTGGCGCGGGCGCGACATCGAGCTGGTGTAGGCCCGCTGGAACGCCACCTTGCGTAGGAAATCACCGGCGGCAGCGGCCTGGGCGCGGCCGTTCTCGTTGAGGGGGATATCGATCTGCCCCTGGAAGCGGCCCTGGCGGTTCCAGTCGGTTTCGCCATGGCGCACCAGCAGCAGGCGCGGGCCGGCCCCCTTGGCGGGCAGGCGTCCGCCGCACACCTCGCCGTGGAGATGGGTGGTGCCGTTGAGCGACTCGATCTGCACCGCCACGGCGCCATCGGCCTCGGCGCTGAGGTTGAGCACAGACAGGGAAGCGTTATCGACGCGCAGACGGCGGAACCCCGACGCATCAAGGCCCAGCAGGCTGAGCAACAGGCAGCGCAGGATCGCGTTGTGACCCACCACCAGCACGGTCTGGGATGCAGAGCTGGCAGGGCTGTGCTGGGCAAGCAAGCGATCCACGAAGCGCCGCGCCTGCTCCATCAGCTCGGGAATCGGGGCGTAGCTGCTGCCGTCGGCGCGCTGCAGTTGGAGCTGCTCGGGGTGCTGCTTCCAGGTGCGGTAGGCCTCCGGGAAGCGCTCCTGCACATCCGTGCTGAGCAGGCCGCTCCAGGGAGCGAGATCCACCTCCAGCAGGTCGTCGTCGAGCTGGGGCTCCAGGCCACCACCGTGGGCGGCGAGCAGCGTTGTGGCGGTGTCATGGGCCCGGCGCAGGGGGGAGCTGTAGGCCGCCGTGATCGCTACATCCCGCAGGGCTTCACCAGTAGCCAGGGCCTGCTTTACGCCCTCCTCGGTGAGGCTCGACAGATCGTCGCGGCCCTGAATGCGGTGCTCGAGGTTGAAGCTGCTCAACCCATGGCGAACCAGCAGGATCCGGAGAGACACAGGCGCAGGATTGAGCAAAAGGCATCGTATTTGGTGGGCTTTCAGCCCAACGCCAAACGATGAGATGCTGCGCTGATCAGCACCAGGGAGCAGGCGCAGGGTGACAGGAGCCAACAGGCCCAGCGGCCGAGCGGATGGGGCGGCGCCGAGTTGGAAGGTGGCTTTGGCCCTGGTGAGCCTGGCCCTCAGCCTGCTGCTCTGGCTCAACGGCCTGATCGACAGCCTCAGCCGCCCGTCCGTGGGCAACGATCTCAACCGCCGCCAGCTGGAACTGGCTGTGTTGGCTGAACCCGAGCTGAGCGGTCCCCTGCGCAACGTGCTGGCCGGGCGCAACCCCATCGAAACCCTGCGCAAGGCCATCGCCGATGAGCTCCAGGAGGAGAGGGAAGCGGGCCGCACGCCCGATCCCGATCTGCTGTTGGAACAGGCCCTGCTGTTGCGGCGGCAGCACCAGGGCCAGACCTCTTCAGAGGCCTCTCCTGTGGCATCCGATGCCCTGCTGGCGGAAGTGGCCAGCGGCAGCGGACCCCAGGCCAACCTCGCCCAGGCGCTCCTGGAGCCTCAGGCCACCGCATCACGCGCGCCCAACAGCGCCTTGATCGCCGCGCTGCCCGAAGGCGGCGTGCTGCGCATCTGGAGCTGCGAAGCCCTCTCGCCGGACGCCGCTTGCGGCGCTGCACGGGCAAGCCGCCAAGCCGCTCTGCAGCTGATCGCCGTGAGCGTGCTGCCGGTGGCGTTGTTGGTGGTGGGCAGTGGAACGCTGCTGCGGGAGCTCTGGCAGCGCTGGCGCGGCCGGGCTGCCGACGCCCTGCCCCTGCAAGGCCCTGCGCTCAGTGGCCTCGATGCTGTGCTGCTGATCGCCGGCGGCTTCGTGGTGGTGGGCGAGCTGCTCACCCCCCTGCTGGTGGGCCCCGTGATCGCCGGCCTGCTGCAACGGCTGGCGGTGGCCAGCCCCCTGCGGGAGGGCATCAGCGTGGTGAGCCTCTATCTGGCCCTGATGGCGGGGCCCCTGCTGATCCTGGCGCTGATGCTGCGGGGCAAAGGAGAAGCGGGCTGGCTGCAGTTCCGCTGGACCCCGCTGGGCTTGAGCGTTCGCCAGGCACTGCAGGGGTTGTTGATGGTGCTGCCGCTGGTGAGCCTGGTGGGCTGGCTGCAGGGGCAACTGTGGGGTGATCCGGGTGGCAGCAATCCGCTGCTGGAGCTGGTGCTCAACAGCCACAACGTGCCGGCCCTGGCCTGCTTCGGTTTCACGGCCGTGGTGCTGGCGCCCTTGTTTGAAGAAACGATCTTCCGCGGTGCCCTGCTGCCAGTGGCGGGGCGCAAGCTGGGGGCCACGGGCGGCATCCTGCTGAGTGGCGCGGTGTTTGCCGTGGCCCACCTCAGCCTTGGGGAACTGCTGCCGCTGCTGGTGCTCGGCATCGGGCTCGGCTGGGTGCGCTGGAGCAGCGGGCGGCTGGGCAGTTGTGTGCTGATGCATGCCCTCTGGAACGGCCTCACCTTCGCCAACCTGGTGGTGCTGGGCTGGTAGCCGGCAGGGCGGTGAGTCTCAGTGCGTGATCGCCCCCTTGCTGGAGGGCCTGGCCCATGGTTCACTTGCGCAGTTCTGCCGCGCACCTGTGGTCGCCGCCCCGCTTCAACAGACCCAGGAGGGTCAACGGCGATCCACCGCGCGGCCCCTGGAACTGATCCAAGGGTCGCTGTCGTCGCGGAAGGCTGATCGCCAATCCCCCCTGCTCGGCAACCTGCATCGCATCGCCGATGGCAGCCTGATCGGCCTGGGTGTAGCGGTGCTGGGCCTGAGCGGCCTCACGCTGCACTGGCAAGGGCAGTGGACCCAGAACTTCCAGAAGCTGGAGGCCGCGCAGCGACTTGAGCACCGCCTGCAGGAATCGGCCGCCGTGCTGGAGCAGCATCACCTGGGCATGACCCGCAAACCGGCCCTGCTCGAACCCACCTCCAGCCAGAAACTCGTGTACCTCGAACCGCCGGCGGCCAATCCCCAGCCCCGCCTGCGCACGCTGCTGGCCCAGGTGAATCCTCGCGTCATCCTGCCGGGGTACTGATGGCGGTTCACCGCCTCGAGAGCCGGCGGCCGGCCCCCCGCAGCAGCAGGAGCGATGGGCGCCAGCGGCGCGTGTTAACGCTGAACCCCGTGCCCTCGGGCAGGCTCTGGGCGGTGTATCTGCTGATGGCCGCAGGCCTGAGTGGCCTGGCGCTGCGGCTGGCCTGGGTGCAGGTGGTGCAGGGGCCCGAGCTGCTGGATCGCGCCCGGGCGGTTCAAACCCAAACCATCACCCCCCTGGGCCGTCGCCGCACGATCGTGGATCGCCAGGGCAGCCTTGTGGCCCTCGATGAGGAGCGCTTCACCCTCTGGGCACACCCCCGCTATTTCGCCTTCCCCGGCGACGACATCGGCAAGCTGCGCAGTCCCCTGGATGTCGCTCGCAAGCTCTCGAGCGTGCTCGCCCTGCCCATGGCCGATCTGGTGCGCGCCATGGAGGGCCGCAAATCGGGCGTGAAGCTCAGCACCGATCTGGATCCAGAAACCGCCCAACGGGTGCGTGAACTCGGCATCAGCGGCATCGATCTCGAGCCCTACCCCCAGCGGGTGTACCCGCAGGGCAACCTGTTCGCCAACGTGGTGGGCTTCCTTAACCTGGAGCGGGTTCCCCAGGCCGGCCTGGAGCAAAGCCGCAACAGCGACCTGCGGCGCCATGAGGCCACCCGTCAGCTTCGGCGCGGAGCCGATGGCACGCCGTTGCCGGATGGGCTCAAGGCTGGTGTGCTCTATGGCGACGATCTACGCCTGCAGCTCACCCTCGATGCGCGCCTGCAACAGGTGGCGCAGATGGCGCTCACCAAGCAGGTGAAGCAGTGGAAGGCCAAGCGCGGCGTGGCCTTGGTGATGGATGTGCGCAACGGCGAACTGCTGGCGCTGGCCTCCACCCCCACCTACGACCCGAACCAGTTCTGGAAGTACAAGCCAGGGCTGTTCCGGGAGTGGTCCGTGCAGGATCTCTACGAGCCCGGGTCGACGTTCAAGCCGATCAACCTCGCCATCGCCCTGCAGGAAAACGCCATCGATCCAGCGGGCAAGGTGAACGACAACGGTCAGCTCACCATTGGTGGCTGGCCGATCTTCAACCACGACCGCAAGGGCAACGGGGTGATCGATTTCCCCACGGTGCTGCAGGTGTCGAGCAACGTGGCGATGGTGAAGGCGATGCAGCGGGTGAAGCCCGCCAAGTTCTGGAACTGGCTGCATGCCCTTGGGATCGACACCAAGCCCGATACCGACCTGCCTGGCGCCGTGGCCGGCCAGCTCAAGAGCCTGGACACCTTCCGAACCCAACCGATCGAACCGGCTACGGCCGCCTTCGGCCAGGGCTTCAACCTCACGCCGCTGAAGCTGATCCAACTGCACGCCATGCTCTCCAACGGCGGCAAGCTGGTGAGCCCCCACATCACCCGCGGCCTGCGCTCGGGCGACGATCTGGCACCGGCTCCCGCGGCCAATGGCCTCCAGCTGATCCGTCCGGAAATTGCCCAAACGGTGTTGAACTGGATGGAAACGGTGGTGGAGAAGGGGAGCGGCAAGGGCACTTACATCCCCGGGCACCGCATCGGCGGCAAAACCGGCACAGCGCAGAAAGCCGAAAACGGGGTGTACATCGCCGGGGCGCGGATCACCAGCTTTGTGGCCCACCTGCCGATCAACGACCCGCGCTATGTGGTGCTGGTGGTGGTGGATGAGCCCAAGGGAGCCAATGCCTACGGATCCACGGTGGCCGTGCCCGTGGCGCGGCAGATCATCGAATCGCTGCTGGTGATTGAGAAGATCCCACCCACCAAGCCAGTGGCTGGCTGAAGCCTTGGCAAGCGGGTAACCGCTTGATGACAGAGGCGGTTGTTCCCAGGATCGCGTCGCTAGCTTGAGCCCATCTCACGGGGCCCTGCATGGCCAACCTGCTCGATCAACTGGCCGCCATGACCGTGGTGGTCGCCGACACCGGTGACATCAACGCCATCCGTCAGTTCACACCGCGGGACGCCACCACCAATCCCTCGTTGATCCTGGCGGCGGCCCAGATCCCCACCTATCAAAACCTGATCGATCGATCGCTGCAGCAATCGCGCGAGGTGTGCGGCACGGCCGCACCGGCCGAAGAGGTGGTGCGCGAGGCCCTCGATGAAATCTGCGTGACCTTCGGCACCGAGATCCTCAAGATCGTGCCCGGGCGCGTGTCCACCGAGGTGGATGCACGCCTCAGTTTCGACACCGAAGCCACGATCACCAAAGCCCGCAAGCTGATTGGCCTCTACCGCCAGGCCGGCATCAGCCGCGATCGCGTGTTGATCAAGATCGCCTCCACCTGGGAGGGCATCAAAGCGGCCGAGGTGCTGGAGAAAGAAGGCATTCACTGCAACCTCACCCTGCTGTTCAGCTTTGCCCAGGCCGTGGCCGCCGCTGAAGCGGGCGTGACGTTGATCTCTCCCTTCGTGGGGCGCATCCTCGATTGGTATAAGAAGAGCACCGGCCGCGAGAGCTATCCCGGCCCGGAAGATCCCGGCGTGGTGTCGGTCACGCAGATCTTCAACTACTTCAAAACCTACGGCTACAAAACCGAGGTGATGGGTGCCAGCTTCCGCAACATCGATGAAATCATCGAACTGGCGGGCTGCGATCTGCTCACCATCTCGCCGAAGCTGCTCGATCAGCTCCGCCAAACCGAAGGAGAACTGATCCGCAAGCTCAACGCCTTCAATCCAGCGCCCACCGAAGAGCAACTGCATCTCGATCGCCAGGGGTTTGAAGCGATGATGCACAAAGACCCGATGGCCACCGAAAAACTGCAGGAGGGGATCACCGGCTTCACCCGCGCCATCGAAACCCTCGAAGCGCAGCTCGCCCATCGCCTGGGCGAACTCGAGGGCGCCGGCGCCTTCCAGCACGCCGCCCAGGAGATCTTTCTGCTGAATGATCTCGACGGCGACGGCTGCATCACCCGCGAGGAGTGGTTGGGCAGCGATGCGGTGTTCGATGCCCTCGACACCGACCATGACGGTCGCCTGATGCCCTCTGATGTGCGCGGCGGCCTGGGAGCAGCGCTGGCCATCAGCGGTTCTTAACCTTCCTACCCCACACTGGGGGCACTGTTTGAGTGCCTGCGTTGAACGCTCTCGACACCATGCGTGCCCTGGCCAGCCAGGGCGAGGTGCTGGATGTTGCCGCTGGTGCGCCGATCTTCAGTTCCGGTGAAACCGGCGACTGCATGTTCGGCGTGCTCGAAGGCAGTGTGGAACTGAGCTGGAATGACGAGAGCAGCCAGGAAATCATCCAGGCGGGCGATGTCTTCGGGGCTGGCGCCCTGGTGACACCGGAGCACCGGCGTTATGGCAACGCCAAGGCCCTCAGCCCCTGCAAGCTGCTGGTGATGAACCGCGAGAAGTTTCTATTCGCTGTTCAGGAATCTCCGATGTTTGCCATCGAACTGCTCGGCTCCATTGATAAGCGCCTGCGGCAGCTCAAAGACTGCACTCGCTTCAGCTGAGCGATCCGCTCTTAGCCCCGCTGGAACAGCAGGCGCTTGATCACCCGCTGGGCAATATCGCCGTAGCCCATCTCGCCGGAGAGGATTTGGGCGATGCGCTGGGGAGCCGTAGGGCGCTTGATGCCGAGCTGATAGCCCACCTTCGGCACCCGGTAAAACACCTGGGCAATGCGGCGTCCCCACGCCATCGACTCTCCCCATTGCTGGCGCATCACCTGGCTGTACCCCTGCAGCGCCTGCTCAGCCTGGCGGGAATCATCAGCCGCGAGATAACGATCCAGGGCCTCGGCGCTGCGCACACCACTCAGCAGGGCGGGCCGTAATCCCTCGGCCAGGAAGGGATCACAGAGCGACGCGGCATCACCCACGGCCACAACACCCCCGGCGCCATGCAGGGGGTAGTGACCATCCCACACCCGCAGCGGTGATTCCAGCCGCGTGCCGGCATCGGCAGGCAGGCCAAGGCTGGGCAAGAGCTGAGCCAACACAGCATCAGCATCCACGCTGCTGTTGCCGATGAAGCTACCCACGCCGATGCTGTAACCACCCTGGCGCGGGAAGGCCCAGCTGAAGCCATGCTTCACCAGGCCGAATTCAAAGCGGGCCGTGTTCGGATCGAGCACCGGGGTGTCGACCTCCACGGCCACAGCACTGGCAAAACGGGGACGGGGATTGCCGAGGCCGAGCTGGCCTGCAAAGCGAGAGCTGGAGCCATCCGCCACCACAACGGCGCGGCTGCTGTAGCGATCGCCTCCGGCATCCACACTCCAATGGTCGCCGTCGCGCGAGATCGCCACCACGGGTGCACCATCCAGCAGTTCAGCGCCAGCCGCCACAGCCTGTTGCGTGATGAATTGATCGAGGCGGGAGCGCTGCACAATCCAAAACGGTGCATCGCCCGGCAGCACAGCTGTAACGGGATCCTCAAGGCACCAGGTGAAACGCACCTGCTCGATCACCTGATCCACAGCTGGGCTGAGATCAAAGGGAAACCAACGCTGCACCGATGCCGCCATGCCGCCGCCACAGGGTTTGCGGCGAGGCATGGCTTGGGCCTCAAGGATCAACACCCGATGACCGCGGGACGCCAGGTGATAGGCCGAGGCAGCACCGGCGGCGCCGGCACCGACCACGATCGCGTCGACCAGCTGAGCGACGCTCACACCTTGAGGATGTCGGCTTCCTTATCAGCCAGCAGCTTCTCGATCTCAGCAATGAACTTGTCGGTGAGCTTCTGCACCTTGTCTTGTTCGTCGCGGCTCTGATCTTCCGAGAACTCGCCTTCTTTCTCCTGCTTCTTCACCTTGTCGATGGCATCGCGGCGGATGTTGCGAAGCGCCACCTTGCCCTCTTCGGCGTATTTGGCGGCGAGCTTGCAGAGGTCCTTGCGGCGATCCTCGGTGAGGGGCGGAATGTTGATGCGGATCACCTTGCCATCGTTGTTGCAGGTGAGGCCCAGATCGCTCATCGAGATCGCCTTCTCAATCAACGACAGCGAGCTGGCATCAAAGGGCTGCAGCTGAATGGTTGAGGAATCGGGCGTGCTGATCGTGGCCAGCGATTTCAGCGGCGTATCGGCGCCGTAATACTCCACCTGGATCTTGTCGAGCAGGGTCGCATTGGCCCGGCCGGTGCGGATGGTGTTGAAGGTGCGCTGGGTGGAATCCACCGACTTGCGCATGCTGGCTTCGAGATCCATGGGTGCTGACGGGAAAAAGAGGGCTCAGGCCGAAGGAAGGATGCTGGTGCCGATCGGCTCACCACGCACCGCCCGGCCGATGTTGCCGGCGCCGAACAGATCAAACACCACGATGGGGATGGCGTTGTCCTTGCAGAGGGCGATGGCGGTGCTGTCCATCACCTCCAGCTCGCCGCTGAGCACGTCGAGGAACGAGAGGCTCTCGTAGCGCACGGCATCGGCGTGCTTGTTGGGGTCTTTGTCGTAGACGCCATCCACCTTCGTGGCTTTGAACACCACATCGGCGCCGATCTCCGCGGCGCGCAGGGCGGCGGTGGTGTCGGTGGTGAAGAAGGGGTTGCCGGTGCCGGCGGCAAAAATCACCACCCGCCCTTTTTCCATGTGGCGAATGGCCCGGCGGCGGATGTAAGGCTCAGCCACCTCCTGCATCGAGATGGCGCTTTGCACGCGGGTGGGAATGCCGGCGCGCTCAAGGCCGTCCTGCAGGGTGATGGCGTTCATCACCGTGGCGAGCATGCCCACGTAGTCGGCTGTGGCGCGGTCCATGCCGGCGGCTGAGCCCTTCAGGCCGCGGAAGATGTTGCCGCCGCCTACCACGATCGCCAGCTGGCTGCCGTCGGCCACCACCGCGGCCACGTCTTTGGCGATGGCATTCACGATGGCCGGATCAATGCCGTAGCCCTGTTCTCCCATCAGGGCTTCACCACTGAGCTTGAGCAACACGCGCTGGTAAGCCATCCGTTCGCGCTTGCACGTCAGTTGGCCGAACAGTAGCAAGCGTGAGATCCCTTGCCGAGCCAGGCCACTGGCGCTTCGATAGGGCAACGGCTTCCCGCCCATGGCAGGCGCTTCACAGCCCAATCCCCAGCCACCGCGCAACTCCGGTGTGATGGCACGGCTCACCCTTTCGGCCGTGGAGCAGCTCGTGGCCGAACCCGGTGGCTGGCGTGAACCGATGGTGCATCGGGCCTTGCTGGTGAGCGGCCTGTCGGTGCTGTTGAGCAGCCTGGCGCTGCTGCAGGAGCACCCAACCAGCTCGGGCTAGGGGCCCTCAGAACTCAATGCCGGCCTGGGCTTTCACCCCCTGCTCGCGGAAGGGGTGGCGCAGCAGTTTCATCTCCGTTACCAGGTCGGCCCGCTCCAGCAGGCCAGCCGGAGCTCCACGGCCGGTGAGGGCCACGTGGGTGAGCTCAGGCCGCAGGGCCAGCCCTTCCAGCACCTGATCGAGCTCGAGGTAGCCCAACTTGAGGGCCACATTCACCTCATCGAGCACCACCAACTTGCGTTCACCATCGGCCAGATAGGTGAGGGAGCGCTGCCAGGCCTGCTGCACCAGCTCCCGATCGCGCTCACGATCTTGGGTTTCCCAGGTGAAGCCCTCACCGAGGGCGTGCCAATGCAGGGCCTCGCCAAACAGCGCGAGGGCCTTGGCCTCGCCCGGATGCCAGCCCCCCTTGATGAACTGCACCACCGCCACCTGCTCGCCATGGCCGAGGGTGCGCAGCACGAGGCCGAGGGCCGCCGTGGTTTTGCCCTTGCCATCGCCGGTGAACACAAGCACCAGCCCCTTCTCCAGGTTGCGCTCGCCCACCCGCTGCTGCTGCACCTCCTTCCGGCGCTCCATGCGGCGGCGATAGGCATCGGCGCTGGCCTCAGGCGCCAGGGTCCCGCCCATACCAAGCTCCGCGGCCGCTTGATCCAACTGCACAGGATCGAGCTGATCAGATGCCACGGCGAGCCTTCGGGTGGGCTCACTTTGGCAATGCTGCGCTCAGGCTGCCGAGCGGGCCCGAGCCAGGGCCGTATCCACCGCCTGCTGCTGGTCGCGGCGGGTGATCCAGTGGTGATAGGTGCGGGTGTGGATCGCCACGGAGTGGCCCATCATCCGGGCCGCCACAGTGTCGGGCAGCCCGATATGGATCGTGCGAACCGCCCAGGCATGGCGCAGGTCGTAGGGGGTGAGGGGCAGGTCGTAGCGGCGAAACTGCTCGGCCACGCGGCGGCCCACCTGTTGCAGGGTGGTGCGGCGCAGGTCGGTGCACACCGGCGGCAGCAGCTGGCGGGCTTCCCCCAGGCGGGATAGCTCAAAGCGCTCCACCCATTCAGGCTGGAAGGGCCACACCTGGTGTTCACCGGTTTTGCTGGTGGGCAACACCCGGATCACGCGATCGCCGCCTGGGGCGAGGGCGGAGAGGTCGGTGAAAAACACCTCGTGATTGCGCAGGCCGTAGGTGGCCATCAGGCCGTAGGCCAAGCGCCAGCCGGGGTTGGGAATGCGCTCGATCCAATCGAGGATCTGGGAATCGCTGGGCAGCTGCCGGAACTGAGCGGCATGCAGGCCATAGCCACCGGCGCGGTCGGCCCAGTCGGCCGGAAGCGCGATCTGCTCCGCGCGGGCCAGGGCGGCCAGTGCCGTGCCGCACTGCTGGCGGCCGCGGCTAGCGAGCGGATAGCTCTCGAGCACCGCCTCCAGCAGCTGGGTGGTGAGGGGCAGGGCCTGGCTATCGGCCTGCTGACGCAACCGGCGCAGATAGGGGAGATAGGCGCTGGTCCAGGTGGTGCGGCAGCCGGAAGGGTTGCGGCGGCGGCGGGGATCCGTGAAGAACTGTCGCTCGAAGCGCTCCACGGCCGCTGCCGCATCCGCACCCATCGCGGGCCGGGGGCTTGTGCTGGCGGCGGGGCCAACCGATGCGGCAGCGGCGCCGCCCCACTGGCTCCAGGCAAAGCTCTGCTGCTGTAGTTGCTGCATCACCCGCCGCAGGGCCTGGCGGGCCTGATCGAGGCCCTCCGCATCCGCCGCCAGGCCCAGGCTGATGCGCTGCACCCGCAGGGCCGTACCGCCGTGCCGGCAGGGCAGGGGCCCGCGCAGGCCCAGGCGCTCGCCGCGTCGCTCCAAGCGCAGGCTCACACCACTGGCGGCCAATTGCGCGTTGTGCTCGCGGATCGGCCCATCGAGGGGATGGGGCGGGGAGGCGGCAGCCGTCATGGCGCGGACCCTATCGAGTTCGTTCCGTTACGGCCAGTGGTGCCCAAACGGGAACCAGGCGCAAGCCAGCAGCGTTACGCTCGCCCCACATTCACCTGAACACCGCTGGGCATGGCCAAGGTCGGCGTGCTGTTGCTGAACCTCGGCGGTCCTGAACGGATTCAGGACGTGGGGCCGTTTCTCTACAACCTGTTTGCTGATCCGGAGATCATCCGGCTGCCGAACCCGGCGTTGCAGAAACCGCTGGCCTGGCTGATCAGCACCCTGCGGGCCGGCAAATCCCAGGCGGCCTATCGCTCCATCGGTGGCGGCTCGCCGCTGCGGCGCATTACGGAGCAACAGGCCCGCGAACTGCAGAGCAGCCTGCGCCAGCGCGGCATCGAAGCCACCAGCTACGTGGCGATGCGCTACTGGCACCCCTTCACCGAATCCGCCGTGGCCGACATCAAGGCCGATGGTGTGGACGAGGTGGTGGTGCTGCCCCTCTATCCCCACTTCTCGATCAGCACCAGCGGCTCCAGCTTCCGGGAGCTGCAGCGCCTGCGCCAGGCCGATCCCGCCTTTGCGCGGCTGCCGATCCGCTGCATCCGCAGCTACTACAACGACCCCGGCTACGTGGGTGCGATGGCGGAGCTGATCGCCAAGGAGATCCAGGCCTGCCCGGATCCGGCCAGCGCCCATGTGTTCTTCAGCGCCCACGGCGTGCCGAAGAGCTATGTGGAAGAAGCAGGCGATCCCTACCAGCAGGAGATCGAAGCCTGCGCCGGCTTGATCATGGATCGCCTCGAGCAGCAGCTCGGCCACCGCAACCCCTTCACCCTGGCCTACCAGAGCCGCGTGGGTCCGGTGGAGTGGCTTAAGCCCTACACCGACGACGCCCTGCACGAGCTGGGGGAGCAAGGGGTGAAGGATCTGGTGGTGGTGCCGATCAGCTTCGTGAGCGAGCACATCGAAACGCTCGAAGAGATCGACATCGAATACCGGGAGATCGCCACCGAAGCTGGGATCACCAACTTCCGGCGCGTGCCGGCGCTCGACACCACGCCCTCCTTCATTGATGGCCTGGCCAACCTGGTGCAGCACGCCCTGGAAGGTCCTGAGGTGAACCTCGATCAGGCCGCCGCCCTGCCCACCAAGGTGAAGCTCTACCCGCAGGACAAATGGGCCTGGGGCTGGAACAACAGCTCCGAGGTGTGGAACGGCCGCTTGGCAATGCTCGGCTTCTCCGCTTTCCTGCTGGAGCTGCTCAGCGGCCGTGGCCCGCTTCACTCGTTGGGATTGCTGTAGGGCTGCCACCTGCCTGGCGGGGGCCTTGCTTTTAGCCGGGCCGGCCCTGGCGGATGCCCGCTGGCGGCAGGGGGTGTTTCCTGTGGCGGTGTTTTCGGGCTACACCAGCCACTTCGGCCAACGCCTTGGCCCCTCGGGAGGCCTGGAGCCCCACCACGGGCTCGATATCGCAGCTCCCCTGGGCTCACCGATCCGCAACTGGTGGGGCGGCGTGGTGAAGGAGGTGATCGACGACGGCCGTTGCGGCCTGGGGCTGGTGATCCAATCGGGCCCTTACGAGCATCTCTACTGCCACCTGAGCGGCAGCGTGCACCACGGCACCTACCGCAGCGGGCCCGTGGCCCTGCGCAGCGGCAGCCGGGTGGGCAGTGGCGCGCTGATTGGCCATGTGGGCATGAGCGGCCGCAGCACGGGCCCGCATCTGCACTGGGGCGTGCGCTACGGCGGGCGCTGGCTCAATCCGGCGGCGATCCTGCGGGCGATGGCTGCGGCCCGCGCACCCAATCCCCGGGCCAGCCCTTAGGGTTGGGTCAAGATTGAGTGCTGCTCGCTGCCGTCGTGACCGTTACGTCTGTCTCGCCAACGGCCGCCGCTGCCGGTGATTCCCCCGACCAGAGCTTTCCCCAGCGGGTGAACGGCGGCTACGCCCTGATGGATTCCCTGCGCCGCCACGGCGTGGAGCACATCTTTGGTTATCCCGGCGGGGCGATCCTGCCGATCTACGACGAGCTGCACAAGGCCGAAAGCCGCGGCTGGCTGAAGCACATCCTGGTGCGCCACGAGCAGGGCGGCACCCATGCGGCCGATGCCTACGCCCGTGCCACCGGCAAGGTGGGCGTGTGCTTCGGCACCTCCGGTCCCGGTGCCACCAACCTGGTGACCGGCATCGCCACCGCCCATATGGACTCGGTGCCCATGGTGGTGATCACGGGCCAGGTGCCCCGGGCCGCCATCGGCACCGACGCCTTCCAGGAGACCGACATCTTCGGCATCACCCTGCCGATCGTGAAGCACTCCTGGGTGGTGCGTGACCCGCGCGACATCGGCCGCATCGTGGCCGAAGCCTTCCTGATCGCCGCCAGCGGCCGCCCCGGCCCCGTGCTGATCGATGTGCCCAAAGACGTGGGCGTTGAGGAATTCGATTACACGCCGGTGGAGCCCGGCACAGCCGTGCCCGCTGGGTTCCAGCTCACCCCCGCCCCTGAGCCTGCAGCCATCGCAGCCGCGCTGGACCTGATCCGCCAGGCCCGCCGGCCCCTGCTCTACGTAGGTGGCGGCGCCATCAGCTGCGGTGCTCATCAGCAGGTGCAGCAACTGGCGGAGCGCTTCCGCCTGCCCGTGACCACCACCTTGATGGGCAAGGGTGCTTTTGATGAGCAGCACCCCCTGGCGGTGGGCATGCTCGGCATGCACGGAACTGCCTACGCCAACTTCGCCGTCACCGAGTGCGATCTGCTGATCGCCGCCGGTGCCCGCTTCGACGACCGCGTGACAGGCCGCCTCGATGGCTTTGCGCCGCGGGCTCAGGTGATCCACATCGACATCGACGCCGCTGAACTCGGCAAAACCCGCACCCCGGATGTGCCGGTGGTGGCCGATGTGAAAGCGGCCCTCGAGGCGATGCTGGCAGCCACAACTGGAGAAGACTCCGCCGGCCGCACCGAGGCTTGGCTGGAGCGCATCAACAGCTGGAAGCAGCACTACCCGCTGGTGGTGCCGGCACCCGAAGGCGAGATCGCCCCCCAGGAAGTGGTGGCGATGCTGCAGGAGCTGGCCCCCAAGGCCTACATCACCACCGATGTGGGGCAGCACCAGATGTGGGCGGCCCAGTTCCTGCACACGGGCCCGCGCCGCTGGATCAGCTCCGCGGGCCTGGGCACGATGGGCTTCGGCATGCCTGCGGCCATGGGCGTGCAAACCGCCTTCCCGCACGAGCAGGTGATCTGCGTCGCCGGCGACGCCAGCATCCTGATGAACATTCAGGAGCTCGGCACCCTCAGCCAATACAACCTGCCGGTGAAGGTGGTGGTGCTCAACAACGGCTGGCAGGGCATGGTGCGCCAATGGCAGGAGAGCTTCTACGGCGAGCGCTATTCCGCCTCCGAAATGACCGGCGGCATGCCGAATTTCCCTCAGGTGGCCGAAGGCTTTGGCGTGAAGGGCGTGCGGATCAGCGAGCGCGCTGAGCTGCGCGCCCAGCTCTCGGAAGCCTTGGCCCATCCCGGCCCCGCCTTCATTGAGGTGCAGGTGCGCCGCAATGAAAACTGCTACCCGATGGTGCCCCCCGGTGCCAGCAACGCCCAGATGGTGGGTCTGCCCTCCCATCCCGAGCTGGCGATCGACACCAGCCGCGAGTGCCACAGCTGCCACCACACCACCGCAAGCTCGAGCCTTTACTGCCCCAACTGCGGCACCAAGCTCTGATGCCCCGCTGGATGCTGGCGGCCGCGATGGCCGTGGTGCTGTTGATCGGTGCGACCGCTGCCCAGGCGGCGGAAGTGCTTCAGGTGCGCAGCGGCACCCTGTTGCAGGTGGGCGATCACAACCGCACCTACACGGTGGAGCTGGCTTGCGTGGCTGTGCCCGCTGGCAGCGATGATGCAGCAGCGTCCTGGTTGCGTCAGGCCCTGCCCCGGCGGACCAAGGTGAACCTGCGGCCGGTGGGCAACGATGGCGGCACCCTGGTGGCCCGTGTGCAGCGCCTGGGCTCCGTTGATGCCGGCAGCGCTTCTGATCTGGGGTCTGGCCTGGTGGCCGCAGGGCTGGCTAGCGCCAAGGTGGACTGCTGAACGCGATGGGCATCAACCGCACCGCCAAAGGCATCGTGCTGGTGCCGTGCCTGCTGCTCGGTGCTGCCTTTCTGGCGGCCGCGGTGTGGGGGGATGAAGCGGCCGCCGCCAACCAGCGGCTGGCCCTCATCCTGGGGTGCGCACTGATGGGGGGCGGCCTGCTGGCCCAGTGGATCCCAGAAGCAGCGCCGGAGCGGGATCAACCCGCTCCCAAAGACTGAGCCCAGCCCAAGCTCACTGGGCCGGCTTGCCCTTGGCCTGATTTTCTTTCACCAACCGGAAGTATTCGGGGGTGGGGTAGATGGTGAAGCTGTCGGTGGAGGCATTGATGATCTCCCGCAACACGGCGGTGAGATCAGCCACCTGGGGCTTGAGCTTCTGGCGCTCCGCCACCGGCAGCTTGGCCAGGGCGTTTTGCAGATTTTCGTAGCTGAAGAAGAACACACCCCGGGGGCCTTCTGGGGTTGTGATCGTGAGGAAGGGCTTGGTGAAGAACACCGGCACATTCAGCCCTTCTTGGATCTGCTTCTCGGTGAGCCCCTGCTCCTTGAGGATCTTCACGGCCTGGACACGATCGCCGTCGTTGCCGATGATCGGCGCCACAAGGGATTTGCTCTTGTCTTTGAGCTGTTTGTTGAGCTCCACCACCTTCTCGTTCATCACGTTGAGGGGCAGGGCCACCACACCGGCCTTGATGCCGGGGTTGTTCTTGTTGAGGGCAGCCAACTGCTCATTGGCCTTGGCGCTCTCGAGGTAGAGGGGCAGCACCAATTCCTTCTCGCGGGGAATCGGCAGCGGCACACCGTTGGAATCGGTGATCACAAACACCGGCACCACCTGCAGCTTCTTGATCGCTTCCGCCTCAGGGATGGCCTGAGCGGGGGCAGGCAGCAGGGAGATCGCACCAGCCCATGCCAGACCAGCGCTCAACGCGACAGAACCGAGCTTGCGGCCCAGACGGTGGCGCATGGCATTGCGGCGTGAGTGCATGCGATCAACTGTTGAAAGGTTGAGCTTAGGGAGGAAAATCCACCTAGCTTTCGGCGGCTGGACGGTGCCGGCCATGACCACTGCAGAACAGCCCCGATCGGTTGCTGCTGACACGCCGCACTCTGGGCTGAGGCAGACGGGGCGGACAGGCCAGTGGCAGCGCCCGCTGGGCTGGGTCGCTGCGGTGAGTGCCGCGCTGCTGGGCAGTCAGACCCTGGCCGCCAGCACACCGCTGCGCAGCGATGTGCGGCTGCTGCTCCCCAGCGAAGGGCTCCTGGCGGGACTGGGCGATGGGCTGCGGCGGGGCTACAGCGTGGCCATGGAGGAAAGCCGCCGCTGCGGAGTTGAACCCCCGAGCCTGCAGGTGGGCTGGCTGCCTCCGGGCGCCAACCCGCAGCAACCGGTGGGGGGTGCCCCGCGCAGCCAACTGCTGGTGGCGCCGCCCGCTGCACCCCTCCCGGCCTATGGCCAGCTGGCCGATCAACAGCGGCTCACCGTGCTGCTGCCCCTGCAGCGGGGCGTGTCGCTGGAGGGGCTGCCGCAGCTGCGCGGTTCCGATCGGCTCTGGCCGCTAATGCCCGGCCGCAGCCTGGAGGCCGATCGCCTCGCCGAGGCCCTGCTGGGCGACAAGATCAAGCGGGTGATGGTGGTGCGGGATCGCAGTGCCGAAAGCAAAGCCCTCACCGATCGCTTTGTGGCGAGCTTCGCCAATGGAAAAGGGGAGGTGATCGGCCCCACGGCCGCCCCGATCAGCGTGACCGGCGACGACCCAGCCGCCATGGCGCAATTGGAGGGAGATGTGGATTGGTATCGCCCACCGGCCCTGGTGGTGATCACCCAGCCCGGCAGTGCGCTGGCGAAAGCGGTGCGCGCCGCCTCCTGGCCCGAAACCCTGCTGCTGGCCTGGAACGCTCCGGTGGAGCAACCCCTGCCTGTGGAGCAGATCGGCGTGAACCCGCTCGGCCGGGGGCCGGGCTGGAAAGCCTTCGCCCAGCGATTTGAGCAGCACTGGGGCTATGCCCCCGGCGTGGTGGAAAGCGCTGGCTATGACAGCGGCTTGATGAGCGCCTTGGCCTCGGTGCCGGCGAACGGAGCCCGCGGCTGGGATCTGCAATGGTTCAGCGCCAATGCCAAGCCGCAACCGTTGTGCACCGCCCTGAAGCTGCGGGCCCAGGGGGCGAAGGTGCGGCCCCAGGCGGCGAGCAGCCAATTCGATCTGAGCCCAGGAGTGCCGCCCACGGCGCAGCTGCAGCTGAGCCGTGGCTGAGCTGGTTGTTGCCCTTGAGGCGGTGGGCCTCGAGGCGATTGGCGAGGTGGGCGGCAAGAACGCCTCCCTCGGGGAGATGATCCGCCAGCTCTCAGCGCAGGGCGTGAGCGTTCCCGGTGGCTTCGCCACCACGGCCGCGGCCTCTACTTCAACAGCGCCACCCGTCGTGGCTGTATTCCCCACCCGCTCGGGGCCCTGAGTGAACACGGCCTGCTGGGAGCCACGGTGCTGGGCCGCAGCCGCCGTGACGCCTGAACGCTGATGCAGCGAATGCGCAGCGAGGGCAAACGGGCGTGATCAGCGCCTCTATGCCGAAGAACTCACGTCGATCAGCACCGATCGTCTCCCCAGATGAGCCAACGCCACGCCAACATCTGCCGATGGGTCCTGCTGGCCTTGCCGCTGCTGGCCTAGCCTGCCCAGGCCCAGCCCAGCAGCTTCGAGGAGCGACGCCAGCTGATGCGGCAGATGAGCCAACAGCTGCAGGCGCGGCTCGAGCACCGGCTGGCATTAGGGCCCCGGCATGGGCGGCCCTGCGGCTCAGATCACCAGCTCCACGTCGTCGAAGCGTGCAGCCACCTGCTGGGCCTGCTGCTGAAGATGCTCCACAAGCTGCTGAATGGCTGGTTGATCGAGCAGATCGCGGCGCACCACCATGGCTTCACCGGAGATGAGGCCGAGGTCCCAATCGAGGCGCACGGTGCCGGGTTGCAGCGCCTCCGTGAGGCTCTGGCCATAGGTGAGGGTCACGCCATCGGCGCAGCGCCCCTCCCAGCGATCGGGGTCGTAGCGCTTGATGCGCACCTCATCACTCCACAGACCCTGTTGCTTCAAGATCGCTTCGGTGCGGGGAAACCAACCCGGCGGTAGCGCCAGGCTGGGAAATGGCTCCAGATCTCCCTGGCTTAGATCACGCACATGGGCCAGGGGATGATCCGGCGCCGCCAGCAACTGCACCGGTTCCCGCAACAGATCGAGCACCCACCACTCGGGATCATCCGGGCCGGGCAGATCCGGCTGATAGCTCCCCACCCAGGCATCGATCACCCGATCCCGCAGCAACGCCAGCGGGCGCGCCATGCCAGGCAGATCGAACTTGCCCAGCACCCAGCCCTCAGGGGGGGACGCCAACAACCACGGCCCCGAGGAATAGGTGGCGTCGACCCGCAACGGCGCCAATCCGCGCAGCCTGGCCTGTTGATGCACAAAGCGCTCCGCCAGCAGCAACGATGCATCCCCAGCCAGCTCTAGGTGCTCTGAACCGCGACTGAGCTTGAGCGCAAACAACTTCAGAGCCGAACGGATCTGCCGAGACACCGTGCTCTGGTGCACGTTGGTGGCGGCACTAACGGCCAGCTCCTGCTCCATCCACAGGTAGAGATCGAGAACGGCGAGATGTTCAAGCGGAAGAACCACTCAGCAGCAGGTCACCGGAACAGATGATCAATCCACATAACGAGCTCCACCCCTGCAATGGGTCAAAGCGATACACATTGATGATCAAGTGGCGAGCTGGCGATCCAGCCCCTCCAGCCAGCGGGTCACTCCGGCCGGCCCGCTGAGGCGATAACTGGCCGCGGTGTGGGGGGCTCCAGGGCCGACCCTCACACCCAACACCCCGGGCCACAAGCGGAAGACGTCTTCATCTGTGTCGTCGTCGCCGACATACAGCCGCAGCGGCGCAGTGGGATCTGCGGCAGACCACACCCCCCGGCACTTCGCCGCTGCTTCCAGCCACTGCACGGCATCAGCCTTGGTGTGCAGGATCGCTGGCCTCACCTCCAGCACCATCCGCTTCAACTTCAACCACGCGGTGCTTGATCATCAAGGCCGCGTGATTCCCACCAGGGCCGATGTGCTCAACCGCGGCAATCTCGGCATCGAGGCGATGCATGAGCGCAATGCTCATCAGTTTCCCCTCGATCTAGCAACGCAAGCTGTCGCACCAATCAGCTAGATCACAGACGAACCCAACAAAGGCGCCCCTTATCGGGCGCCTGATCACCGGTTGCGCAAGGTCACCTTGGCCGATGGCTCCTCTCTACGGGATGACGCACACACAAAGCATCCAGCTGCTTGCCATCTGGTGGCATCCATGATCACGCTTGAGCTCACAGCCCAGGAGTTCAATCTGTTGCGCAACACCATCCGCGCCCGCCAGATCTACAAGCCCTGCCAGCACACCCTGGCCCGCGGAATCTGGCAGCCCTGGATGGCTCCCCTCCTAGAGAAGCTCTGCCAAGCCGAAGCGCAGCACTCCCAACAGCGCCGCTGAGCCGATCAACGTCACCACACCCCAGCGCTGCCGCAGCAACAGCAGCAAGGCCAGCAGCGTGATCAGCGCCGCCATGGGATCGGGGCGCCCGCCCGGTAGCAACACCGGCACGGCAAAGAACACCGCCAAGCTGGCGATCACCCCCACCAGGGCGGCGGTGATCGCCGTGAGCGGAGCGGTGAAGCGCAGATCGCCGCGGCTCGCCTCCACCAGCGGTGCCCCCGCCAGGATGAAGCCAAACGACGGCAAGAAGGTGAACCACACGGCAACCGCCGCTGCCGCCCAGCCGCCCGCGTCGCTGTTCCAGCCCCCCAGAAAGCCCACGAAGGCCAGCACCATGATCAGCGGCCCCGGCGTGGTTTCCCCCAGGGCCAGGCCATCCAGCATTTGGGCAGCACTCAACCAGCCGTGCTGCTCCACCGCCCCCTGAGCCACATAGGGCAGCACGGCGTAGGCACCGCCAAAGCTCACCAACGCCACCTGGGTGAAAAAGCGCGCCATCAGGGCCAGCGGGCCATCCCACCCCCCCAGGCGCACCAAGGCCGCAAGGGGCAGCGCCAGCGCCAGCCCCCAGGCCAGCAGGGTGATCAGCAGGGCTCGCCCACGGAAGCGAGCGTGGGCCGGGGTGGGCGTGTGGTCGCCATGGATCGGCTCAAGAGCAGGCTCCGCCTCGGCCGCCGGTGCTGGTGGCGGCAGCGCCCGCTCGGCCGGCAGGATCCAGCGCGGCCGCCAACAACCCGCCAGCCAACCCACCAGCGCCGCCCCGAGCACCAGGGCGGGATAAGGCAACGACGAACCGGTGAGCAGCACCAGGGCCAGGGCCGCCAACAAGCCATGCAGCGCTGTGCACAGGGTGCGCCGTGCCAGGCGCCAGGCGGCCACCACCACGATGGCCAGCACCGCCGGCTTGAGCGCCGCAAACACCGCCATCAGCAGCGGCAGTGTTCCCCACTCCACATACAGCCAGCCCAGTGCACTGAGGAGCAGGGCGGAGGGCAACAAAAACAGCGCACCCGCGATCAGGCCGCCAGGCCAGCCATGCATCAACCAGCCCAGGTAGGTGGCCAGCTGCGTGGCCTCGGGGCCGGGCAACAGCATGCAGACATTGAGCGCATGCAGGTAGCGCTGCTCGCTCAGCCAGCGCCGCTGGTCCACCAGCTCCCGATGCAGCAGGGCGATCTGGCCGGCCGGCCCACCAAAACTCACCCAGCCGAGACGCCACCAGAAGCGGCTGGCCTCCAGCAGGCTCACGCTGCGCGTCACACCGGGGTGCCATCAACGGGCTCAGTCTGGCGGGTTCAGCCCAGCTGCTTGAAGGCCTCGGCGTAGCCCAGGCAACACGGCAACGGCGGGTAGCCATGGGCGCGCAGCACCTGCTGCAGCCGCGCCGTGGCCAGCGGCAAGAGGCGCGTAGGGATCGCCGGGAAGGCGTGGTGGGTGCTGTGGTGAGGCAAACCACCCAGCCAGCCGTTTAGCCAGATGGGAACGGCAACGGTGCGGGAGCCATACAGCTGGCTGAGCAATGGATGGGGTTGGGGTTGCCAGAGCTGCCAGTGCTCGATCGCACCGCGCAGCTGCAGCAGGGCACCCGCCACCCGCTCCACCACGAGCCACCCCACCCCGTAGGCGAGCAGCTGCCCGTGCTGAATCACCACCACCAGGATCAGGGCCTGCACCAGCACGATGCCCAGCCCATCGAGCAGCAGAGCCCGGCGCAGCCCCGGCTGCTGCGCCTGCAGCCGCAGCGCTTCCTGCAGCGTGTGCAGGATCAATCCGGCCCCACCGGCCAGCACCAGCCAGCGCCGACGGCCGGGCTCCTGATGGCGGATCCGCTCGGGATCACGCGGATCGCGATTGTTCCAGCGGTGATGCAGGCGATGCAGCAGCCGATAGGTGCAGAACGGCCAGGCCATCGGCCAGCTGATCAGCGCCGCCACCACCTGCTCGAGCCGGCGGTGGCCCAGCAAGGTGCCGTGGCAGGCCTCATGGCTGGCGATCAACAGCAGGGTTTCCGCCAGGGCCACCAGCAGTGCCGCCGCCAGGCGCAAGGGCCAGGCATGGAGCTGCCAGTAGGCGAGGCCACCCCCTGCCAGCAAAGCCAGCAGCAGCAGCACTCGCCCCCAGGCCGGTTGCAACGCCGCGACCTGCAGATCAGCAACGGCGGCATGCAAATCGCGAATCAGCGGGCGCAACGCAACCGGATCAGGCATCAACGGCAGACGCGATGCGGCCACCGTATGGAGCACAGGCCAGCCAACGGGCCCGCTGCAGCAACGCTGCGGCAAAGGCGACGATCAGGCAGAGGCCAGCGCATAGCGCTCGCCCACCTGCGGATCGATCAACTGGCTGCCCGCCGGCATCGCCGCCGCCGCCTCAGCCGGGCTGCCCTTCATCCACAGCAGCCGGGTGAGCAAACCGCTGAAGGTCACATCGCCACCGGCGGTGCTGGCCAGCACCGTGCGCGGCTGAAACCGCTCCAGCAGCTCAGGCAGCACCGCCTGGCCGCGCACAAACGCTCCCGCCAGCGGCAGGCCCAGATCCACCACCGGCGTGATCACCGCATCGAGAGCCCGGGCCGGTAGATCGGCCGGGAGGTAGCCATGGGGTTCGAGATAGAGCGATCCCTCGGGATGCTCCAGCAGATAGCCGTTCTCCACCTGGGGCACCGGCGCGCCGGCCGTGGCCGTGATCTGCAACTGGCCGTGGCGACAGTGCTCACCGGGCCGCAGAGCGGTCACCGTTTCAAAGCCGAGGCCGCGCACCTTCGCCGCGGCCGACGCCGAACCCACCACCGGCAGGGAGCGGGGCAGCAGCTGCAGGGTGTCTGGATGGGCGTGGTCGTCGAGCCCTTGGGTGAGCAGCAGCAGATCCAGATCCGCCGGCACCGGCTGACTCCGCGGCAGTTGCCCTTCAAAAAACCAGGATCCCGGCGGAAACCGCAGCGCGCCGGTGAGCCAGGGGTCGACCAGCACCCGCAGGCCACCCAGCTCCAGTAGCCAGCCATTGGCCCCGAAATAGGTGGCGTACATCGGCAGCGGCAGCAAGGATCGCGACCCTAAACAGCGCCGCAGCGCGGGTGCTGGAATGCAGGAAAGGGGATCAACGCTGCCGATGCTGCGGCTCAACGAACTGAAGCTGCCGCTCGACCACGAGCCCGATGCGATCCGCGCCGCCCTCTGCCGCCGGCTGAAACTCAGCCCCGAGCAGCTGCGCTCGGGGCCGGAGGTGGTGAAACGCAGCGTGGATGCCCGGCGCAAAAGCCAGATCCAGCTGGCCTACAGCCTGGAGTTTGAGCTGGAGCCTGCCCTGGAGCAGCGGCTGCTCAAGCGCTTTGCGCGCGACCCCCACCTGCAGCCCGCCCCCGACACCACCTATCAGCTGGTGGCCGAGGCGCCGGCAGACGCCGATCTGCCGCGGCCAGTGGTGGTGGGGGCGGGCCCCTGCGGCTACTTCTGCGCACTGCTCCTGGCCCAGATGGGCTTCAAGCCGCTGCTGCTGGAGCGGGGCAAGCCGGTGAAAGAACGCAGCGCCGACACCTTCGGGTTCTGGCGGCGCCAACGCCCGTTCAATCCTGAATCCAATGCTCAATTCGGTGAAGGGGGAGCGGGCACCTTCTCCGACGGCAAGCTCTACAGCCAGGTGCGCGACCCCCGCCACCTGGGCCGCAAGGTGCTCGAAGAGCTGGTGGCCGCCGGCGCCAACCCCGAAATCCTGGTGCTGCACCGCCCCCACATCGGGACCTTCAAGTTGGCCACGGTGGTGCGGGGCCTCAGGGCCCAGATCCGAGCGTTAGGCGGTGAAATCCGCTTCGAGAGCCGCGTGGATCGGCTCGAGCTCAACCCAAGCGATCACTCGGTTCGCGGCGTCAGCCTCGCCGATGGCCGCTTCATTCCCGCCCAGCAGGTGGTGATGGCGGTGGGGCATAGCGCCCGCGACAGCTTTGCCATGCTCCACACCCAAGGCGTGGCGATGGAACGCAAACCGTTTTCGGTGGGGTTCCGGATCGAGCACCCTCAGCCCTTGATCGATGCAGCCCGTTGGGGCAGCTGCGCTGGCCATCCCCAACTGGGAGCCGCCGAATACAAACTCGTGCACCACGCCAGCAACGGCCGCTGCGTGTACAGCTTCTGCATGTGCCCCGGCGGGCTGGTGGTGGGCGCCACCTCCGAACCGGGCCGCGTGGTGACCAACGGCATGAGCCAGCACTCCCGCAATGAGCGCAATGCCAACAGCGGCATCGTGGTGAACATCGAGCCCGCCGATGTGGAGCCCTACGGCAACGGGCCCGACGACCCTCTGGCGGGGGTGGCCTTCCAACGGCATTGGGAATCGCAGGCCTATGCCCTGGGGGGCAAAACCTTTGCCGCACCGGGCCAGCGCCTCGGTGATTTTCTGGCGGGCCGCAGCAGCCAGACAACCGGCAGCGTGCAGCCCTCCTACGCACCGGGGGTGACGCTCACCGATCTGAGCAGCGCACTACCGGAGTACGCGATTGAAGCCCTTCGAGAGGCCTTACCAGCCTTCAACAGCAAGATCGAGGGCTACGCCATGGACGACGCCATGCTCACCGGCGTGGAGACGCGAACCTCCTCCCCGATTCGGGTGCCGCGGGATGAGCAGCTCGAAAGCATCAACACCCCAGGGCTCTATCCAGCGGGAGAGGGGGCCGGCTTCGCCGGCGGAATCCTCTCGGCCGCCATCGATGGCATCCGCGTGGCGGAAGCCGTTGGCCTCACTCTTCTTCGTCGGGAGCACCCAGGGGTGCCAGGCGAATCTGCTTGCGGCCCAGCTTGATTTCAAACTCATCGCCGGGCTTGAGATCCAGCAGCGCGGTGTAGGCCTTGCCCACCATCAGGTTGCCGTTGAACTGCACCTTGGTGGTGAAGCTCAGCTTGCGGCCGCCTTTGCCCACCTTGGCGGTGCCGCCACCAAATTCAACGCCTTTGGCGTTGAGCAGCGCTTCGTAGAAGGCGGTGAAGTTCAGACGCTCGGAGCCATCCTTCTTCGTGGACACATACCCGCAAGCCCGCACGATGTCGGACTTGCTGACATCGCCAAGCTCTTTGACCTTGGCGAGGAGATCTGCTCCTGTGAGCATCAGTTCGTTAATTATGCAACATTTGCATTATCGCATCGCCAAGGACAGCTCGCAACAAAGAACCCCCCGCAACCAGACTGCAAGCCTTCTTCGCCCGCCCAGTGAAACGCCATGGCGTGCACGGTGGTGTGGTTTCGGCGTGATCTGCGCCTGAGCGACCACGCAGCCCTCAGCCAAGCCTGCAGCCAGGGCGCGGTCCTGCCGGTGTTTGTGCTGGATCGCGATCTGTTGTTTCACCCGGAAACAGCCGTGGCACGGGTGGCGTTCATGCTCGAGAGCCTGCGGGCCCTCGATGGGGAACTGCGGCAGCGGGGCGGCCGCCTGTTGATCCGCAGCGGCGATCCAGCCGAACAACTGCTGCAGCTGGTGCGCGCCAGCGGTGCCGATGGCGTGATCGCCCACACCGACAGCGAGCGGCTGGTGGGCCGCGTGCGCGATGCCCGCGTCAGCCGCACCCTGGCCGCCCACCGCATTCCCCTGCGTTGGCTGGAGCCGGCCGGCGCCTGCGGCGAGCTGATGGCTTACAGCGGCTGGAGCCGCCAGTGGCACCAGGCCATGGCCAGCCCGGCCCTGCCAGCGCCGGAGCGGGTTGTGGTGCCGCCCCCTTCCAACGCCCTGCCGGACACACCAGTGCCGAACCTGCAGGAGTTGGGCCTGCGCCCGGATCACAAGCCGATCCCTCCAGGCGGCAGCGCTGCAGCGCTGCAACGGCTCGAGCAGTTCTGCGAAGGCTCCGCTTCCCGCAGCTACTACTGGGAGCTCAGCTACCCCTCCGCGAAGGTCACCACCGGGCTGAGCCCCTACCTGAAATTCGGGGTGGTTTCCCCGCGCCAGTGCCTGCAGCGCCTGGCCTGGCTGCTGCCCCGGGGCGGGGAAGCTGGCCGCCGCGATCCCCGCAGCCGCAGTGCCGTGCAGCTGGCCAGCCGCCTGCGCTGGGGCTGCGCCATCCACCAACGCTTTCGCTACCTACCCCAGCTGGAACTCAGCGCGCTCTGGAGCCCCCTCGAGGCCAGCTGGAAGCTCAGCGCCCAACAGGAGGAGCTCTACGCCGCCTGGTGCGAGGGCCGCACGGGCTTTCCAATCGTGGATGCCGCCGCCCGCTGCCTGCAGGCCGAAGGCGGCTGGCTGGAGCTCAACTTCCGCAGCCGCGCCATCTACGCCAGCTTTCTCTCCAACCTCTGCGGCATCGATTGGCGCTTCGGGGCCTTGCACTACATGCGCCACCTGATTGATGGCGATTGCCCCATCGATCACTACCAATGGGCGATGCAGGCGGGCGTGACCTATCACGGCAACAAAGCCTGGACGCGCATCTACCACCCAGGGCAGGTGGCGGTGGATCGCTGCGACCCCCATGGGCTGTTCATCCGCCGCTGGCTGCCGGAACTGCGGGGCCTCACCAACGACCAGCTGGGCACCCCGCCCGCCATGGCCGACTATCCCGCCCCGGTACTCGATTACGAAACATCGCGCCGGCTGCGGCTGGAGACGTTGGAGCAGCAACGTCTCCGAATTGGAGACGTTCAATCCGCAATGGCTCGCCTTCCGAGCCATATCCATCCCTTCGGCTACCAGCGGATCGCCGGTTGCGAAGTGGGCTGGGCTGATCTGTGGGCAGCCCAAGCGCCATCAGCGCTGCAACCAAGCGCCGTGGATCTCGATCGACTCGACCCAGCCGGCTGGCGAGCGCTGATGAGCTGGTTCAGCGGCAGCAGCCGAGCCAGTGGCACGCCCGCAAGCCGCGCCAGAAACCGCGCCAGCGGCCGCAGCCGCCGCGCGCAAGCCAGCCCCGGGCAACTCAGCCTCGATCTTGGAATCGCCTGAGCGCGCGCGTGTCAGACCATGGCCTTGGGGGCCTCAGCCTCACAACTGCTGCGACACGATGCCGCTCCACTGCACCGCCTTCACCTGATCGCGGCGCCAGGAATGGAACAGCAGCTCCTCCCCCACCGTGCAAAGCGGGCACACGCTGATCTGCTCCGCCGGCACACCGGCCAACTCCAGCTGGCGGCGGGTGGCGGCGCGAATGTCGAGGCGAACGCGGCCGGGGTCGGGGTCGCTCTGCACAGCACCGCAGCGCTCCAGCTCCGCCATGGCCATAAGGGCCCCGCCGCCCTGCCCCGGCAGCGAAGCAGCCACCTGTTCCGCCACGCTCCGCTCCACCTGATAGCGCGCACCACTCACCGCTGGGCCGAGGGCCACCAGCAGATCGGAGCGTCGGCAGCCGGCCTGCTCCAGCTGGGCGATGGCCTCCAGCAGGATGCCGCTAGCCACACCGCGCCAGCCCGCATGGCAGGCGGCCACCCGACCGCTGCGGGGATCGGCGAGCAACACCGGTGTGCAATCGGCGCCGCACACCCACAGGCTCTGGCCGCCCACATCGCTCACCAAGCCATCGGCCTCCGGCCAGGGTTCGGCGCTGGCGGCACTGGCCGGCAGCACCAGGGCGCTGTGCACCTGCTTGGGACGGTGCACACTCACACCAGCGCTCACATAGCCCGCCAGCACCTCCGGGCCGCGGCCTGCCCATTGGCGGGTAAAGAAGCCGTGCTCAAAACCGGAGAGGAGATCGGCCTGGAGGTAATAGCCGCCGTAGCAGCCGATCCAGGTCCAGCCCTCCAACAGGTTGAAGCGGGCGTCGGGACGATCAAACGGGGGATCAACGGCTTCCGCCATGGCCCGCCTCCTCAGGCGTCGGGGAGATCGCGCAGCACCCAGAAGCCATCGAAGCCGTTCTGGGCATCGCTGCTTTGCACGGCCAGAAACTGCACGCCACCGGCCTGCTGCCGCGCCGCGCGGAAGGCCTGGGCCGCCGCCTCAGCCTCCTCCGCCTCGAGATTGCCCAACAGCCAGCGATCCTCCAGACCCGCCTCCAGCACCAGCTGGTTGCCGCTCACCTCCAGGCGCACCGGCTCCAGGCCCGCAATCCAGCCGGCTATAGCCAGGGAGCGGGTGGAGCTGAACAGGCGCAGGCCGCTCACCATCACGTCGTCGTCGCCGGTGCCATCGAGGGGCACCAAACCGGCAAAGCTCACATCCCACTCAGCGGCCTCCCGCAGGGCACCGAGGGGAAGCGAAGCCCAGCTCCAGCTATCGCCGCGCGCGGCCTCGGGCAGGGGCACAGCCACCGGCTGAATCGGCAGAGGCGCCGGCGCCAGGGGCCCAGCCATGTAGCCCTCCTCGGCGGGATACACCGTGGCCTGGCGCTCCTGGAGCCACTCCACCAGGGCGTAGCAGCGGCGGCTGGGGATCAACTCCAAGCTCAGCTGCTCCGCCGCACGCGACACCATCGTGCGCATCGAAGCCCGCCAACAGCGCAGCTTGCGGGGGGCGGCAAAGCCCTCGGCCGCGGCCTGTTCGATCGCCTGCTCGAGGGCCTGCTTCAGCCACTGCGAGTTCACACTCGACGCGGAGCAGTTCTGCACAAAGCGAAAACCGGGCCCCGCAGCACCAGGGGCCGGGGTGCTGCAGATCAACAGCTCCCAGCGCTTTTTGCCATCGGGCTCCAGGATCGGCCGGGAGTAGTAGTCGAGCTCCCAGTCGAGCTGCAGCGGGGCTGCAGTGCGACGGGTGGGATCAGCAACCTGATCGGTGGCCTGACTCATCCGGCGCTCTGTTCCTGTTGGCGCAGCACGCTACGAGCACGGTTGGCCCGATCGGTGGCTTCGGCCATCACCTTGTCGCGATCGATGAGCAATTCCCCGGGTTGGCCCTCCAGCAAGGCGGTGTTGAGGGCGATGCGACCGCGGCCGGGATCGAGCTCGGTGATCAGGGCCTTCACCCGATCGCCCTGGCCGAACACCTCGCGCAGATCGCGCATCTGACCGCCGGTGATCACCGATTGGTGCAGCAGGCCGCTGATGCCGCCCAGATCCACAAACAGGCCATAGGGCTTCACCGACACCACCTGGCCTTCCACCAGCTGACCCACCTCCAGGTTCTGGAACAGGGCGGCCGTGGCAGCCTTCTTCTCGGAGAGCACCAGCTTGCGGGTTTCGGGATTCACCTCCAGGAAGGCCACGCCAAGGGTTTTGCCCACCAGCGCCTCATGGTTTTCGCCCTCCTGCAGCTGGGAGCGGGGAATGAAGCCCCTCAGACCTTCCACATCGGCTGTGACACCGCCGCGGTTGAAGCCGTTCACCTTCACCTGCAGCACCTTGCCCTCTTTCTCCAGGGCGCGCACCTTCTCCCAGCTCTGACGCAGGGCCAGGGCACGGGCGCTCACCGTCACCATGCCGTCGGCGTTCTGCTCACGGGTCACGAGCACCTCCACCTCGGTGCCGCGGGGGAAGCGTTCCTTGAGGTTGGTGATCACCCCCAGGCCGCACTCCTTCTTGGGCATGAAGCCGGGGGCCTTGCCACCGATATCCACATACACGCCATCGCTCTCGAGGCCCACCACCGTGCCCACGGCCACCTCACCGGTGGTGCCCACAAACTCCTGCTCATCGAGGGCGGCCAGGAAGGCGTCGGCGTCGAAGTCAAAGTCGTCCACGGTGCGTGCCGGCACCGCAGCCGCGCGCTCGGGCTGGGGCGGGGCCATGCGGGCGCTGCCGGAACCACCGGAGCCCGAGCGGCCGCCGCGACCACCGCGCTTGTCATCGGGGCCGAGCAGATCGGCCATGGTGAGGCCCTCAAAGCCGCTCATATCGAACAGCTCGTCGTCGCCGCCGGAGCTACGGGAGGGGGCGGCGGGGGCGCTGGGACGCTGCGGGGCCACGGGGGCCTCGCCACGGGAGGCGCGCACAGCGTTTTCCAATTCAGCGGCGCGCTGGGCAGCGGCTTCCGCGGCGGCGCGGGCTTCGGCGGCCTCGCGCTCGAGCTTCAGTTGCTCTTCCTTCTTATTGATCTGCAGCACCTGGGGCGGCTTGCGCGCCGGGGAAGACCCCGCCCCCGAGCCCGCCGGCGGCCGCGGTGACGCGGGAGGCACAGGGCGCGGCGACTGAACTTGCTTGGCCGAAGGCTGGGAGGGCTGCTGGTTGCCAGGACCGGCCATGAAACAAGCACAGATGCACAGCGCCACACTGTAGTGAGGCCCCCTCAGCCGAGTCGTCAGCCCATGGAGTGCAACCACCGAGCCGGCACCCGTCGGCTGGAGCAGCTGGCCTGGCCGCAGCTGGTGCAGGCGGCATCCCAGCCCGGCAGCACGGTGGTGTGGCCGTTCGGCGCCTTCGAGCAGCACGGCCCCCAACTGCCCCTGGGCACCGATGCGCTGTTTGCTGATCAGCTGCTCAATCGGGTGCTGGCGGGGCTGCCCGAAGCGCTACCGATCTGGCGGCTACCTGTGCAGAACCTGGGCTTCTCTCCCGAACACCTGGGCTTCCCGGGCACCTTGAGCCTGCCGGCGGAGCTGCTGATCCGGCAGATCGAGGTGATCGGCGCGCAGCTGGCCGATGCGGGCTTCCAGCGCCTGGTGCTGTTCAACGGCCATGGCGGCCAGATCGCCCTGCTGCAGGTGGCCGCCCGCCAGCTGCGCGCCCAGCGGCCGGAGCTGGCCGTGCTGCCCTGCTTCCTCTGGAGCGGGCCGGAGGGCATCGGCGAGCTGCTGGAGGAGCCGGAACGCAGCCAGGGCCTGCACGCCGGCCTCGCTGAAACCAGCCTGATGCTGCAGCTGGCGCCGGAGCTGGTGGGCCCGGAGCGGCCGGCGGATGGCCTGCTGAGCGAACCGCCCCCGGCGGGCTGGAGCCTGGAGGGGGCAGTGCCTGAGGCCTGGCTCACAGCCGACCTCTCCCGCACGGGCGTGGTGGGTGATAGCCGCGGAGCCTCAGCCGAGCTGGGGGCTGCGCTGGAGCAGCGCCTGGTGACCGGCTGGCAGCGGCTGCTGGAGGCCCTGCTGGACAGCGCCTGGCCCCCCGGAGCCGCCAACGGGGCTGGAGCGCGCGCCTGATGGTGCGGATCCCCGGTGCTCAAAAGCTTTCACAAGCCCAACTGCACCCGCAGGGGATGGTTACAGTCGATTCCACTGCGATGTGGATCAGGTAGCCATGGCGACCCTTGAAGCCCCGGAACTCGGCACCGAAACCTGCAACCTGCCCGACTTCACCACCGAGACCTACAAGGACGCCTACAGCCGCATCAACGCGATCGTGATCGAGGGCGAGCAGGAAGCCCACGACAACTACATCGCCATCGGCACCCTGCTGCCTGATCAGGCCGAGGAGCTCACCAAGCTGGCCCGCATGGAGCTGAAGCACATGAAGGGCTTCACCGCCTGTGCCAACAACCTGGGCGTGACGGCCGACATGGCGTTTGCCAAGGAGTTCTTCGCTCCCCTGCACAACAACTTCACCACCGCCCTCGAGGCCGGCAAGGTGCCCACCTGCCTGCTGATCCAGGCCCTGCTGATCGAAGCCTTCGCCATTTCGGCCTATCACATCTATATCCCCGTTGCCGATCCCTTCGCCCGCAAGATCACCGAGGGCGTGGTGAAAGACGAGTACACCCACCTCAACTACGGCCAGGAGTGGCTCAAGGCCAACCTGGACAGCTGCCGCGAGGAGCTCGAGCAGGCCAACCGCGACAACCTGCCCCTGATCCGCCGCATGCTCGATCAGGTGGCTGCCGATGCCGCCGTGCTGCACATGGATAAGGAAGACCTGATCGAGGATTTCCTGATCGCTTACCAAGAGGCCCTCACCGAGATCGGCTTCAGCACCCGCGAGATCGCTCGCATGGCCGCCGCCGCCCTGGTGGGCTGAGCGCACCCAGCCCCAAACCGGCGTTGCCCTTTAATCGGGTGACTTCAAGGCCGGTGTGTCACCAGGAGCATCTGCACGCATGTTTGGTCTGATCGGTCACTCCAGCAGCTTCGCCCAGGCCCAGGAAAAGGCCCGCGAACTGGGACTCGAGGAGATGGCCGAAGCCGACATGCTGGCCTGGTGTTCCGCCCCGCCCCAGTTGCTGGAAACCTTTGAGGTGACCAGCCGCACCGGCAAAACGATCGAAGGCACCTACATCGACTCCTGCTTCGTGCCGGAGATGCTGAGCCGCTTCAAAACGGCCACGCGCAAGGTGCAGAACGCCATGGAGATGGCCCAGAAGCAAGGCATCAACGTGACGGCCCTGGGCGGCTTCACCTCGATCATTTTCGAGAACTACGACCTCTCGAAGTTCCAGCAGATCCGCAACACCACCCTCGAGTGGCAGCGCTTCACCACCGGCAACACCCACACCGCCTGGGTGATCTGCCAGCAGGTTGAGCGCAATGCACCGCTGCTGGGCATCGATCTGAGCCAGGCCAAGGTGGCCGTGGTGGGAGCCACCGGCGACATCGGCAGCGCCGTGTGCCGCTGGCTCAGCCAAAAAACCGGCGTGGGCGAACTGCTGCTGGTCGCCCGCCAGCAGCAGCGCCTTCAAGACCTGCAAACCTCCCTGGGCGGCGGCACGATCCTCAGCCTCGAGGACGCGCTACCCCAGGCCGATGTGGTGGTGTGGGTGGCCAGCCTCCCGCAAACCCTCACGATCGATCACGCCAGCCTGCGCAAGCCCTGCTTGATGATCGATGGCGGCTACCCCAAAAATCTCGACGCCAAGGTGGCCGGCGATGGGGTGCACGTGCTCAAGGGCGGCATCGTGGAGTTCTGGCAGGACATCGGCTGGCAAATGATGGAAGTGGCCGAGATGGACAACCCCAAGCGCCAGCTGTTCGCTTGCTTTGCCGAGGCAATGCTGCTGGAATTTGAGGGAATCCACACCAACTTCAGCTGGGGGCGCAACAACATCTCGCTGGCCAACATGGAATTGATTGGCAATGCGTCGCTGCGCCATGGATTCCAGGCCATCGGACTCAACGCTGCCCAACTGAGCCGGGCAGTCCAGGGCGGAGTGGAATTGGCGGCTGCCTGAGCCACCCGTCCGCCTCCTCCCACGTCCAGCCCAGCCTTTCTCCTGCTGCCATGGCCCGCCGTCCGCTGCTTGATTTCGAGAAACCTCTGGTGGAGCTGGAGGAGCAGATCGAGCAGATCCGCCAGCTGGCCAAGGATTCCGAAGTGGATGTGAGCCAGCAGCTGCTGCAGCTGGAAACCCTGGCGGCCCGCCGGCGCGAGGAGATCTTCAGCAACCTCAGCCCGGCCCAGAAGATCCAGGTGGCGCGCCACCCCCAGCGGCCCAGCACCCTGGATTACATCCAGGTGGTCACCGATGAGTTCATCGAGCTGCACGGCGATCGCCGCGGCAATGACGACCAGGCCCTGGTGGGCGGGGTAGGCCGCATCGGCGATCAGGGCGTGGTGCTGCTGGGCCACCAGAAGGGGCGCGACACCAAGGAAAACGTGGCCCGCAACTTCGGCATGGCCTCCCCCGGCGGCTACCGCAAGGCGATGCGGCTGATGGAGCACGCCGATCGCTTTCGCCTGCCAATCTTCTCCTTCATCGACACCCCCGGCGCCTACGCCGGCCTCACCGCGGAAGAGCAGGGCCAGGGCGAAGCCATCGCCGTGAACCTGCGCGAGATGTTCCGGCTGCGGGTGCCGATCGTGGCCACAGTGATCGGCGAGGGCGGCTCCGGCGGCGCCCTGGGCATCGGTGTTGCCGATCGCCTGCTGATGTTCCAGCACAGCGTTTACACCGTGGCCAGCCCTGAGGCCTGCGCCTCGATTCTCTGGCGCGATGCCGGCAAGGCCCCGGTGGCAGCGGAGGCCCTGAAGATCACCGCCCCGGATCTCTTGAAGCTGGGGCTGATCGACGACATCATTGCCGAGCCCTCCGGCGGCAACCACTGGGCACCGCGCCAGGCCGCTGAAACCCTCAAGGCCGCTCTTCTGCGCCACCTGGGCGAGCTCCAGGCCCTCAGCGAAACCGAACTCACCAACCAGCGCTACGCCAAGTTCCGGGCGATGGGGCGCTTCCTCGAAGCCGGCCAGCAAGACGCGAGCCTCAGCTCTTAAGGTTTCCTTTCGTTTCATGGACGGCCGCCTGGTGGTCCAGCCTGTGTGACCTCCAGCCGTTCATCCCCCACCGCCCTGATCACCGGTGCCTCGCGCGGCATCGGTGCTGCGGCAGCCAGGGCCTTTGCCCAGGCGGGCTATCAGCTGCTGCTGGTGGCCCGCTCCAGCGAGGCCCTCGAAGCCCTCGCCAGTGAGCTACGCAGCCACGGCCAACGGGTGGAAACCTTGGCCCTCGATCTGGCCGATCCTCAAGCCATCGCCCCAGGCCTCGCGGAGCTGCTCAGCCGCGGCCTCACCCCCAACGTGCTGATCAACAACGCCGGCGCGGCCTACACAGGCAGCCTCGCGGAGATGCCGCTGGAGCGCTGGCACTGGCTGCTGCAGCTCAACCTCACCAGCGTGTTCCAGGTGTGTCAGGCGCTGCTGCCGGCCCTGCGCCAGCAACAGGGCCTGATCATCAACGTGAGCAGCCACGCAGCTCGCAACGCCTTCCCCGAGTGGGGGGCGTATTGCACCAGCAAAGCAGCCCTGGCGTCGTTCAGCCGCTGCCTGGCCGAAGAGGAGCGCGCGCACGGCATCCGCGTCTCCACGCTCACGCTCGGTGCGGTTAGTACGCCCCTTTGGGACAGCGAAACGGTCCACAGTTCCTTTGATCGCCGTGCCATGCTTGCGCCAGAACGCGTGGCCGAGGCGTTGTTGTCTCTGGCCCAGCAACCTGCCTCCCAAGTCGCGGAGGACATCACCCTCATGCCCGCCGCTGGCGTTCTCTGATTCGCTGCGCGGGACCTATCCATGACTTCTACTCTTCCTTCAAGCGTTTCCGGCCAGCTGGCTCCCGTGAGCCGCCGTATTCGCGATCGTCTTGAAGCCGCTGGCGTGCCCTATCTCGCCAACGACAACATCTCTGAGCACCTCGAAGAGGGTGAGCTCGACCAGCTCGAGATCGAAGTGGCTGGCAAGGTGCGCGAGCTGCTGCGCAGCCTGGTGATCGATATCGACAACGATCACAACACCGAGGAAACAGCCGAGCGTGTCGCTCGCATGTACCTCCACGAAGTGTTCAAGGGTCGTTATCACCAGCAACCCAAGATCGCCAGCTTCCCCAATGTGAAGAAGCTGGATGAGATCTACACCGTGGGCCCGATCACAGTGCGTTCAGCCTGCTCCCATCACCTGGTTCCCATCCTCGGCAACTGCTGGATCGGAATCAAACCTGGTGATCGCGTGATCGGCCTGTCGAAGTTCTCCCGTGTGGCCGATTGGGTGTTCTCGCGCCCCCACATCCAGGAAGAAGCGGTGATGATCCTGGCCGACGAAATCGAGCGCCTGTGTGAGCCCCAGGGCCTGGCGATCCTGGTCAAAGCTCAGCACTACTGCATGAAGTGGCGCGGCGTGAAAGAGCCCCAAACCAGCATGGTGAACTCAGTTGTGCGTGGTGATTTCCGCCACGATCCCAGCCTCAAGGCCGAGTTCTTCGAGTTGGTGAAGCAACAGGAATCCCTGCTCCTGCACTGAGCCCAGCGCCAACGTGGCGGAAGGGTTGCCCAGGTGGTGCATCGGCCACCCGGGCAACCCTTTTTGCTGCAAAGCCCTCAGGGCTGAACCGGGCCCAGCGGTTGAGAGGCCACCCGCTTCACGGTGCCGTTCTCGTTCACCACAGCCACCACCATCAGGTTCTGACCGATGTCCACCGGGGCAGGCACATAGGTGGTGCCGTTAGCGCCTTCAATCAACACCCAGCTGCGCTGGCCAGGCTTCAAGCGATACCAGTGGTAGTTGGCGGTGGGAAGAGCCGCTTGGGCATCGGCCACGGCGGTGGCGGTGAGCACAGCCCCCACAGCGGCGTTGCCGTCCAGCACCAGCTGCTTCAGACCATTAATGCGCTGCTGCACCACCCCTTCGAGCTGAATGTCGGTGGAGATCTCCTGCTGCATTTGCTGGATCTGCAGCTGGGGGCTTTCATCCACACCCGGCACGCACTGCAGCGTGGCGCCCACCAGGCGGCAGCCCACCAGATCCTGGGCCTGCAGCGGCGTTGCCGTGGCGGCAGCCAGGGCAGCCGCCGGGAGGGCCAGCCGCAGCAAGCGGCGGGCTGGGGAGCGCATCAGGGCCATGGGGTGGGTTCAGGTGGGGCGATCCTGGCGGAAGGCGGCAACGGCCGTCACGAGCTGGGCCACCCGATCGAGGTTTTTGTCGCCGGGGGCACGCTCCACGCCGCTGGAGGCATCCACCCCCACCGGAGGGTTCATCGCCAGCGCCTGCAGCGCATTGGGAAGGCTTTCGGGCGTGATCCCACCGGCTAGCCACCAGGGCAGCGAGGGCTGGAACCCCTCCAGCCATTCGATCGGGATGCGGTGGCCGGTGCCACCGAGCTGATCAGGCTCCCAAGCATCGAGCAGCAGGGCATCCACCACCGCGGCATAGGCCTCCGCCTGCACTAGATCCTGCTGGCTGCGGATGCGCAGCGCCTTCCAAAGCATCAGCTCGGGCCCCAACCGCTGCCGCAGCGCGGCGCAACGCTCGGGGGTTTCGCTGCCATGGAGCTGCAGCACCTGATGCCCCGCTTCCGGCCCCATCTGAGGCAGATCACCATCCTCTGGATCCGCCACCACCAACACTCCCAGGCAACCGGGCCGGGCCGCCGCCATCGCCTGAAACAGGGCAGGGCGCCGCTCCGGCGCTAGCCAACGCGGCGATGGTGGCACTGCGATCACGCCGATGGCATCGGCGCCCAAGGCCGCCACGGCAGCGGCCTGCTCCGTGCTGCGCAGGCCGCACACCTTGAGCCAGGGCTGCGCGGCAGGAGGGATGAACATCACAAACAGCCGCAGCAGCCAGGCCTTTCTAGGATCGGGGCATTGGGAAGCACCGAGTGGGCGAGGGCTGGCAGCTGCTGAAGATCCGCGGCATCCCCCTGCGCATTCATCCCAGCTGGTTCGTGATCCTTGGTTTGGCCACCGTGGCCTTCCAACAGCAATACAGCCAGCAGCTGAGCGGCAGTGGCAGCAGCCTGGCGCTCTGGGGGCTAGGCCTCCTCACGGCCGTGCTGCTGTTCGTGTCGGTGCTGCTCCACGAGCTGGGCCATTCCCTAGTGGCGCTGCAGCAGGGCGTGCAGGTGCGCAGCATCACCCTGTTTTTGCTCGGTGGCGTGGCCAGCGTGGAGCGAGAGTGCCCCACCGCCATCGGCTCACTGCTGGTGGCCGCCGCCGGGCCGTTGGTGAGCCTGGTGCTGGCGGCGCTGCTCCTGGCCAGCGGCCACAGCGTTGCCCATGCCTCTCCGCTGCTGGGGGCGATGGTGAACGAACTGGGCGGCCTCAACCTGGTGCTCGCCCTGTTCAACCTGCTGCCCGGCCTACCCCTCGATGGGGGCCTGATCCTGAAGGCGCTGGTGTGGCAGTTCAGCGGCAGCCAGCGCAAAGGCACCCAGGTGGCCACCGCCACGGGCCGCTTCCTCTCGCTGCTGGCGATCGGTCTGGGGGTGGTGTTGCTGCTGCGGGGCGCCAGCGTGGGGGGCCTGTGGCTGATGCTTCTCGGCTGGTTTGGCCTCGGCGCCGCCCGCAACCAAAGCCAACTGCTGGCCCTGCAGGGGGTGCTGCGGCAGCTCAAAGTGAAAGACGCTGCCCAACGCCGCTTCCGCGTGCTGGAAGCCGACAGCACCCTCAAACAACTCAGCCGGCTGCGCCAGAGCGATGGCCCCGGCCTGCCGGACTGGCTGCTGGTCACACGCCAAGGCCGCTGGCAAGGCTTTATCAGTGATGAACCCCTGCAGCAATTACCGGTGCAGCGCTGGGAGCAGGAGCAGGTGGGCGATCACCTGCAACCCCTCGATCAACTGCCTCAGATCAGCGCCGAGGCACCGCTGTGGCAAGCGGTGCTGCGCCTCGATCAACCCGACACGCCACGGCTATTGGTGCTCGGCCCCGCCGGGCTCCCCAGCGGCACCCTCGAGCGGCCCGAGCTAGCAGAGCGCGTGCTCGAAACCTTGGGTGTGCGCCTACCCCAGCCGATCCTGGAGGCAGCCCGCCGCCAGGGGGTGTACCCGCTGGGGATGGGACTAGCCCCCGTGGCCCGCAGCATCGAAGCCAGCGGCGAAGGCTGAAACCAGCAACAGCGCGGCTTTACACCCGCCCCAGGGGTTCCAGGGCAAGCACGGCCTCCCATTCGGCCGGACTGAGGGGCTGGCTGAGCAAGCCGCCGCTGCAGAGGTGCTGCTCCGCGGCTCGGCGCAACAGCGGCTCCAGCTGATCGGCACTCCAGGCCAGGGGGGCCAAAGGTGGTGGATCCGCTCCAAACAGCTGCTTCCAGAGGGACAAGGGCGGATCCAGCAGCAGGCTGCCGTGTTGCAGCAGGGCGCCGCCGTGCCAGAGCTGGGCGCTGCCGATCCGCTTGGCACCGCTGGCGCTCACCAGATCGGCGGCGGTGGCGGTGGCAAAACAGCTGCTGCGCTGGGCCGCTGCTGCAGGGCTTGCCACACCGAACTGGAGTGGCTCCCCAGCCAGGGCCAACGCCTCCTGTAACCAGCGGCAGCAGTGGCGATACACCGCTTCGCGATCGCGTTGCTCGGGCCGAAGCACCAGCGCATAGGTGAGTTCGCCGGCGTGGAGCACCGCCCGGCCGCCGCTGGGTCGCCGCACCAGCTCCACACCGGCCGCGTGGCGCCAGTGCGCTGGCCAGCGCTGCTGGTGACGGCCGAGGGAGAGGGCCGGAGCGCTCCAGCGGTAGAGCCGCAGCAGCGGCGGCCCACCCGCCAGCAGTTGCTGCAGCATCCAGCGGTCGATCGCCATCTGGGTGGCCGCCGCGGCCGTGATCGGCGGAATCCAGCGCCAGGGCCCAGCCTCGCTCAACCGCCTTCAGGGATGCTGGATCCACCTTGCCGCGGCCGCGCCATGCCCTGGGACCTGCTGCCGCTGCTGCCCCTGGGGTTGCTGGCGGGCCTGCTCTCCGGCCTGCTCGGCATCGGCGGTGGGTTGATCTTTTCGCCGCTGCTGCTGGCCGTGGGTCTCACGCCCCACCAGGCCCTGGCCACCAGCACCCTGGCGATCCTGCCCACCACCCTGGCGGGCAGCTGGGCCCATCTGCGCAGCGGCCAGGTGCCCGCGCGGGCCGTGCTGGCCATTGCCGGCGGCGCGATCGCCGGGGCGCTGGTGTTCAGCCAGGCAGGTGATGACCTGGAGGACTGGCATCTCTTGGGACTGCAGGCGCTGATGTACGGCGTGCTGGCCCTGGTGATCGCGCCGCGCCGCAGCGACCAGGCCGAGGCGCCGGACCATCTGCCCTTGGCTGGCCTGAGCGGTGTGGGCCTGGTGGCGGGATGGTCGAGCGGGCTGCTGGGGGTGGGAGGGGGCTTGGTGATGGTGCCGCTGATGGTGCAGGGCCTGGGGATTCGCGTGTATCAGGCGATCCGGCTGAGCACGATCGCGGTGTGCGCCTCAGCGGCAACCGCCGCGATCACCTTCACCAGCGATGGCCGGGGCAACCTCGGCATCGGTCTGCTGCTCGGGGGGGCCGCCGCCGTGGCCGCCCAATGGTCGGCGTCGCGGCTGCAATCGGTGAGCGAAGCCAAGCTGGTGTGGCTGCTGCGGCTGCTCTGCGTGCTGCTGGCGTTGGACGCCACCCGCCGAGCGGTGCAGCTAGCCCTCAGCTGAGCCCCTGCCAGAAGCTGCCATCGAGCTCAAAACCGAGCACCGCCGCCATCTGTTCGAGATTGCCACGGCAATTGAGGCCGTGGCCGCGCGACCAGTGATCGAGCAGAAACAACCGGTGGGTCATCCACAGCTCGAGGCTGTCGGGCGCAAAGCGAATACCCTCGCTGCGGCTGAAGCTGTGGGGCAGCAGCATCGCCACATGCCGCGTGAGTTGGCCGCTGCTGCGATCCAGCAACAACGGCAGCCAGGGACACAGGGCATCCGCCCGCAGACTCCAGACCCGCAGCTCCGGGATTTCGGAGAGCTCGCGGGGATCGTCGCTGGCGCGAGGCCACTCGAACGTGAGCTCGAGGCTGCCGCTCTGTTGCAGCAGTGCTTCCGGCTCCAGGGAAAACCAGGGCTCCAGCGGGGCGAGGCTGCGCTCCAGCACCTGCTGCTGAGCGATCAACAGGGGTCCTGCAGGGGACAAGGCTGCGGCCGGCAATGGACGTTGACCGTAGCCAGCAGCTGGGGCGAGGGGGTGTCGAGCTGTGACAGGCCAGGGCCACAGCCCTGGCAAGCCCACGCAGCTGCGGAAGAATGGGTTGGATTTCTGCTTTGAATCAGGCCATGACGTCCCTCACCCAGGCCGAAGTGCTGATTGCCCTGGTGGTGGCTGCCCATGCGGGCGTGCTCGCCGTGCGTCTGGCGGCCAGCCTCTACCGCGCCTGATCCCTTGGCAGCGTGGTTGCGGCCTGCTAAAAGCGGGCCATAACCACGTTTCAGCAAGCTTTGGGCCTGCCCCGCACCGCACAGCCATCGCAGCGGCGATCCGCGCCTCGGGGCAAGCACAGCAACGGTGGTCGCGCCCACCGATCCACACCATCACCCGCACCACAGCAGGCGTCCCCCGCGCCAACCTCGCTGCGGCCCTCAACGCCGGCTCAGGAACTGCTCTGCAGCGGCATCGGCCTCACCCTGAAGGCGGGCCTGGGCCTGGTGGCGGTGGTGAGCCTGGTGCGCCTCGGCGGCGCCTACCGCGAACGGCTCGATCGCTACGGCGAAATCACGGCCGTGCTGAACATCCAGCAGGCCAAGCTCAACAAAGCCCAGCAGCGCTTCGACGATCTGTTCACGACCGGCGGTGAACAGCGCCTGATCCAGGAGCAAGACCAGTGGATTGCCCCGAACCGGATGCGGGTGGTGTGGACCACACCGGGCCAAAGCAGCGGCTCAGCGGCTGCGGCCCCATTTCCAACTGTTGAGCAGCAGCAGCCCAGCACCGAGAAGCCGCAGGCCAGTCGATAACTTGAGGCCCGCCGTATTCCGGGCTTCATGGTGGCCAGCAGCAGCGCATCCAGCTCCAGCAGCAGCCCCGGCGCTGTGTTGATCACAGGCACCACCTCCGGGGTGGGCCTCAATGCCACCAAAGCGCTGGTGGAGCGCGGTTGGACCGTGGTGACCGCCAACCGTGATCCCGTGCGGGCCGCCGCCGCCGCCGATGCCCTCGGCATCCCCAGCGATCGGCTGCATCACCTGCGCATTGATCTCGGTGATCTCGAGAGCGTGCGGGTGGGTGTGGAAACCCTGGTGAGCTCCCTGGGCTTCGGCCTTGATGCCCTGGTGATCAATGCCGCCGTGTACAAGCCGCGGCTGAAGGAGCCCGAGCGCTCCCCCCAGGGCTATGAGCTCTCGATGGCCACCAACCACCTGGGCCATTTCCTGCTGATCCAGCTGCTGCTGCCCGATCTACAGCGCTCCCAGCACCCCTCCCGCCGGGTGGTGATCCTGGGCACCGTGACCGCGAACTCCAAGGAGCTGGGGGGCAAGATCCCCATCCCCGCCCCCGCAGACCTGGGCGATCTCAGCGGCTTCAAGGCTGGCTTCAAGGCGCCGATCGCCATGGCCAATGGCAAGCCGTTCAAGCCCGGCAAGGCCTACAAAGACAGCAAGCTCTGCAACATGATCACCACGCAGGAGCTGCACCGCCGCCTGCACGCCTCCACCGGCATCGTGTTCAGCTCGCTCTACCCCGGCTGCGTGGCGGATACGCCCCTGTTCCGCAACACCCCCAAGGCGTTCCAAACGATCTTCCCCTGGTTCCAGAAGAACATCACCGGCGGCTACGTGAGCCAGGCCCTCGCCGGCGAGCGGGTGGCCCAGGTGGTGGCGGATCCAGAGTTTGCCGCTTCCGGCGTGCACTGGAGCTGGGGCAACCGCCAGAAGAAAGAGGGCAAGCAGTTCAGCCAGGAGCTCTCCGATAAGGCCAGCAATCCCGACACGGCCATCGGGGTGTGGGAGGAATCGATGAAGCTGGTGGGGCTGGCCTGAGATGGCCGCCTGAGCCCCCCATGCGCAGCGTCTGATGTTCCGTCAGCTCCCCGTGTTGCTCCTGGGCTTTGGGCTCGGCCTCGGCAGCGCCATGGCCCTGGCGCTCGCTCCAGCCGTGGCCCTCTGGCCGCTGGTGGTGCTGATCAGTGTGGCGCTGGCCTGCAGCGCCCTGATGCTGATCAGCCGAGCCGGGATCCGCGTGGAGATCTTCACGCGCGATTCGATCAGCGTGAGCACCCGCCGCGGCGCCATTCAGGCGGAGGTAACGCGTCTGCGGATTTAGCCGCGGCCTAATCGAAGCCCAGCAGATCGAAGATCTCGCGGTCTTTGAGGGGTTCGGCCTCGAGCGGCTTCACGCTCTCGAGCATCGATTGCGCCAGGCGCAGGTATTCGTTCTGCACCGCCTCAACCTCGGGGGTGGACTCCATCTCGAAGATCGTGCACTTCTTCAGGCGTGAACGGCGGATCGCATCGAGGTCGGGGAAGTGGGCCATGGTGCGCATGCCCACGCGGTCGTTGAAGCGATCGATCTGGTCGGTGTCTTTGGAGCGGTTGGCCACCACACCGCCCAGACGCACCTTGTAGTTCTTGGCTTTGGCCTGAATCGCCGCAATGATCCGGTTCATCGCGAAGATCGAATCAAAATCGTTCGCGGTCACGATCAGGCAGTAGTGGGCGTGCTGCAAGGGGGCCGCAAAGCCGCCGCACACCACATCGCCGAGCACGTCAAAGATCACCACATCGGTGTCTTCCAGCAGGTGATGCTCCTTGAGCAGCTTCACGGTTTGGCCAGTCACATAGCCGCCGCAACCGGTGCCGGCCGGCGGGCCGCCCGACTCCACGCACTGCACACCGTTGAAGCCCTCGAACACGAAATCTTCCGGGCGCAGCTCCTCGGTGTGGAAATCCACGGTTTCGAGGATGTCGATCACCGTGGGCACCATCTGCTTGGTGAGCGTGAAGGTGCTGTCGTGCTTGGGATCGCAGCCGATCTGCAGCACCCGCTTGCCCAGCTTGGAGAAAGCAGCCGAGAGGTTGGAGCTGGTGGTGCTCTTGCCGATGCCGCCCTTGCCGTAAACGGCAATCACCAGGGCTCCCTCCTCGATCTGGAGGCCGGCCTCCTGGTGCACCTGAACGCTGCCTTCACCATCGGGCCGCGTGAGCGTGGTGGTCATACCAGCAAGGGCTTGGATGTCTTCATCCAACCCCTGCACCGGTGAATCGCAACAGCTGTTCGTGCAAAGCGAAACATCGATCCCCGCGCTGTGCGGATGCGCACACACATCACAAGCACGAACCCCACAGAATTGCTAGGTATAAATACTTATTTTGCAGCGATTCAGGCCCCCGAGCGTGCATCATGGCGCGCCACACCATCCATCAGCGTGAGCAGGCAACGGGCGCTGTACAGGCGATCGGTGGGAAGAGCAGTGAGGTCTTGATCGAACACGCACAGATCGGCGCGTTTGCCCTCCTTGATCGAACCGGCCATGCCGTCGATCCCCAGCTGCCGAGCACCGGCGAGGGTGTAAGCCTCCAGGGCGCCATCGAGGGTGAAGGCATCCTCCATGGGAGGCAAGGGAGCAGTGGGATCTGGCCCCAAGGATTCAGCGCCCATGGAGGCCATGGCCTGCTGCAGTGGCGGCGGCGGTTGGCGCAGGATCGCCGCCTGCACATTCAGCATCGGCTCCACCCCGAGCGTTCCGCTGGCGTAGGTGGCCGGCCAATCACTACCCAGCGCCACATTCACACCGTGATCGCGTTGCAGGCGTCCGAAGCGGAACATGTTGTTGTAACGGTCGGCTCCAATCGCCCGCTCCACCGCCTGGAAGCGGATGCACCAGATGCCGGTGCTTGTGATCAGTGGCTTGAGCCTGGCCAGGCGCAGCTGATCGGCATCATCGGCAATCTGAACGTGGGCCAGGGTGACCTTCGGGCTCACACCCTGCTGACGCACGGTGCTGAGGGCATCCAGGATCTGGCGCAGTGAGGCATCACCAATGGTGTGATAGTGCAGATCAAAACCAGCCTGATCACACTGCTTCAGCAGACGCACCACCGATTCCGTCGAGATTGCCAGGCGCCCATGGCTGCCCGCCGGCTCGAGGTAGGGCTTGATCAATGCGGCCTGGCGATTCTCAATCACGCCATCGCCGATGATTTTCAAGGTGGACACCCGGAAATGATCCGAGCCGTACTGCTGGTGCAGTTGAGCGAGGCGATTCACCGCGTCTTTCACATCGCCTTCAAAACTCACGGTCTGGGTGGCATGCAACCGCACCGGTAGGGCACCGCGCCCATCCAGCTGCTCCACCGCCGTGTAGATCGCCTCCTGGCCGAAGGGCATCGCCGCATCAAACACACTCGTGAAGCCCATCGCCGCAAACTGATCCAGAAGCCGCTTCAGCGATGGGCCGTAAACCTCGGGCTGCAGCAGATTCAGCGCATTGATCACCGGCAACATCGCCGGGAGCTCCCGAATGAACCCCGTGGGAGTGCCATCGGCATCACGGGCGTAACCACCCACAGCTGGATCAGCCGTTTTGGCGTTGATGCCCGCCAGTTCCAGCGCCTTGCTGTTAGCCCATCCGGAATGTCCATCGGAGGAGAGGAAGAACAGCGGCCGATCGCTGCTGATCGCATCCAGATCGCGGCGATGCGGGCCGCCCTGATCGCGGAAGAGGTTGGTATCCCAGCCCTGACCAAAGAAAATGCCGGTTCCTGGGTTGGCCTTCACATAGGCATCGATGGATTCGAGCACCTCCCGCTCGCGCGATTCGATCTTCAAGCTGATCCCACCGCGCAACAGCGCCCCCAGCAACGGATGCACGTGGCTATCAATCAGCCCAGGCAGCAGGATCCGCCCCTTGAGATCCACCCGCTGCGTGTTGGCTCCCAACCAGCGCTGGGCGCCGCGGCGATCACCCACGTACACGATCGTGTTGCCGCGCACCGCCACCGCTTCGGCGCGGGGCTGGTTGCGCTCCATGGTGAGGATCGTGCCGCCTTCAAACAACCAATCGGCCTTGCCATCGGCGGGCACCGCCTTCGCCTCGGCCTTGAGCAGGCTCGGTGCCACGGCTGATGCGGCCATCAAGGCTCCGGCCTGCAGCACCCGGCGCCGGCTTGTGGTGCCGGCCCGGGCGAGCACCGCCTGGCTGAAGCAGCTGCTCAGCTGCTGGCTGAGCTCACATCCGATGCACATCTGGGCCCTGCTCCTCTCCCCAAGGGTGCAGGCCCATGTCGATCACGCCACAGCTTGTAGGGGTCTGTGATGCTCAGCGACTGAAGTGAGCCTTGGCCTCGTACAACGCCTCGCTGTCGATCACCGCCAGGCCCCGCTCGCGGGCGAAGGCCTCGGTGTTTTTGCGCACCTTCCCCCGCACGAAAAACGGGATCTTGGCCAGTTCGGCCTCACCCTCGGGGCTCCAGCTGAGGGCGCCCGCGTGCAGCGGCGGGGCAGCAACCGGGGCCGCTCCAGCGGCGGCCGGAGCTGCGGCAGCAGTGGCTGCGGATGGAGAAGGAGCACCGTCGCCCAGATGGCTGCGGTGGCCATCCACAAATTCGAAGTCGTGGCGGAACATGCCGATCAGGTGTTCCTCCAAGCCCATCATCAGCGGGTGCACCCAGGAATCGAAGATCACATTCGCCCCCTCGAACCCCATCTGCGGGGCGTAGCGGGCCGGCACATCCTGTACATGCAAAGGCGTGCTGATCACCGCGCAGGGGATGCCGAGCCGCTTGGCGCTGTGGCGCTCCATCTGGGTGCCGAGCACCAGCTCGGGGGCCGCCTCGGCGATGGCGGCCTCCACCGCGAGGTAGTCGTCGCTGATCAGGGGCTCAACGCCGAGCTCGGCGGCGGCAGATCGCAGCTCGCGGGCCATTTCGCGGCTGTAGCTGCCCAGACCCACCACCTGAAAGCCCAGTTCGCGGCTGGCGATGCGGGCAGCGGCGATGGCATGGGTGGCATCGCCGAACACGAACACCCGCTTGCCGGTGAGGTAGGTGGAATCCACCGAGCGCGAATACCAGGGCAAGCGGGAGCGGCGCTCGGCCTCGCACACCCCATCGGCTCCGGGCTGCAACTCCGCCGGCAGCTCGAGATCCAGCAGGCTGTGCACCTCTCGCAGGAACGCCACCGTGGCGCCGATACCGATCGGCACGGTGCGCACGCAGGGTATGCCGAACTGGCGCTCCAACCAACTGCAGAGCGTGCCCGCCACTTCGGGGTAGAGGCACACGTTGGCATCGGCCGTAGGGATGCGCTGCAGATCAGCCGGCCGCGCCCCCAGCGGTGCCACCACCGCCACATCGATGCCGTAGCTGCCTAGCAGCTGGGTGATCTCGCGCACGTCGTCGCGGCAGCGGAAGCCGAGCAGCGAAGGCCCCAGCAGGTTCACCCGGGGGCGGCGACCCTCAGTGCGCCAGCGGGCTGGATCGGGCTTGGGCGCTCCCGGCGCCGGCAGTTGCGGCTTCAGCAGGGTGCGCACCAATTGATAGAAGGTTTCTGCCGCACCCCAGTTCTCCTTTTTGGAGTAGGCGGGCAGCTCCAGATTCACGATCGGCAGCGCACCAAAACCCATTCCGGCTGCCAGGGCACCGGGTTGGTCTTGGATCAGCTCAGCAGTGCAGCTCTCACCCACAAGCAGCGCTTCGGGCTCAAACCGCTGCACCGCATCCGCGATCGAGCGCTTCACCAGCTCCGCCGTATCGCCGCCGAGATCACGGGCCTGGAAGGTGGTGTAGGTCACAGGCGGGCGCTTGTCGCGCCGCTCGATCATCGTGAACAGCAGATCGGCGTAGGTATCGCCCTGGGGGGCATGCAGCACGTAGTGCACCCCCTCCATGGAGGCGGCGATGCGCATCGCACCCACGTGCGGGGGGCCTTCGTAGGTCCAGAGAGTGAGTTCCATCGAGCGGGGCCTCAGGCGAAAGACAGGGCAGCGCGGCGGCGCAAGGGCCGGGCGAACAGTTCGGCCAGATCAGCGGCCTGATCAATGCCATGGATGGGGCTGAACACCAGCTCGATCGACCACTTCGTGGCCATCCCCTCGGCCTCCAGGGGATTGGCGAGCCCAAGGCCGCACACCACCAGATCCGGACGCTGCTCGCGCACCCGCAGCAGCTGGTTCTCCACGTGCTGGCCCTCACTGAGCTGGGTGCCGGCGGGCAGCAGCGCCAGCTCCTCGGCCATCAGCTGGCGATCGAGATAGGGCGTGCCCACCTCCACCAGTTCCATGCCGCACTCCCTCGAGAGGAAGCGCGCCAGGGGAATCTCCAACTGGGAATCTGGCAGCAGGAAGAGCCGTTTGCCCGCCAATGTCTCCCGCTGGGGAGCCAAGGCGCGCTGGCCGCGCTCCACCAATGGATCGAGCACACTGGCCACCTGAGCCGGCGCAATCCCGAAGGCCGCGGCCGCCGCCGACATCCAGTCGCGACTGCCCTCCACCCCGAACGGATAGGGGGCGCGGATCAGCTCGGCGCCGCGATCCACCAGGGCCCGGGCGGTGCCACTCAAAAAGGGCTGGGCCAGCAGCAGCTTGGTGCCCGGCCCCACGGCCGGCAGCTCCGTGGAACGGCGCGGCGGCAAGCTGGCCACCCGCTCGATGCCGAGCTTCTGAAACAGGCCGATCAGCCGGTCTTCCACCGCATCGGCCAGGGTGCCGGCGAGCAGCAGCTGCTGCTCGCTGCTGGAGGGCATCAGCGGGATCAGGGCCTGCAGGGCGCCGTCTTCCCCCTGGGTGAACGTGGTTTCGATGCCGCTGCCGCTGTAGTTCAGCACCATCACGCGGCCGGCGTGCTGGCGGTTGAGGCGCTCGGCGGCCTTGGCCAGATCGAGCTTGATCACCTCGCTGGGGCAGCTGCCCACCAGGAACAGGGTGCGGATCTCAGGGCGACGCTCCAGCAGCTGCGCCACCAAGCGATCGAGCTCCTCATTGGCATCCGCCAGACCCGCCAGATCCCGCTCCCCCAGGATCGCGGTGCCGAAACGCGGTTCGGCAAAGATCATCACGCCCGCGGCGCTCTGGATCAGATGCGCGCAGGTGCGTGAACCCACCACCAGGAAAAAGGCATCCGGCATGCGCCGGTGCAGCCACACGATCGAGGTGAGCCCGCAGAACACCTCCCGCTGGCCGCTTTCCTTGAGGGGCGGCGGCAGATCCGCCTCCGCCGATGCGCGGGTGGCGATGCTCGATGCCATGGGCCGGCCTCCTGCCGTGCCCACCCTCGCTAGCGCCAGCTGGAGGGTGCAGCAAACCCCCTGTGCACAACCCTTAAAGCAGCGGTGTGGAAACAACCACAAGCTGGCCGATTGCTGATCAGCTGCCCGGCAGGGAGCGCAGCGCCTCCTCCGAGCCCATCACCACCAGCAGCTCCCCCTCGGCCAGCACATGGGAGGCCGGTGGATTCACATCCAGATGCCCCACGGGCCCTGCCGCCAGCACGTTCACGTTGTAATGCTTGCGCAGGTTGAGATCGCGCAACGAGTGGCCCACAAAGGAACTCGGCACCTTGATCTCCTCAATGCAGCTGCGGTCGTCGAGGCGGAGCTGCTCGAGCAAGTTGGGGCGCACCAGCTCCAGGCCCAACCGCTGACCCATCATTTTTGAGGGGAACACCACGCGATCGGCGCCCACCCGCTGCAGCATCTTCATGTGTAGATCGCTCGTGGCGCGCGCGATCACCTGTTTCACCCGCGTGCCCTTGGCGTCTTTGCAGATCAAGGTGGCGGTGATGCTGGCTTCGATCGGCTCACTCATCGCCACCACCACCGTTTCCAGATCAAGCACCCCGGCGGCGCGCAACGCCTCCTCATCGGTGCAATCCACCACGCGGCATTCGATCGAGGGATCGAGCTGGCGCAGCGCATCGATCGCCCGTTGGCTGGAATCAATGGCGAGCACATCCGCTCCGGCCCGCAGCAGCTCCGAACACACCGAGCTGCCGAAGCGGCCCACACCGATCACCGCGAATCCACCACGGCGGCCCTCACCCTCAGCGCCCCACTGCCACCACTGGTTCACGGATGCACCTGCAAGCCCACCTTTTCTAGACGTAGAGGTCTTCCCTGGGATAGCCCACCCGCAGCTGGGGGCGGTTGCCGTACAGCGCCGAGAGCAACAGCAAAATGCCAATCCGCCCCACAAACATGCCCACCATCAGCACCAGCTGACCCCAGCGGTTGAGGTTGGCCGTGACGCCCAGATCGAGGCCCACGGTGGCGAAGGCCGACACACAGGTGAACAACTTCTCGAGAAAACTGAAGGTTTGATGGCCGCTCGCCCCGGCAGCTGAGGGGCCGATCCCCAGCAACAGGGCCATCAGCACCACAAACAACACCGAGGCCAGCGTGACCCCCACCGCCCGCAGCACGGTGCCATCGGGGATCTGGCGCCGATGCATCAGCACATCACTGCGCCCCTCAAGCGTGGAGCGGGTGGCCCCCATCAGGATCGCGAAGGTGGTGGTTTTGATGCCGCCGCCGGTGCCGCCGGGGCTGGCGCCGATGAACATCAGCAGGATGATCAACAGCAGGCCGGCGTCGGTGATTGATTGCGCCGACAGGGGAATGGTGTTGAAGCCCGCTGTGCGGGTGGTGATCGACTGAAACAGGGTGATCTGGATCTTTTGCCACAAACTCAGATCCCCCATGGCGGTCGCCCGGAAGCCGAAGTGCTCGGTGATCAGCAGACCAATCGCACCAACAACGATCAACAGCACCGTGCTGCGCACCACCAGGCGCGTGTGCAGGCTGAGGCGGCGCAGCTTCCGCAGGCGCAAGCGATTGGCCCAGAGGTCGTTGATCACCCGCCAACCGATGCCGCCGATCACGATCATCGAGGCGATCACGCCGTTCACCACGGCGTTATCGCGGTAGTCGACGAGGCTGTTGTCCCACAGGCCGAAGCCGGCGTTGTTGTACGCGCTGATCGCATGGAACACCGAGGCCCAGAGCCGCTGGCCGGGCTGTTCGATGTTGGTGAAGCCAAAGGCGTAGAGCACCACCGCACCGATGCCCATCACGCAGGTGGCGGTGATCAGGATGCTGTTGAAGGTGGGGCCGATGCCGCCCACGCCGAATTCATCCAGGGCACGGCCCTTATCGAGGCGATGGCGCAAGCCCGAGCGCCCCTGCACAAACCCCTGAAGGAAGGTGGTGATCGCCATCAGGCCCAACCCGCCGGTAAGGATCAGCCCCGCCAGCACCACCTGCCCGAAGGGCGTGAGATCGTGGCTCACGGAGATCACCGACAACCCCGTCACAGTGATCGCCGAGGTCACCGTGAACAAGGCCTGCCAGAGGCCCACCGTCTCGCGCGAGCACAACGGTGAGGCCATCACGAAGGTGCCCACCACGATCACCAGCAGACCGGTCACCACCGTGAATTGGGGCACGGTGAGCTGATGGCGCCAGCGCTGCAACGCCTGAACCGGATTGCTCGGAGACGAGTTCATCCCGCAAACCGTAGGTAAGGTCCGGTCCAACTCGCATCCCCACCCCAGCGATGAATCCGATCGTTGTGCTGCTGGCCATGGCAGCGCTGATCCTGGTGGGCTCAGCGCTGGCCTCCAGCACAGAGGCGGCGATGCTCACGGTGAACCCGATCCAGGTGCACACCCTGGTGCAGCAGCGGGTTCCCGGCTCACGCGCGCTCGAACGCATCAAAGCGCGCCCGGGGCGAGCCCTGGCGCTGCTGGTGGTGATCAACAACCTCTTCAATATCTCCGGCTCGATGCTGCTGGGCAGCCAGGCCGATCACACCTTCAAACACCAGGCCGGGGGAGCGGCTGCACTGGTGCTCTTCAACGTGGGCTTCACCGTGGCGGTGATCCTGCTGGCCGAGATCTTGCCGAAGGCGATCGGCAACAGCTTTGCCATGCCGATCTCCCTGGCTGCATCGCGGGTGCTGCTGCTGCTGGAGCGCCTCACCCTGCCGCTGCTGTTATTGCTGGAAAAGCTGATGCCGGCAATCACCGCCGAGGCCGATCTCACCACCAATGAGCGGGAGATTCATCTGATGGCGCGGCTGGGCTCCCAACAGGGCCAGATCGAAGCCGATGAAGCCGCGATGATCGGCAAGGTGTTCGCCCTCAACGACCTCACCGCCCGCGATCTGATGGTGTCGCGGGTGGCGACGCCATCGCTGCCCGGTACGGCCAGCCTCGAATCCGTGCGCCAGGAGATTCTCCAGGCCCCAGACGACGCCTGGTGGGTGGTGCTGGGGGAAGAGGTGGATGAGGTGCTCGGGGTGCAGAGCCGCGAAGAAGCCCTGGCTGAGCTGCTGGAGGGCGGCGGAGCGCGGCTGGTGTGCGAGCTGTGCGACCCACCTCAATACGTGCCCGAGATGATCCGGGCCGACCGACTCCTCACCACCTTCCGCCGCGGTGATCGCAGCTCCGTGCGGGTGGTGGTGGATGAATTCGGGGCCTTCGTGGGTCTGGTGAGTGCCGCCGACATCCTCGGGGTGCTGGCGGGCTGGAAACGTCTGCCCGACAACGCCACAGCCACTCAGGACTGAGTCTTGGGACGGCGGCGATGCTGGTGCTCCAGCAGCAGCCAGTAGCCACCGCCCAACAGCACGGCTCCTATCAACCCCACCAACAAAGAACCCAGTAACAGCCGGCCGCTCATGGCCATCCCCAGATCCCAGAGCGGCGCCCGCTGCAGCTCCTGCATCGAAGGGAAGGCGGGCCCAGGGCCCAACACCCAACAACCGAACTGGTAGTTGAACCAGTAGAGGGGGAGATAGGTGAGGGGATTGCTGATCCAGGTGCCGGCGGCCGCCAGGATGTGGTTGCCGCGCACCACGCTGGCGAGGGCCACACTCAACACAATCTGCAACCCGAAAAACGGGAAGCAGCCCATAAAGATGCCCACCGCCAAACCCCTGGCCCGCTGGCCATGGCTGCCCTCGTGGTGCCAGAGCCAGAGCAGCCGTTGCCGCAGCAACCGCAACAGGCTCTTGTGACGTGAGGGGCGGCGATCCGAAGAACTGGCGCTGGGCCGCACGGGCTCAACCGTCAACAAGGCGGCACCATCCTGATGGATCGTTGTGCAGCGTGGCAGGCTCAGAGACCGAACCAGCGGCAGATCAGGAACGGCACCGTGATGGTCATCGTGATGGTGAGCGGAAATCCATAGCGCGGGACATCGAGAAAGCGATAGCGACCGGGGCCTAACACCATCAGGTTGGTTTGGTAGCCCACCGGGCTGAGGAAGCTCTGACTGGCGCCGAACAGCACGGCATAGATGAAGGCCATCGGCGGCTGATCCAGGCCCTGGGCCAACTGGCCGGCAATCGGAATCAGCATGGCCACCGTGGCGGCATTGCTCATCACCTCGGTGAGCAGGGTGGTGAACAAAAACACCACCAGCAGGGCCGCATACACCGGCCAGTTGCGAAGCCCCAGCAGCAAGGCCTGGGCCAGGGCCGCTGCCAGGCCGGTTTTCTCCAGAGCCACGCTGAAGCTGGCCAGGGATCCCAGCAGCAGGATCACATCGAGGCGAATCGCCCGCTGCAGCTCGCCGGCCCGCAGGCAGCCGCTGGCCACCATCGCCACGGTGCCCAGCAACACCGATGCCACCAGGGGCATCAGGTCCAAGGCCGGAAGCAGGATCACCAGGGCACCGATCAGCAGGGCGATGCGCTTGCGGCTCACCGTGGGCAGATCCTTCTCCAGCTGCTCGAGCACCACCAAATCGTTGCTGGCCTGGAGGCCGCGGATGGCATCCTTCGGGCCTTGCAGCAGCAGCACATCGCCATCGCGCAACTGCACGCGTCCGAGCCGCTCGCGCAGCACGGCATTGCCGCGGCGCAGCGCCAGCACAGTGGCGTTGTAGCGCTGACGGAAACGCAGATCCCGCAGGCAATCGCCCGCCAGGGTTGAGCCCGAGGGGAGCAGCACCTCCACCATGCGCTGATTGTTCTGCTGATCCGGTGCCACCGGCTCCTCCGGGGTGGGAGCCAGCACCACGGTGTGGTCTTGCTGCAGACGCAGCAGATCCTCACGGCTGCAGCGCAGCAGCAAGCGATCACCCAGGGCCAGGGTGCGATCGGCCAGGGGCGGCAGAAAACGCTCGTTGCCGCGGTGCAGCTCCAGCACATCCACATCGAAGCGCCGCTGCAGGCGGCTGGCGTGCAGGGAGCGGCCGATCAACTCGGAAGCGGGAGGAATCTCCACCTCGGTGAGGTAGCCGCTGCCGGAGAGGTCGGCCATCAGATCGTCGTCATTGCTGCCGCGATCCGGCAGCAACCGGTCGGCCAGAAGCAGCATCACCAGCCCGCCCACCAGCCACACACCGATGCCGATCGGCGTGAAGCTGAAGAGCCCGAACGCGCCGTAGCCGAGCTTGCTGCTCACCTCGCTGGCCAGCAGATTCACCGAGCTGCCCAGCAGGGTGAGCGTGCCCCCAAGAACAGTGGCGAAGGACAGGGGCAGCAATACCTTCGAGGGCGAGATGCGGCGCCGCTGGCACCAGCCCTCGATCACCGGCAACAAACTCGCCACAATCGGTGTGTTGGGCACCACGGCGGACACAGGGCCCACCGCAGCCACCATCAGCGCGATCATCCGCCTGGGGCTCCGCACGGCATCGGAACCGATCAGCGCCCTGAGCCGGTCCAGAGCGCCGCTGCGAAACAGCGCCGCCGCAATCGCGAACAGGCCCATCAAGGTGATCAGCGCCGGACTGCCGAAGCCCGCCATGGCCTCCGTGGGCTGCAGCACCCCGGTGGCCACCAGCGTGCCAGCCGCCAGCAGGCCGGTGAGCTCCGGAGCCAGCCAACCACTCACGAACAACACCACCGAGCCCAGCAGCACCACAAGGGTGATCAGCGCCCCTGGCTGCAGCAGAGCAGCAAGCAGATCCGTCACGGCCTGGCAGCAGGATTGATTCAGCATAGAACGGCGATCAGATCGGATTTTTGCCTGAATCCTGAGATCAACTGCAGCACAACTGGTTCTGCGGAGCAGAAGCGCAAAAAGACCGGCAGTCAGCCCCAAAAGACGACCCATTCACCGTGGTTTCAATGCCAGACTGCACAGCGACGGATCCATCCAGCCGTGGGCTTCTGCGCCAAAACCACCTACGGCCTGCTGGCACTGCTGGAGCTGGCAGGCGTGCAAGGCCGGGAGGAACGCCTGCAGGTGGCGGAGATCGCAGCCCGCCAGGCGATCCCCGAGCGCTATCTCGAGCAGATGATGGCGATGCTGCGCCGAGGAGGCCTTCTGCGCAGCATCCGCGGCGCCCGCGGTGGCTTCCAGCTGGCCCGGCCCGCCGCTGAGATCACCCTTTTGGAGGTGATCCTGTGCCTGGAGGGCGAATCCAAAAGCATCAGCCCTGGCGCAAGCAGTGCCGAACGGAGAGTGATCGAGCAGCTCGGCAGCGCCCTACTCCAGCAACGCCTGGCCCGGCTAGAGGCCATCAGCCTGGCCGACCTGCTCCACGAACGCGATGCCATGCTGCAGGCCCAGACGATGTATTTCATCTGAATGCAAGCCACCAGTGCACGCCTGCGCCTGCGTTGCATGGCAGAGCTGCTGTTTGCGATCTCAGCAGAACAGGCCGGAACACTAGCTCTGAAGGCCTCGGAAGGCTTCACACAGGCCCAGCCTTCAGCCATCGCCGTGATCGGCTACATCCTGTCGTTCTATTTCTTCGGTCGCAGCATGCGTGCGCTGCCGATGGGCCTGGCTTATGCGCTGTGGTCTGGACTGGGCATGCTGATCGCCACGGCAGCGGGAATTCTTTGCTTCTGTGAGCAATTCACACCCGTGAGCGCCTTGGGCGTCTTGATGGTGATCGCAGGGGTCTGCGTGTTGAACCTGGGATCGGAGGCGGCGTGATGTGGGCCGGCTATCTCACTCTCGCCCTGGCCATCGGTTTCGAGAACCTCGGAACCACTGCCCTGAAGGGATCTGACGGTCTGAAGAAGCCTGCACTGGTAGCGCTTTCGGTGCTGGGATATGTGCTTTCTTCCCTGATGTTGGGTCTAACGTTAGCCCGCCTCCCCCTCGGGCTGACCTATGCACTCTGGTCGGGACTTGGCCTCACGTTGGTCACATGTCTGGGTGTGTTGCTCTATGGAGAACGCTTCAGCCGTCGCAGCGCCCTTGGCCTCGTGCTGGTGATTGGGGGCATCCTGTTGATCAATCTTTCATTGCAATCAGGCGCCCCTGGCATCGGACTCAAATGAGCCCGGCTCACGCGTGGCATTCAACTCAGGGATCAGCGCCCTGAGCATGTCGTGATGCTCGCGCAGGGCCTTCTCCGAGTCACCCAGGATCGCTTGCTCCCAGTAGCGAGACGCTGTTGCCTGAAAGTGAAGCTCGCAGACATGTTTATCTTCTTCCATCACCGCAGCATCAATCTGCTGAGAGAGCGCGCGGGCTTCGCGCATACTCTCTGATTCACCGTCATAGCGATAGGTCGCTCCAGTCATCACTGATGTGGTGGCATCCAGGGGGATCGAGCGGTAGAAACCAGCAGATTCCGGATAAAACACCAACACCGATACCGGGAACAGGCCGATGTACAACCAGGCCTGGGGAAGGCTCGCGAACGGTTCGGGATGCTGGTCCACCAGCTCGCGATAGTCGCGATTGATCTCGTGCCGCGATTCCGATGCGTTGAAGGGCCCACGGATGCGATGGGTCCCGTCGATCCAGGGGCCCTCCTCATAACGGCGACCGTACAGATCACTGAGGCCTGGATGAGCGGTGGGGCAGTGATAGCACTCGTTATCCACATCCACCATCGCCTTCCAGTTCACTGGCGTAACGGGACTGCTGTAGAAGCCATCGGTGGGTTGCAGGGATTCCAGCGGATAAGGGTGCAGCTCTTGTTCATGGCGAGCCATCAACGTGGCAACGGCGGGCTGAGGCCCAGGCTCGAAACGCAGAAACAACAGACCGCGCCAGACCTCCAGCTCAAGACACTTCAGCCCCCACCCCTGGGAGTCCAGCTCGGGAAACTTGTCCGGCTGAGAAGGCGTTTTGAGCTGACCCTCCAGGTCGTACACCCAGGCGTGAAAAGGACAAACCAGGGCCCCGCGGCACTGACCGCTCTCGCCTTCGACCAGGCGCGAACCACGATGGCGACAGGTGTTGTGAAAGGCGCGGACCACACCATCCTTGCCGCGCATTACCAGGGCCCGCTCGCCCAGCAGATCGAAGCTCAGCCAGTCGCCGGGTTCACGGACATCGTTGAGGTGGCCCACCACATGCCAGTGATTGAGGAACACCCGCTCGGCCTCCACCGAAAGCAACCTCTCGCTGCGGTAGGTCCAGGCAGGTAAGCCAGCACGATTCCAATCCTGGGGCGAGGGCATTGGCAGGACGGTGTCTATCGAGCTCTTTAGCCATGCTCTCCTGAGGCAGACAAGCCGCTGAAATCCAACAGACTCAAGGCAGCTGCTGCGGGCCGCGTTGGCTGACTCCGCCTCCATCCATTGGCATGCCATGGACACCGAGGCCTGTTGCGCAGCCCTTCGCAGTGATTGGGATGGCCTGAGCAACGCCGAGGCCAAGCGGCGCCAGGCCTCCAGCGGCCCCAATCGCTTGCAGCTCTCCGCCGGCCGCAGCCCCTGGCGGATCCTCTGGGATCAGTTCAGCAACGTGATGCTGCTGATGCTGCTAGCGGTGGCCGCCGTATCTGGCGCTGCGGCCCTGCATCAGCAGGAGTTTCCAAAGGATGCGATCGCGATCCTGGTGATCGTGCTGCTCAACGCTCTACTGGGCTACCTCCAGGAGAGCAAGGCGCAGCAGGCTCTGCTGGCGCTGCGCAACCTGGCTCAGCCCCTCGTGCACGTGCGCCGGGATGGGCAGTGGCAACGGCTGGCCAGCGAGGAGCTCGTGCCGGGCGATCTGATCCGCATCGAAGCCGGTGACCGAATCGCCGCCGATGCCCGCCTGCTGGAGGTGGCCGATCTCGGCGTGCAGGAATCGGCGCTCACGGGCGAGGCAGAGCCCGTGTTCAAGCGGGCCGATCTGGTCCTGGAGCCCGGCACGCCCGTGCTGGAGCGGCTCAATTGCCTGTTTCAGGGCACCGAAGTGGTGCGGGGGCGAGGCGTGGCCGTGGTGAGTGCCACCGGCATGGGCACCGAGCTGGGCCAGATCGCCAGCATGCTCAACACCGCCGGCGGGGAAAGCACCCCCCTGCAGGATCGGCTCGATGGCTTAGCCAAGGCGCTTGTGGGCGGTGCCCTCGGCCTGGTGGCCGTGGTGGTGGTGCTGGGCTGGCTCCTGGGTCAGCCCCTGCTCAACCTGCTCGAGGTGTCGCTCTCGATGGCGGTGGCGATCGTGCCGGAGGGGCTGCCGGCTGTGATCACGGTGACCCTCGCCATTGGCACCCAGCGCATGGTGCGCCGCGCCGCCCTGATCCGGCGGCTGCCGGCGGTGGAAGGGCTCGGCTCGGTGACGGTGATCTGCTCCGACAAAACCGGCACCCTCACCCAGAACCGACAGGTGGTGCAGCAGCTGCGGGTAGGCACCACGGTGGTGGAGGTGTCGGGTCAGGGATATGAACCCGAGGGCCAGTTGCGCACCGAGGCGCTACCGCCGCCCCCCGGAGCGCGAGCAGGCTGCCCAACGGAGGCGCAAACCCTGTTGCTGCAGGCCGGGGTGCTCTGCAGCGATGCCGAACACCGCCAGCGGGCCGATGGCCGCTGGGAGGTGCTGGGAGATCCCACGGAGGGAGCGCTCTCGGTGGTGGCCTTAAAGGCTGGCATCGATGACTTCGAGCTGCGCAGCCACTACCGCCGCAGCGCCGAAATCCCCTTCAGCGCGGAGGAGCAGCTGATGGCGGTATGGATCGAAGATCCTCACGGCGACCTCCAGGCCCCCCTCGGGACCAGCGCGGCCGGATCCGCACGCTTGCTGATCAGCAAAGGGGCACCGGAGGTGATCCTCAGCCTCTGCGATCGCTGGATCGATGGGGGCGGCGTGGTGCCGATGAGCGCTGCGCAGCGGCACTGGTGGCTGGAGCAAGCCCTGGAGCTGGCCGGAGCCGGGCTCCGGGTGCTGGCCTTTGCCTGCGCCCCCCATCACCCGAGCCCGAGCCAGGGGCTGAACGGGCAAGTGTTGCTGGGCCTGATGGCCCAGCTCGACCCCGCACGGCCTGAGGTGGCCGCCGCCGTGGCCACCTGCCGGCAAGCCGGCATCCGGCCCCTGATGATCACGGGCGACCACCCCCTCACCGCCCGGGCCATCGGTGCGGCCATCGGCCTGGCCGATGCAGGGAGCGAGGTGATCGTTGGGCGCGAGCTCGATGCCCTGGATGCCGCCGAGCTCCAGCAGGTGGTGAGCCGCTGCAACCTGTTCGCGCGGGTGGCTCCTGAGCAGAAGCTGCGCATCGTGAAAGCACTGCAGGCCAACGGTGAGGTGGTGGCGATGACCGGCGATGGCGTGAATGATGCCCCGGCCCTCAAGCAGGCCCACATCGGCGTAGCCATGGGCATCACGGGCACGGATGTGAGCAAAGAAGCCGCCGATGTGGTGCTGCTCGACGACAACTTCGCCACGATCGTGAAGGCCGTTGCCGAAGGGCGGTTGGTGTACACCAACATCCGCCGCTTCGTGAAATACATCCTCGGCAGCAATGTGGGAGAACTGATCACCATCGGATCGGCTCCACTGCTGGGGCTCGTGGGCGTACCGCTCACCCCCCTGCAGATTCTCTGGATGAATCTGGTGACCGACGGCTTGCCGGCCCTGGCCCTGGCGTTGGAACCGGGCGACGATCAACTGATGCGGCGAGCGCCGGCCCTACCGGGGGAATCGATCTTTGCGCGTGGGCTGGGGGCTTACATCCTGCGCATCGGCGTGGTGTTTGCCGCCCTGGTGATTCTGATGATGCTGCTGGCCAACCGGGCCGGCGCGCCCTGGCCCACCATGGTGTTCACCACCCTCTGCCTGGCGCAGATGGGCCATGCCCTCTCCGCCCGCAGCGAACGGCCGCTGCTCCAGGTGCCGGCCTTTAGTAATCCCTGGTTGTTGGTGGCGGTGAGCTGCACCAGCGGCCTGCAATTGCTGCTGCTCTATGCGCCGCCGCTGTCGCGCTTCTTTGGCACCACGGCCCTCAGTGCCCACGATCTGCTGATCTGTGTGGGCTTCAGCCTGCTGCTGTTCCTTTACCTCGAGCTCGACAAGCTCTATGGACTCTGGCGCCGCCGCTGCGGCGCAGATTGCTGAGCCTGGCGGTTCTGCAGCACCCGTCCCATGGTGGTCCGCCCGAGGCGTGCCCGCTGATTTCGGGAGGCAGAGGAGTCATTGAGAGGCGAGATGCTGAACAGCAACAGCGGCAGCACCAGCAGCAGAAGCAGCAGCAGCCAACGGCGCAGATTGAGCTGGAGCCACAGATAGGGGGGCAGCCCAGGTTTCACCGGCAGGGGGCGTCCGCAGCCGGCGCAGATCAGGCGGATCGGCGGTTCCGTGGACACGGCCACCAGGCGAGCACCACAGCTGGGGCAGGCCACGGTGAACCAGCAACAGGGCCTCAGGATGCCAGAACAGCAAAAAGCCCGCCTGACGGCGGGCTGGAGAGGTCAGCAGAGGCCGACGATCACTTGGCGGAAGCGAAATCGGGATAGGCCTCCATGCCGTGCTCACCGATGTCGAGGCCTTCCACCTCTTCCTTCTCGGTGACGCGGATGCCGCCGAAGATGGCACCAATCACAGACCAGGCGATCCAGCAGGTCACCAGGGTCCAGATGGCGTAGGCGGCGCAACCGAGGGCCTGAGCACCCAGTTGGGAGATACCACCACCGTTGAGCAGGCCGATACCAGCAGCGCCGGGATCCATGCCATCAACGCCCCAGAGGCCAATCACGAGGGTGCCCCACACACCGCACACACCGTGCACGGAGAACGCACCCACGGGATCGTCGATACCGGAGGCATCCAGAGCGGATACGGCGAACACCACGATGATGCCGCCCACGGCACCAGCAACCCAGGAGCCCACCAGGGTGAGGTTGCCGCAACCGGCAGTCACGCTCACCAGGCCGGCCAGGGTGCCGTTGATGATCATGGTGAGGTCAGGCTTGCCGGAAGTCATCGTGGAGACGATGGTGGCGGCGATAGCGCCACCGGCGGCGCCCAAGGTGGTGGTCACAGCCAAGAAGGGCACGTACTGGTCCATGGCCAGCTCAGAGCCCGGGTTGAAGCCGTACCAGCCGATCCAGAGGATCAGGGCACCCAGGGTGGCAATCGACATGTTGTGGCCAGGAATGGCCTGAGCCTTGCCGTTCACGAACTTGCCGATCCGGGGACCCAGCAACATCGCGCCCACCAAACCAGCCCACGCACCCACGGAGTGGACGATGGACGAACCAGCGAAGTCGATAAAGCCGAGCTCGCTCAACCAACCGCCGTTCCACTGCCAGGAGCCGGAGATCGGGTAGATCACAGCGGTGAGAACCAGGGCGAAGATCACGAACTCGCCAAACTTCACGCGCTCAGCCACCAGGCCAGACACGATCGTTGCGGCTGTGCCCGCGAAAGCGGCCTGGAAGAGGAAGTCAACGCTCGGGACCAAACCACCCTCAGCGATCAGCTCAGGGGTCACGGTTGGGTCGAAGAACAGACCGTTGAAATACAGAACGCCTGCTGCCACCGGATCCCCGTACATCAGGGAGTAGCCGACGAACCAGTAGGCGGTGACGGCGAGGGCAAACACGAAGAGATTCTTCGCGAGGATGTTGACCGCGTTCTTTTGGCGGCACATCCCGGCTTCCACCATGGCGAAGCCGGCGTTCATGAAGATCACCAGGATGGTGGCGACCAGTAGCCAGAGGTTGTTCGCCAGAAATGCAGCGTTGAGCTCAGGCAGCTCAGCCGCATGGGCGGAGAGGTTGAACAGACCAAGGCCCATCAAGGCGATGGGCACACAGGCCAGCCAGGTAAGCGTGCGGTTGGAGGAGAGGCCGCGAACTTTGCGCAGCAGCAGCTCAGGAGCCTCCAACAGACTCGCTTCCTGCAAACTTCTCGGCCGGCGCCGAGAAGCGGGCGAGGCAACAGTCATAAGAATCGCTGGTTGGTGATGGCGGTTTTCCGCCATTGGGGGAGATCATTCGCGATTGCGGTGCCCCGGATTGTTACGGCCGCTACAAAACGGCGCACAACTTCCCTCGGCGCGGCAATGGATCAGCGCCGCAAAGGCTTGCGTAAGCACATTCACAATCATCGTTCTGTAAAGAAATTGGCGTTTTGTTCACCATGAACAGTCTTGATTCGGCAGAATCGGCTGAGAAGGACAAAACGTTGGGTGAACCGCCCCTGGGCCCTGGTTCACCGGAAGTAGCCCACCGCGAGGCGAAGCAACGCTCCTTCCCACGAAGCGGACCCGTCTGAACTCCCAGACCCTCCTCCAACCCTTCGAGGCCCAATCCCATGACCAAACTCCAATACCGCGGCGTCAGCTACGACAACGCCACCCACGAGCAGCCCAGCCCCCAGCCCGTGGATCACGCTTATCGCGGGCAGCACTACGACGCTCCCCTCCGCCACGAAGCCGCCGCCGTGGACACCGAGGTGGAACTGCAATACCGCGGCCACGCCTATCACCACCGCCAAGCCGAGGCAGCCCAGCAGGTGAACGAGGGCTGAGTTCACCACCAAAGGCTCAATCGGTGGTTGTTGTTACGACAGCCCTCTGCGCCTCCCCCTCCAATAGGGGGAGGTTTTTTGTTGGGTCATGGATCGCCACGGCACAGATCTGAGCCTCACCGCCAAGGGCGACAGCTTCCAGCTCGAGCCCCGTTCAGTGATCGGGATGGTGTGGCTGCAGACCCATTTCGAAACCAGCACCTGGGATCTGATCTGTTCGGGCTCGGTACGGCTCAAAGCCGAAAGCTGTGATCACCTCTGCAGTGATGCCCAGGAAGCCGGTCTCAACGTGGCACGCCTCAGCCTCGTTTGAGGCTGCGCTGCCGCCACTCCAGAGCATTCCAAGCCACGAACACCAACACCAGCGGCACCACAGTGGCGAGCACCACAAACCGGAACTGATCCAAACCGGTTGATGCGGTGCTTTGCAGCACTTGTTCAGTCAGATACAGCACATACAAACCCAGCAGCACCCAGCCCTCCTGGCGGCTGATCACCCCATCACTCCAGAAGATCGGCAGGCAAGCCAGGGTGGTGGCCACCATGATCGGAAAGTCGCGGGTGATCAGCAGCGGATCCACCAGCAGGCCATCGGAACCGGAGACCAGTCCACACACCCCAAGAATCGCCACCTGATTCAGCAGGTTGCTGCCCACCACATTGCCGATCGCCAGATCAGCCTTGCCTCGGTAAGCCGCCACCAAGGAGGTGACCAACTCCGGCATCGAGGTTCCCGCCGACACGATCGTGAGGCCGATCACGGCTTCGCTCACACCAAGGCCCTGCGCGGCCGTGATCGCCCCTTTCACCAACACCTGGGACCCGAGCACCAACAAGCCCAGGCCCGCCGCCAGCTTGGCCGCGGCAACAAAACCGCTGGGTCGGGCCGACGCATCGAGCTCGTCGCTGAGCTCTTCAGGCTCCTCAGACGCGGTGCGTGTTTCCCAGATCAGGTTGATCACCAGGGCGGTCAGCAGAGCCAAGCCCGCGATCCAGGTAACCCGGCCGCCCGATGCCATGCCCCAGGTGGCCATCGAGACCCCCAGAAGCAGCGGCACATCGCGCCGCACCAAGCGGCTCTTCACCCGCAGCGGCATCACCACGGCGCTGGCCCCCAGTACCACCAGCACGTTGAAGATGTTGGAGCCCACCACATTGGTGACGGCAATGGCATCCCCGCCGGTGCCGCCCTGCAGGGTGGAGAGGAGGCTCACGAACAGCTCCGGGGCGCTGGTGCCCAGCGACACCACCGTGAGGCCGATCACGATCTGGGGAATCCCCAGCAGCATGGCCAGAGCCACCGATCCGGCCACGAACAGTTCACCGCCACCGAACAGCAACAAGATGCCGGCAACGATCTGGAACGCACTCAGGGCGTAGGGCATGTAGCGGTCAACACATGCCTCAATTCTCGGCTAGCGGGGGCTTGTTGTCTGCAGGGGGCGGATCGGCCGGCAACGGTGGCAGCGGTGGTGGTGAGGAGGGGGGTGTGGGCACGCTGATCCCGGCTGCTTCATCGCTGCTGGCCGGCTCGGGGTTGGGTGCAGCCTCAGGGCCGATCACATCGATCGACACCCGCTGCACCAACAGGCGGTAGTTGAACGACTGCTGCTTATTGATGAAGTCTTGAACGGCCGCCACCTGCTTAGGCGTGGGCAGATTCGGCCGGCTCACACTCACCGCCGCCTTGATCAGCGGCGGGTTTTGGTTCCAATCAATCGAAACGCTGGTGAGCTCGGAATCCTTGCCCAGGGTGATCGTGCGCTGGCGCAGGCTTTCCGTGATGGCGCGCTCCACCTCTTGCAGTGCCACGCGCCGCTGGGCCTGGGCCACCAGGCTGAGGAAGCTGCCGGTGAGGGGAATCAGCAGCAAACCGGTGAGCAGCAGACTCACCAAACCAATCCGGCTGCGCCAAAGCTGCTGCCGCAGGCTGGCCTGGCTCACCACCAGGGTGAGCAGACCACCCGAGAGGATGCCCAGCAGGTTGGCGGCAAACAGCAACGCCGCCCCACGTGCAGGCCCCCACTGCTGGATCGAGAGCAGCAGGCCCAGCACACACACCGGCGGCACCAGGGCCACGGCAATGGCCGTGCCGGCGATCGACGACACCGCCTCCTGGCGCAGGCGCCCGTAGGTGGCGATTGAGCCGGCCACCAGGGCGATGCCGAGGTCGAGCAGGTTGGGCGTGGTGCGCCGCAGCACCTCATCGCCCAGCACCGGCAAGCGCGCCAGCCATCCCAGGCCGGCGGACAGGGCGATGGTGATCGTGACCCCCACCGCCAGGGTGAGCAAGGCCCGGCCCGCCAGGTTGAGGCGGCCGTCGATGATCGCAAAAGAGGCACTGCGCAGCGGCAGGATCCACGGGGCGATCAACATCGCCCCGATCACCACGGCGGCGCTGTCTGCCAGCAGGCCCAGGGTGGCGATCAGGCTGGCCGCCACGGTGAGCACCACAAACGGCTCATCCAGGCGGGCCTCCCGCTCGAAACCCGCCTCCAGGGAGGCCAGGCTGGTGGGTTCGGCCATCAACGATGGGCTCGGCTCAGCCCAGGATGACGGATGTGACCGATTGGGCTAGGGATTGCACCACGGACACTGACCGGGATCCGCCTGAAGCCGACCATCCCGGCGAGGCTGCTCGCGGCGGGCGCCGCACTGCTGGCAGCCCCAGATCTCGCTGAGGGTGAGCTCGGTAGCCGTGCCGCACTCACGGCAAGGCAGGCCGGGCTGGGTGTTGAGCAGGCCCCAACCGGGGCAGCCGCACTCGGGGCACGGGGTGCGCAGCCTTCGCACCAGCTCCACACCCAGGCGCCGAATCGAGCGCATGCGGGTGGGATTGCAGTGGGCCCGCATGTCGGTTTCCAGCCAAACACGCCCGTTTGGATCGGCGGCGCGGCACCTGGCGATGGCCTCAGCCAGGGCGGCGGTGCCATTCAGCGCTTTGAACAGAAGGCCCGCCTCGTGCGCCGCCGGACGGACGATCACAGCGTGAGAGGGGAACTGCACCTGGGCCAGCCAGGGGCCTGGATCGCCATCGGGTTCCAGCACGGTGTGGCTGTAGTTGGTGCGCCACTCGAGCCGCTGCTCCATCACAGAGAGAGTCCGCTCCTCATCCACGAACACCAGCAGTTCCATCCCTACCGGCAGCATCGGCATCGCTGGATGCGGGCCGAAGCTCGCCTCACTGGCGAGGCCCAACGGCAAACCACTGGCTTGCATGCCAAGGCGTGCCTTGGCCACACAGGTGGCCACCGCATCAGAAAGGCGAGGGATCTCACCGCTGAAGGTGCCCAACTGGTCGGTGTCAACAGCGCAGAGCTCGAGCTCCGCCCCCAGACCCCAGCGAATGGGCAAAGCCAGCGCCCGCTCTTTGCCGTGCTGGGTGGCCAGCGCAATCGAGCGGCCGCTGTAAGCCTGCACCTAAGCAGCCTCGGCCTCCACCACAATCGGTGCGGAGGGAATCACCACCCGCAGCAAGATCGGGGCGAGGAAGGTGGTGCCGATCACCATCAACAAGATGGCGGCTTCCAGCGCCGGGCTGAGGATGCCGGCCTGGCTGCCCAGCCCCAGGAAGATCAAACCCACTTCACCGCGGGGCATCATGCCCAGCCCCACCACCAAACGATTGGTGGGCTCCGAGCTGATGTAGCTCCAGCCGGCTGCAACCTTGCCGGCGATCGCCACAACCAGCAGGAACGCCGCCACGATCAGGCCTTCGCGATTGGCGGGATCCAGGGGGTTGAGCACCGAGAGATCCATCCCCGTGCCGATCAACACAAAAAACACCGTGGCGAAGAGGGCCACCAGAGGCTTGACCGCCGCTTCGATGTCGTGGGTGTGCTTGGAGGCGCTGAGGATCAACCCACCCGCGAAAGCACCCAGAGCCGCTTCCAAGCCGATGGCCTGAGCCGCGAAACAGCAGAGGGTGAGCACCACAAAGCTGGCCACGGCCACATCGCCGGGGGCCTTGAGCTGATCCACCACCCAATCAAAGGCGGGAGCCGCCTTCCGGCTCAGCACCAGCGCCACCGCCACAAAGGCCACGGCCGCCAGGCCCAGCTTGATCACCGGGCCGAGGGTGAAGCTGCCGCCGCCCACGATCGCCACCACCACGGCGAGGATCACGATGCCGAGGATGTCGTCGAGCACGGCAGCGCCGATCACAATCTGGCCCTCTTTGCGCTTGAGCCACTTGAGCTCACCGAACACGCTGGCGGTGATGCCAATGGAGGTGGCCGTCATCGCTGCACCGGCGAACACCGCTGGAATCAGCGGCACATGGAAGATGTAATAGAGGCCCGCTGTTCCGAGGGCAAAGGGGAGCACCACACCCGCCACCGCCACCGTTGTGGCTTGAACGCCCACGGCGACGAGCTCATCAAGTTCGCTCTCCAGGCCGGTGAGGAACAAGAGCGCAAACAAGCCGATCTGGGAAACGGCCTGAAGGCTCGGGAAGGTTTCGTTGTAGACCTCAGCCACTTCATCGGGCCGGATCTCTGCGAGGGAACCTAATAGTGAGAGCAGGGCCCCACTGATCTGCGCCTGCGTTTCCGGCGGAACGATCAGATGCAAGCCTGAGACGCCAATCAGCACGCCGGCAACAAGCTCACCCAGGATCGTGGGCAGCTGGAGGCGCACCATCACCTCCGCGATGGCGCGAGCAGCGATGAAGATCACCAGAAAGCGACCCACCTGAAGGAGGGTTTCCGCCACTTCCAGCTGATGGGGGCTGATCTCAGCGATCAGCGCCAGAGGGGGAAGCATGAAGGGCCTGAACCGGGCAGCTGGTTATAGGGGTGGTTCAAGGCGTTCTGGGTGGCTCCGGGAGCAAACCGCGTTGCTTGAGCTCAGATTGGAACGCACGGCCCAGTTGCGCTTCTGGTGTGTGGCGCTCCACCTGGGCCAGCACCATCACGGTGCGCAGTGCCAACCAGCTCAGGCCCACAAACAGCAGCAGGGTCATCGCCCATGACCAAAGAGGGGTCTGAGCTTGGGCCGGATCCACCCACGCTGGGGGGTGTGGTGCCTAAGTTCCCGCCACCGCATCGCCTGCATGGCCCCGATCCGACTGTTGGAGCTGCTGATCCTGCTGGCGGTGTTGGCCGGCTTTGCAGGGTTGCTGCTGCGGCGCAACCTGTTTCTCAAGGTGCTCTCCATGGATGTGATGGGGAGCGCCGTGGTGGCGTTGTTTGTGCTGCTGGCGGCCCGCTCAGGCCTGCGCAGCCCGATCCTGCCGCGCTCCGGCGAACTCCTCGCCGGCGACTACGCCGATCCGATTCCCCAGGCCGTGATCCTCACCGCGATCGTGATTGGGCTCTCAATCCAGGCCCTCTTGCTGGTGGTGATCACCCAGATGGCGCGGATCGATCCCAGCCTGAATGCGGCCAGCTTTGAACCCACGGATCAGCCATGACACCGAGCTGGATGAGCCCGGACCCCCTGCTGATCGCCTGGCTGTTGGTGCCGTATCTGGCGGCCTTTCTGGCGGTGCTATTGCCATCGCTGAGCCATGGCCTCGTGCTGCTGTGCTGCGGTGCCACCACCTGGGTGGGTGCTGAAACGCTGCTCACGGGCACCACAAAACCGTTGCACCTGCTGGGCGAGTACGGCGTAGCCCTCAGCCTGGAGCCCCTGGCTGGTTGGTTTGTGCTGCTGAACGGGCTGGTGTGCCTGGCGGTGTGGATCGAAGCGCGGCGGCAGGGTTGGGATCGCACCGGCTGGATGCTGCTGCTGGTGCTGCTTGGGTCTCTGAACACCAGCTTTCTCACCACCGATCTGATCAGCCTTTATGTGGCGCTGGAGGTGGTAGGCATCACCGCCTTTCTGCTGATTCTCAAAGGCAACAGCGCCAATGCTTCGTGGATTGCGCTGCGCTACCTGCTGATCGGCAACACCGCCATGGCCATCTACTTGATTGGCGCCGGGCTCGTGTACGCCCAGGCGAGCAGTTTTCGCTTTGCGGCCCTGGCCCAGCTGCCGCCGGGCGCGCCGCTGGTGCTGGTGCTGGTGGGGCTGCTCACCAAAGCCGGTGTGTTTCTCAACGGCCTCTGGCTCCCCCGCACCCACGCCGAAGCGCCAGCGGAGGTGTCGGCCCTGCTTTCAGGCGTGGTGGTGGGCGGCGGCGCCCTGCCGCTGCTGAGGCTCGAGCAACTCAACAGCGCCATCGGCGAGCTGCTGCTGCCCATCGCCATGGCCAGCGCCGTGCTCGGCTTGATCTATGCCCTGGGCGTCACCGACGCCAAGCGCCTGCTGGCCTGGAGCACCCTGGCCCAGATGGGGCTGGTGCTGCTGGCACCAGCGACCGGTGGCTTGATGGCCTTCTCCCACGGTGTAGCCAAGAGCGGCCTGTTTCTCACCGCACGCCAGTGGCCCAGCCGTTCTCTGGACACGTGGCGGCAACGGGCGCTTCCTGCTCCACTGCTGCTCACGCTGCTGCTGGGCTCCTGTTCCATTGCAGGCCTGGCACCGCTGCTGGGCTACACCGCCAAAAAGCAACTGGAGAGTGCGATGACGCCGGGGATCGCCGCTGCCCTGGTGGTGTTGTCCGTGGGAAGCGTGGCGGTGTATTGCCGGCTCTGCCGTGCGCCCCTGGCGGCCGCATCCGATCTGCAGGCGGCCCACACCGCTCTGCCCTGGGGCGCCTGGTTGCTGATGCTGCCCCTGGTGGGGGGCGGCGCGCTGCTGCTGGCCGAGGTGAAACGTGGCTGGCTGGTGAGCTTGCTGTTGCTGGGCTTGGGGCTGGGCCTCGATCAGCTGCTGGAGCGGCGGCGGCAACAAGCCAGCCATGGCCTGCCCTCCCTGGATCGCCTCCCGGATCTAGTGGGGGGCCTGGGGCTGGTGGGCGCCGGCCTGCTGCTGTCGATCGGTGCGGAGCTGGGCTGATGATGTTTTTGCTGAGCTGCCTGTTTCGGCTGCTGCTGTGGACCTTGCTCACCGCTGATCTCAGTGCGGTGAACCTGGCGATCGGCGCTGGCCTGGCCGTGCTGCTCCCCCATGCCCGTGGCCCCAGACATCCACTGGCGCCAACGCTGCGGGCGTTAGGGCGCAGCTTGCTCGCCGTACCGCTGGCCTATGGCGAAGCTCTCGCCCTGATCAGCTCCGGCGATCGGGAGCAGGAGAGCTGGATCGAGCGACCCGCCGGTGATCCCCGCCATCGCCTGCTGATTTTCCTGGAGGTGCTTGCCATCACCCTCACACCCTTCACGATCGTGCTCGGCCTCAACGACGGCAGCCGCGGCCCGCACTACAAGATTCATCAGCTGCGGCCGCGCCGCGGCAAGCCCGAGGAGCTGCAGCCATGACCCTGCTGCTCTGGGGCATGGTGCTGGCCCTGTTGATCCCGATTGCCGTGGTGTGCAGGCCCTGCAGCGTGTGGGACCGCATGGCCGCCTTCGGCAGCATCGCCTCCAAGGTGGCCCTGATCACCATGGTGGTGGCGGTGCTGCGGGGCGACTGGATGCTCGGCCTGGTGGGAGCGATCAGCCTCAGCGCCGGCAACGCCGGGATGCTGCTGCTGGCCAATCTGCTGCGGGAGGTGGAGCGATGAGCTTGCTGCTGCTGGGGGCCGGATTGGCGTTGTGGTTCTGGGGAACCTGGCCGCTGCTGGAGCAACGCAGCTATTTGAGCAAGCTGCACAAGCTCTCGGTGTCCGACACGCTCGGCTCCGGGTTGATGCTGCTTGGCTTGCTGCTGCGCATCCCCAGCCAATGGCCCCTGCTGGCGTTGGCCCTGCTGGGGCTGATGGTGTGGAACACGATTTTTGGCTACGTGCTGGCGCGCTGCTCGCAACCCGCGGAGGTGAACCAGCGATGAACGCTCCCCTCAGCCTCGGCAGCGAACTCGATCTGCTCCTGCCGATCACCGCTTTGCTTCCGATCACCGCACTGCTGCTGGTGAGCCAGAGCAATCCCTATCAAACCCTTGTGCTGCGGGGCATCTTGGGTTCTGTGGCGACGCTGCTTTACGCCTTGCTCGGCGCTCCCGATGTGGCACTCACCGAGACGTTGGTGGGCACGCTGCTCTCCACCACGCTCTACGCCGTGGCCCTGCGTTCCTCCATGGCCCTGCGGCTTGAAGATCGCCGCACCAAGCCCGACCCCAACCGCGATGCTCAGCTCATGGCTTGGATCGCACCGCTGCATCTGCGGCTGCGCTGGCAGGCAGACGCCAGCCATGGCTGGCTCAACGACAATGGCCAACTGGTGCTGCTCCAGCCGCCCCTGCGCCGGCAGCTGCAGCAGTGCCCGGGCTACGCCGAATGGCGCGCCAGCGGCGGCGAACTGCATCTGGCTTCCGAGGTCCAACCATGACCTGGCTGTATCTCCTGGCGGCCATCGCCCTGTTTGCAGCGCCACTGGCCAGCCCCTTGCCCGACGCCGCAGGGATCACCCCCCTGATCGAAGCGCTCAAGGCGCAGACCCAGGTTCCCAACCTTGTTTCAGGCGTGATCCTGCACACGCGTCTGTTCGACACGGTGGCGGAAGTGGTGGTGTTCACCCTGGCGGCCATCGGCGTGCGCCTGGTGCTGGCTGGTGATCCGGAGCGCAAACGGATCCGCTCACTCGACGACGCGCCCTCTCAGGTGCTGTGTGAGCTGGGCTCCACCATTGCCGCCCTGGTGGCGGTGGAGCTGGCGCTACGCGGACATCTCAGCCCCGGCGGCGGCTTTGCGGCGGGGGTGGCCGGCGGCTCAGCCATCGGCCTGTTGCTGATCAGTGGCGGGGCGGATCGCAGTGAACGGCTCTACAGGCTCTACCGCGCTGATCTGTGGGAAAAAGCGGCGGTGGTGGGCTTCCTGCTGGTGGCCCTGATCAGTCTGGTGGGCCTGGATCCAGCAGCGGGTCGCTTCGGCAGCCTGCTGAGCGGTGGCTGGATTCCCCTGCTCAATCTGTTGGTGGCCCTGAAGGTGACGCTGGGCTCCTGGGCGATGGTGCAACAGCTGTTACGCCACCGAGGCCTGCTCTGAGCACCGCGCCACCTCGCAGCAGAACCCCACCCAGATTCCGCGCACACCCCCTAAGGTTCCGCGCCAACCCTGTTCTGTTGCGATGACCTCCGCCTCGGCCCCACCCGGGCGTTCACCGCTGCGGCTGCTGAATCACATCAGCACCAACAACATCAAGGGCGATCTGTTCGGCGGTGTGACTGCCGCCGTGATCGCCCTGCCCATGGCCCTGGCCTTCGGTGTGGCCTCTGGCGCCGGCGCTGCTGCCGGCCTCTGGGGCGCCGTGCTGGTGGGTCTGTTTGCCGCGCTGTTTGGCGGCACCCCCACGCTGATTTCCGAGCCCACCGGTCCGATGACGGTGGTGATGACGGCCGTGATCGCCAGCCTCACCGCCAGCGATCCTGAAAACGGCCTGGCCATGGCCTTCACCGTGGTGATGCTGGCTGGTGTCTTCCAGATCGTTTTCGGCTTCCTCAAGCTGGGCCGCTACGTGACCCAGATGCCGTACACGGTGATCTCGGGCTTCATGAGCGGGATTGGCTTCATCCTGATCATTCTTCAGCTCGGGCCCTTCCTGGGGCAGGCCATCCCGAAAGGTGGGGTGATGGGCACCCTCAAGGCCCTGCCGCAACTGATCAGCAGCGCCCGGCCCTCCGAGGTGGTGCTGGCCGTGGTCACCCTGGCGATTCTCTGGCTCACCCCCAGCCGGGTGAAGAAGATCGCCCCTCCCCAGCTGATCGCCCTGGTGCTCGGCACGATCCTGTCGCTCACATTGCTGAGCGGTGGTGGCGAGGAGATCCGCCGCATCGGTGAAATCGCCTCCGGCTTCCCGCAGCTGCGCACGCCCTATTTCGATCTGCCGCACCTCAGCAGGATGCTGATCGATGCGGCCGTGCTGGGCATGCTCGGCTGCATCGATGCGCTGCTCACGGCCGTTGTCGCCGACAGCATCACCCGCACCGAGCACGACTCCAACAAGGAGCTGATCGGCCAGGGCCTGGGCAACATTGCTTCCGGGCTATTCGGTGGCCTCGCCGGTGCCGGCGCCACCATGGGCACCGTGGTGAACATTCAGGCCGGCGGACGCAGCGCCCTCTCGGGCATCAGCCGCGCCGTGATCCTGATGGTGGTGATCCTCGCCCTCACCGGCGTGGCCGCCCAGATTCCCCAGGCTGTGCTGGCCGGCATCGCCCTGAAGGTGGGTGTCGACATCGTGGATTGGGGCTTCATCAAACGCGCCCACCGCATCTCGATCAGCGGCGCACTGATCATGTACCTGGTGATCGCCCTCACCGTGCTGGTGGATCTGATTGCCGCCGTGGGCATCGGCGTGTTCATCGCCAACATCCTCACCATCGACAAGATGAGTGAGCTGCAAAGCAGGAGCGTGAAGTCGGTGAGCACCGGCGATGGCGATCTCGACATCAGCGATGAGGAGCGCCGCCTGCTGGATCAGGGCCGCGGCCAGGTGCTGCTCTTCCAGCTCAACGGCGCGATGATCTTCGGCGTGGCCAAAGCGATCGGCCGTGAGCACAACGCCATCGGCGAGTGCAAGGCCGTGGTGTTCGATCTCACCGAGGTGTCGCACCTGGGCGTGACCGCGGCCCTCGCGGTGGAGAACGCTGTGGAAGAGGCGATTGAGAAAGGCCGCGAGGTGTTTGTGGTGGGGGCCAGCGGCACCACCCAGCGCCGGCTCGAGAAGCTCGGCCTCTACAGGAAGCTGCCATCGGAGCGCACAAGCATCGATCGCCGCGATGCCCTGCAGCAGGCCGTCGCCGGCCTGGCCTGAACTCAGGCCTCTTCCCCCAGGGCATCCCTCCGCTGGATGCCCTTTTTTCATGCGTTGTTTGTGATCCCCAGCTGATGAAGCTCTTCGACGACAAGCAGTTCCTCAACGCCATCCATAGCTACGAACGGCAGCTGGCCAAATTGCTGGCGATCCTGCTGGCGGCGGTGGTGGGCTTCGCCGCACTGGAGCTGCTGGTGGAAACCGGCGTGGGACTGGTGGAGCGGCAGACCAACTGGTTTGACGGCAGCTTGATCAAGCTGCTCGATCGGCTGCTGCTGATCTTCATCGCCCTGGAGGTGCTCCAAAACGTGACCGCCTACCTGCGGGATCAGGTGGTGCAGATCGAGCTGGTGCTGCTCACCGCCCTCACGGCCGTGGCGCGAAAGGTGATCGTGCTGCCACCGGGCACCGAAAACAAACCAGCACTGATGGCCGGCTTCGGCGTGATCGTGGTGGGCTTGGCAGCGGCCTACTGGCTGGTGCGGCAGGCACGCCGTGATCACCAGCCCGCTCAACCCTCCTGAGTGGCTTAATCCGGTGATTTCATCAACAAAAACACCGATCGGATTAGGAATGCGTTAAGTACAGGAGCCTGCTGGGAAATGAACACCAAGCCCTGGGTCAGATCGCAATCATGATGCGGTGTCTGGCGGATTGATCAGCTGCGCTGATCAAGGCGATTGCCGTTGCTGCATCCGCACCAAAACCCACCCACCCCGGCGCAGATGTCCTTAACGTTTCGCCACCCCACAGACATCTCTCTCGATGCCTGCGCCACAGAAGCTCCGCAAAGGAGACTGCGACGCAATCAGCCGGCACCTGCGTGCCATCGGCCGTATTCCGCTCCTCTCCGCTGACGAGGAAATCAGCCTGGGCCGTGCCGTGCAAAACGGCCGGCGCCTGCTCGAAGCGGCTGAAGAGCTCAAACTCCGCTCCGGCGGCCAGGAGCCCAGCTTGGAATCCTGGGCCAGCAATGTGCAGCTCACGCCCCGCCAGCTGCAGCGCGAACTGAAGCTGGCGGAACGCGCCAGTGAGCGCATGGTGACCGCCAACCTGCGGCTTGTGGTGAGCCTGGCGCGCCGCATCAGCCACCGGCGCCTTGATCTCGAGGATCTGATCCAGGAGGGAACGCTTGGGCTGATCCGGGCGGTGCAGCGCTTCGATCCCACCCGCGGCTACAAGTTCTCCACTTACGCCACCTGGTGGATCCGGGAGGGCATGGGGCGTGCCCTGCAGCAACAGAGCCGCAGCATCCGCTTACCGGCCCACATGCAGGATCGCCTGCAGCGCTTGCGTCGCTGCCAGCAGGAGCTGCGCCAGATGCTGGGCCGTGAACCCAACCTCGAGGAGCTGGCTGAAGCCACCGAGCTCAAAGTGCTCGATATCCGTGAAGCCCTGTTCCGCGCCCAGGAACCCCTGAGCCTCGACAGCAGCCACGGCCAGGACGACGACCTGCGCCTGCTCGACACCCTGCGCTGCGACGCCCAGCTGCCCAGCGATCAGCTCACCGCGGCCCATCTGCAGACCGACCTCGTGGCCCTGCTCGATGAGCTGCCGGAGCAGGAAGCTGAATTGCTGCGGCTGCGCTATGGCATCGATCAACCCACCCCGATGAACCTCAGCGCCGCGGCCCGGCAGATGGGGCTCAGCCGCGACCAAGCACGGGGCATGGAGCGGCGTGCCAATGCAGCGATCCGCCGCCTCTCCGATCGGGTGATCGACTACCTGGAGGCCTAAGCATCACCCCATGAGCTGGCACCCCCACCTCTGGCATCCCACCACCCAGGTGGCCACCAGCCCGATTCCCCTGCAGGTGGCGCGCGCCCGCGGTTGCGTGCTCGAGCTGCAGGATGGGCGCCAGCTCATCGATGCGATCAGCAGCTGGTGGGTGACGCTCCACGGCCACGCCGAGCCTTCGATTGCCGCCGCCATCGGCCGCCAGGCCCTGCAGCTGGAGCAGGTGATCTTTGCCAACTTCAGCCATCAGCCGGCGGAACAACTCGCCTCCCGCCTAGCCGCCCTCACCGGGCTTGAGCGGCTGTTCTTCTCCGACAACGGCTCCACCGCCGTGGAGGTGGCTCTCAAAATTGCCTGGCAGTGGTGGCGCAACCAGAGCAGCGATCGCCGCCAGTTGATTGCCTTTGAGGGGGCTTATCACGGCGACACCTTCGGGGCCATGGCCGTGGGGGATCGCTCGATCTTCACCGACCCCTACGAGGAACTGCTGTTCGATGTGGCCCGCATCAGCTGGCCCCACACCCACTGGGGTGACACCTCGGTGGAGGAACGAGAAGCTCAAGCGCTCCAACAGCTGGAGCAAGCCCTCGCCGTGCCCACGGCGGCCGTGATCATTGAGCCGCTGATCCAGGGAGCTTCCGGGATGCACATGGTGCGGCCGGCGTTTCTGCGGGCCGTGCAGGAGCGGGTGCAGGCCCACGGCGCTTTGCTGATCGCCGATGAGGTGATGACCGGCTTCGGACGCACCGGGTCCCTCTTTGCCTGCCAGCGCGCCGGCCTGAAGCCCGATCTGATGGCCCTCTCCAAAGGGCTCACCGGCGGCTTCCTGCCCATGGGGGTGACCATGGCCAGCGAGCGGCTGTACCGCGGTTTCATCAGTGAAACCCCCGCGCAAACCTTCTTCCACGGCCACAGCTTCACCGCCAATCCGCTCGGCTGCGCCGCCGCGCTCGCCAGCCTCGATCTGCTGCAGCACAACCCCGAGCGCTACCAGCAGTTCGATGCACGCCACATCCCGTTGCTGGAGGAGCTGGCGCAGCAGCCGCTGGTGAAGCACATCCGCAGCCAAGGCACGGTTGCCGCCTTCGAACTCGATGCCGGCAACACGGACTATCTCAATCCGATCGGCAAACAACTGCAGCGCCTTTGCCTCGATCAAGGGGTGTACATCCGACCCCTGGGCAACGTGGTGTATCTGCTGCCGCCGCTCTCGATCAGCGAGGCGCAATTGCAGCAGTGCTATACAGCGATCCGATCCGGCATCGAGATCCTTCAAGGCTGAACCAAAACCCTTGACGCCGCCCCGCCATCCGATACAAAAGCCCCACGGACGCCTGCGATCTGGCCATGCCTGACACCTTTGCCCTGCTGCTGGCCGCCGGCATCATCGGCACTTCGGTGGCCCTGGCCAGCGCCATCCTGTTCGACGAGGCCAGGGGCCGGCAACGCACCATCGAGCATTACCGCAAGCTGGAGCGCGAGCGCATCCTGCGGGTGCGGCGTTTGCACAATCAAGTGCGCAAACCCAACAGCGGTCGCGGCAGCTGGGATCACTATCTCGACGGCAAAAATCAAAGAGCCGCCTGACTTCACCCCGGCAGGATCACCCGATCAATCACATGCACCATGCCGTTGTCGCACACCACATCGGCGGTCACAACGGTGGCGTTCTTCACCTCAAAGGGATCTTTGCTGCGGATCGGAATCGGAGCACCTTCCAGGCTGTCCCAGTTGTCCTCAGCCACCAACTGCTCGCGGCTGTAGGCACCGGAGAGCACGTGATATTTGAGGATCCGCGCTAACTGCGGCGGGTTATCCACCAGGGTTTGCACTGTGCCTGGCGGCAGAGCTGCAAACGCGTCGTCCACCGGGGCAAACACGGTGAAGGGGCCTGGGCCCTCCAGCGCATCACGCAGCCCAGCGGCATCTACAGCAGCGAGCAGGGTGTTGAACACGCCTACGGAAGCAGCGGTTTCGAGAATCGAAGCCATCAGCGGTAGTCCTGGGATTGAATATCGGCTAGGCGGGCCTCCGGCCGCAGGAAGCGATCCATCTGCGCCTCGAAGAAGCGGCGGTTCGCCATCAGATGCTCGGAGTTGGTGTCATCCAGCGGGTAGAGCAGAGCGCAGCGGAGGGCCTGAATCACCGCGGAGGTCACGTTGTACATCGAGCGCTGGAAGGTGATCCCCAGCTGCACCAGCTCATCCTCCTCACCGCGCTTGTGCTCCCGGTAGATCTCCTTGAGATAAGGAGGCAGAAAATGCAGCATGTCCTGCATCAGCAGGGTGGGAGGAATGCCGGCTGAGCCCACGGGGAACACATCGGCGTAGAGGATGCCGTAGTGGAAATCCGCCTGATCCGCCGGCACCTGGCCGGCCTGAGCGTTGTAGCTCTTGGTGCCCCGGAAGGGTGCAGTGCGATAGAACACAGCCTCCACATAGGGCAGGGCCGCCTCATAGAGCCAGGTGAAACCCTCGCTCTTGGGGACGATCTCGTAGCACTCCTCGCCGATATAAAGGTGGTGGTAGATCGGGCGCCCAGCTGCCGCAAAGATGCCGTTCACGAGGAACTCCATCGCATCGGGCACGCCCTTGAAGCCACCCTCGTCGTAGATGTCGCTCATCTCGAAGAACACCGGCGCCATCACTTCCCAGAAGAGACCGAGGTTGGCGGTGTAGCTCAGCTGGCGCACCTGCTCCAGGAACATGTCCGGGAACAGCGCATAGAGGCCGAGCATCAGGGGGTTGCCTTTGAAGTAGGCCTTGATCGCCCGATCGGCGTTGGCCTTGTAGGCGTCGCTCTCCAAGTAGTCGTTGAAGCGGCCGCCCATACCCTGGTGCCAGAGCATGGCCTGCATACAGGCCTCGGCGAACTCCATGTTCACCCGGTCATGCCAGAGGTGATGGAGCAGCTTGGGCATGCGGCCGGTTTCGCCGCGCTCCATGAAGGCCAGAAGTTCCGGATGCGCTTTCTCACCGCCGCGCCAGATGCGCAGCTGTGATTGATCGCCCGCATAGCTGTTGGGGCGATCGAGATACTCCTGGGGGATGAAGTATTTGAAGGCCGGCAGCGGATTGAGAAACACCCGCTCCGCGATGTAGAGCAGGTCGCGCCAATAGAAGTCCATCGGCACGGCGTAAGCCTTGTAGATGCCGATGATCTGCTTGAGATTCTCCGGGGTGTCGGGCAGCATCGAGCCGCCGGCTTCCAGCCGATGGATCACATCGGCGTAGCGGTGGGTGGAGAGGGGAATCAACGGAACCTTGCTGCGCTCCGAGGCGACGGTGGCAGTCATGCGGGGAGCTGGGCGGAGTTGACGGTGGCGGGAGCCATGGCGATCACAGTGACGGCGTCACTGGAGCGCAAGGCCAGCGGAGCAGTGGCCGTTTCGCTGAAGCCGGTGAGCATCGAGGGCCAGAGGCCCGCCACCAGCACCAGAGCGGTGAGCACCAGAGCCGGAGCCCGCTCACCCCAGCTGGTGCTCACCCAATCGGCGCGGTCGTTATCGAGGCGGCCAAAGCCCACGCGGTTGAACAGGCGGATGGCGTACACGGCCGTGAGGCCGGAGGCCAGCAGGCACACCAGCGTGGGCCAGGGGAAAGCCACCCAGCTGCCCTCAAACACCAGCAGCTCGGCCACAAAGCCCGCCAGGCCGGGCACACCAGCCGCGGCCAGTAGCGCCAGCAGCATCAGCCCCAGGGTGAACGGCAGACCCCGCTGCGGATTGAGCAAACCCGAGAGCTCCGGGATGGCGCTGGTGCCGGTGCGCAGCTCGATCAGGCCCACCAGGCAGAACAGCAGCGCAATGATCAAACCGTGAGCCAGCATCTGGGCGATCACGCCCTGCAGGCTCAGCGGTGTAGCCGCCGCCAAAGCCAGCAGCAGCATGCCCATGTGGCCCAGCGAGCTGTAGGCCACCAAGCGGCGCATCTCCAGCTGAGCAATCGCATTGAGGGCGCCGTAGATGGCGCTGATCGCCCCCACCGCTGCCAGCCAGGGCGACCAGGCCGCCCAGGCATCCGGCAGAAACTCCAGGCCGAAGCGCAGCAGGCCGTAGGCGCCCAGCTTCGACACCACACCGCTCATCAACATCGCCACCGGCGTGGGCGCCTGGCTGTAGGTGATCGGCTGCCAGCCATGCAGGGGCACCACCGGCAGCTTCAGGCCGAAGGCCAGGAGCACCAGCGCCAGGATCCAGCGCTGCTGCTCAGCCGTGAGGTTGTGATCCGCCAGGGCGGCGTAGCTGAAGTTCAGGCCGCCCGGTTGCAACCAGCCCAGGGCCAGCACCGCCGCCAGGAGCGCCACGCCAGACACGGCGCCGTAGGTGAGGAAGCGGATCGCGGCGCCAGCTCGGCGCTCACCACCCCAGGTCGCCACCAGCAGGGTGGTGGGGATGAGGATCAACTCGTAGGCCAGCAGGAACAGCAGGGCATTGCGGGCCAGGAAGGCACCGATCAGGCCCACGTTCGTGGCCAGCATCAAGGCAAAAAACAGGCGCGAGCGGCTCTGATCCACCGGGCTCGCCATCACGGCCATGGCCGTGAGCAGGGCCGCCAGCAGCACCAGCGGCAGGGTTAGCCCATCGAGCCCCAGCTCAAGCCGTAGGCCCAGCTGCGGCAACCAGTCGGAGGAGATCGCTGCCGGTGGGTGCTGACAGAGCCAGAGGCCATCGAGCAGCTGCAGCAGGGCAGCCGCCAGGGCACCGCGGCGCACCCAGGGGGAGCCAGCGGGCAGGAGCGGCAGGAGCAGGCCCGCCAGCAGGGGGATCAACAGGAGAAGCAACAGGTCCATGGCGTTCACGTCAGCGGGACAGGAGCCAGGCGGCCATCAGCAGCACGCCAAGCACGAGCGAGAGGGCATAGGTCTGGGAGCGACCGCTGGTCGTGTAACTGAGGCGGCGGGCTCCCTCCATCGCCGCACCACCGGTGCCGCTCGAGAAGCCATCCACCAGCTGCTGATCGCTCCAGGCACTCAACCGCGCCAGGCCCACCACCAGCGCCACCACGGTGCGGTGATAGAAGGCCTCGGTGTGCATGTCTTCCGCCAGCCAGTGCTGCAGGCCGCCCAGGCCGGAGGGCAGCTCGGCCAGGGGATGGGGGCGCAGATAAAACCAGGCTGAGGTGCCCGCACCCACCAGGGTGGAAAGCAACAGCGGCCAGCCCATCGGCCCCCAACCCGGCACGGGAGAGAGCGTGTAGACGCCCAGGTGCACCAGCAGCTGGGGGATGTGCAGCACCAGGCCCAAGAGCAACATCACGGGTAGCACCATCAGCCACAGCACCTCGGGCGAGCGCACAGTGAACGGCGTGGTACGGCCACCCCAGATCAACCCGAACACCCGCATCAGCGCCGCGCTAAGCAGACCATTGGTGATCAGCACCAGGCCACCCAGCACCAGCGGCATTTGGCTGTTGGCCGCCAGCTCCAGCAGTTCCCTCAGGGCGGCGAAACCACCAAAGGGCGGCAGCCCAATCAAGCCGGCGGCGCCAGCCAGGAAGGCAATCCCCATCAGCGGCCGGCGGCTCCACAGGCCGCCCAGCTGCGTGAGGTCTTGGGTGACGTTGCTGATCACGATCGTGCCGATCGCCATCAGCATCAAGGCCATCGGCAGGGGGTACACCAGCAGCAGGTGATCGGCCACGCCGATGCCGCCCAGGCCCACCGCCACAAACAGCAGCCCCAGCCAGCTGCTCACCAGGAAGCTCAGGGCGCGCTTCACATCGAATTGGCCTAGGGCAATCAGTGAGGCCACCAGCGCCGTGGTGCCGCCCACCACCACCAGCACACCCTGCACCAGGGGGCTGAGGGCGATCAGCGGCTCCAGGCGCAGCAGCACCCAGGCACCCCCGATCACCACCACCGAATTGCGCAGCACCGTGGAGGGCAGCGGGCTCTCCATCGCTTCATCGAGCCAGAGGTGCAGCGGAATCTGGGCGCATTTGCCCATCGGGCCGGCCACCAGGGCCAGCAGGATCAGCTGGAAGCCGGGGGGCAGGGGCTGAGCGTTGTTGGTGAGATCCGCAGCCCAGGCCTGCAGGCCGTGGAAGTTCCAGGTGCCGGTGATCGGCAACAGCGCGATCACACCCGCCAGCAGGATCAGATCGCCGATGCGCTTGGTAAGAAAGGCATCGCGGGCCCCCTTCACCACCAGCGACTGGTTGTACCAGGTGCCCACGATCACGTAGGTGCCCACCGTGAGCAGCTCCAGCAGCACGTAGCTGAAGAACACCGAATCGGTGAGCACCAGACCGCACAGGCCGGCCTCAAAAAAGCTCAGGGCACCGAAGAAACGCGGCCAGCCCCAATCCATCTCGAGGTAGCCGATCGAGAAGATCTGCACCAGCACGTGTAGGCCGGTGATCACCGTCATAGCGATCAGGCCGGGTTCGGTCACCAGGCCATCAAACCCGATGCTCAGGCCTGAGGTTTGCAGCCAGATCCACTGAAAGCTCGGCGGGGCATAGATCGCCGCCTGACCGGCCTCCGAATTGCTGCTCAGGCTGAGCAGCGCCATCAGGCTGTGGCCGAAGGCGATCGACACCATCAGCAGGTTCATGTACCCCGAGGGGCGCGGCCCCGTTCGGGAAATCAACCCGGGCGACCACAGCAGGCTGAACAGCGCCCCCAACAGGGGATACAGGGGAACCAGCCAGACCGTTCCAAGCCAGGTCACGTATTGAACGGCTCAAGGTGGCGGAAAGGTAGTCACCTGAACGATCAGATGGGTCAGGCCGGCAGGTAGTAGCGCACCAGGGTGAACACGCGATTGCGGCGTGCATCCAGGCTGCGGCGCATATTCACGCCCCGCTGATTGAGCAGCAAGCCATCGAAGCGGTAGCGGGGAATGGCCATCGGCATCACGATCGTGAAGGTGGTTTCGGGATGGCGCTGCTCTTCCTGGGCCACAAACTCCGCGAAGGGATCCACCAGCGAGGCAAACGGGCTGTCCAGCAGCACCAGCTCCAGGCCCTGGGGCTCGGGATCCCCCACGCACTGCTGCCATTGCCGGCGGATCTGCGTGGGGTCGTCGTCTTCCGCCAACACCCACACCGCCACCACCCGATCCGACACGGTGGCGGCGTAGCGGAGCGCATCCAGGCTGGGGCGACTGAGGGAGGGCACCCACACCAGGCTGGTGTTGCCCACAGGATCACGGCGCGCAGGCAGGCGCAGGCTGCGGTCGTCGCCGGGATTGAGCGTGATCGCCCGGTAGACGCTGTCGTAGCGGTAGCGGATTCGAGCCAGCATCCACACCAACAGGGGGATGGCGATCACCACCGTCCAGGCGCCTTCATCGAATTTGCTCAGCACGATCACGATGAGCACCACAAACGTGGTGAGTGATCCGAGCGCATTCATCAACAGACGCCCCAGCCAGCCGGGGCCACGCAACCGCCACCAGCGCACCACCATTCCCGCCTGCGAGAGCGTGAAAGCGCTGAACACACCGAGGGCATACAGATTCACCGCCACGGTGGTGTCGCCTTCGCACACCAGGATCACCAAACCGGCGGCCACCAGCAGCGCCACAATGCCGTTCTGAAACACCAGTCGATCGCCGATCCAGGCCATCTGGCGAGGCAGGAAGCGATCCTGCGCCAGCATCGCCGCCAGGCGCGGAAAGCCTGCGAAGGCGGTGTTCGCCGCCAAGGCCAGGATCAGCAGGGTGGTGATCTGCAGGGCCCAAAACAGGGGACTGCCCTCACCGAACACGCGAATCCCAATCTGCGCCAACACGGTGCGATCAGGGTTCGGGGCCACGCCATAGAGCCAGCCCAGCCCGCTCACCACAAGGAACATCAGGCTGAGCATCGCTCCCATCACGAGCATCGTGCGCTGGGCACGCTTGGCGGCGGGCTCGCGGAACACCTTCACGCCGTTGGCAATCGCCTCGATGCCGGTCATGGCGGAGCAGCCAGAACTGAAGGCGCGCAGGATCAAGAACAACCCCAGCGGTTCCATCGCCCGCACCACCGGTGGAGCATCCGGCGTGAAGCCATGGGCAAACACCAGGTTTTGCAGGCCGAACAGGGCCAGCAGCACCACCATCACCACAAAGGCATAGGTGGGAATGGCAAAGGCCCTGCCCGCCTCCTTCACGCCGCGCAGGTTGGCCCAGCCCACCAACACCAGCAGCACCAGCGCGATCGGTGTTTCGTAGGGCAGCAGAGCCGGCAGGAGCGAGGAGAGCGCCTGGGTGCCGGCCATCAGGCTCACCGCTGCGGTGAGGGTGTAATCCACCAGCAGCGAAGCCGCGGCGATCAGGCTGGGCCACGTGCCGAGGTTCTCCCGCGCCACCACATAGGAGCCGCCGCCCTGTGGGTAGGCCTCAATCGTTTGCCGGTAGGAGAGCACCACGATGCCGATCAGCAGCACGATGGCGCCGGTGATCGGCAGCGAGAGCTCCAGCGCCTGGCTGCCCGCCAGGATCAGCACCCCTAGCGCCGCCTCGGTGGCATAGGCCACCGACGAAAGCGCATCAGAACTGAGGATCGGCAGCGCCTCAAAGCTGGGCAGCTTCTCCGAATCCGACTGACTGCGCGGCAGGGGTTTGCCGAACAGCCGTCTGGCCAGATTGATCAGCACGGGCTGAGGGGGATCTGCACCCAGGATGCATCGCGTTGCCGCGAATGGCCCCCTTGCCGCGAATACGCCGCCGGTGCCATGACGGAACCAACGCTGCGGAGGGAGGGCCAATGCGCGCCACCCTTCATCAGCTGTTGCAGCAATTGGTGCAACGGGGTTGGCCGAAGATTGATCAGCCTGAAGAGCACCGCAGGAGCGGCGGCCAGGCCCCCTGGTGGACGATCGATGTGGGATGTGTGGCGCTCGGCAACGTCACCACCGTGACGCTGCATCCCTGGCAACACGGGTTGCTCGAGTTTTCGATCACCGTGCTGGTGGATGGCGATGACACGATCCAGTCGTTCGAGCTCGACTGCAATGCCATGCCGATCCCAGTGGCCCTGGTGAACTGGTGGGGCAACTTGGACATCGCCCTGGCCCAGGCCACGCAACTCAAAGATCAGCTGATCGCCGCCTGGGATCGTGAAATCAGCACGGGCGGCGACCTTCCTTAAATAGCTTCAGGCGAAGCGGCGGCGGCCGTCGTTGAAGGCACCAAACTGAGCCACCTCACCGCGGCGCTCACTGGCGCGGGCTTCGCTCAGCTTCCACACATTGCGGCTGACGCGCCGCGCCCGCAAGCCGCCACGCTCCACCTCGGCGCTTCCGGGACGGGCACCCATCAGATAGGTGACCTCAGCAGTGCTCAAGGGAGCACCGGTTTGCAAGGCCAGCTGGGTGAGCTCCAGCCGCTGGCGCAGAGCCGCCACATCGCAGCTGCCGCCATCCTCGGCTTCGTTCCACATCCAAGGCAGCTCACCACTGGCCGCCATCTTCTGCATTAGCCCCATCCCCACCAGCGCCAGGGCCTGCTCAGCGTTGAGATCGGCGGCTTCAGGGGCGGAAGCAGCGGGGGCGGGGGCAGAACGCTTGGCGGCCACGGGCAAAGCTGCGAGTGATGGCCGGACGGTACCGGCTGCAACGCCAGGCGCAAGGGGCCCAGGCGCCTGGCGGATCAACTGCGCCGCAACCAGTCCGGTGCCTGACCAAACCAATCGCCGAGATCACCGGGATCCTCAGGATCAGGACGGAACGGCGGACCAGGCTCCGGATCACCGAGGTCGAGTTCCGCCATGAGACGATCCAGGTGGTCGCCGGTGCTGGCCTGCTGGCGTCGACGTGCCTGCCGCAGCCAATCGGCAACGGTGCGGTCGCGATCCGCAAACTTCTGCAGATAAATACGTTCGCCCAGGGTGACGGCATCCCCACTGCCGATGCGGGAGACGATCGCCTGAAGCTTGAGACGGGTCGAAGCACTGAGCATGGCGAGCAACGCTCGGATGCCCTGTGTTAGACGCGCTGGAGCCAGCGGTTGTGTGATTGCGCACGGTTGCGGCGCCACGTCAGCAAGCGAGCACGTGAAGTGGTGGCGGTAAGATCGCGCGGCATTTGAGAGCAGCCTCCGCCTTGCCGCAACGGATCCCAAGGCGACGCTCCTCTGCCGTGCAGATCACGGGGACCGAGCTGGGATTCAGCGGCAGCGGCACCCCCCTCGACGACTTGCATCCGTCGGCGGCCAGCTGCGTGATCACCACCGACAGCGAAGCGCGCCTGGTGAGCCAGGCCAGCGCGGTGGAGTCGATCGAGCTGCGCACCTATGTGTTTCTCGATTCGCTGCAGCCTCAGCTCGCCGCCTACATGGGCACGGTGAGCCAGGGCTTTCTGCCGATCCCGGGTGATGCCTGCCTCTGGCTCGAGGTGTCACCGGGCATGGCCGTACACCGCGTCACCGACATCGCCCTCAAGGCCAGCACCGTGCGCCTGGGCCAGATGGTGGTGGAGCGGGCTTTCGGCTCGCTGGCGCTGTATCACCGCGATCAGAGCAACGTGCTCCATTCCGGGGATGTGGTGCTGGAAGCGATCGGCAGCAGCGTCGACCAGCGGACCCGCTGCAGCGTGACCTGGACCGAAGTGATCCGCGCCATTACGCCCGATCACGCTGTGCTGATCAACCGCCAGAACCGCCGCGGTTCGATGATTCAGGCGGGGATGAGCATGTACATCCTGGAAACCGAGCCGGCGGGTTACGTGCTGCTGGCGGCCAACGAAGCCGAAAAAGCCAGCAACATCACCGTGGTGGATGTGAAAGCCGTGGGTGCCTTCGGCCGCCTCACCTTGGCGGGCTGGGAAGGCGACGTGAATGAAGCGGCTGCTGCCGCGATGCGCTCGGTGGAGCAGATCAACCGCCGCTCTCGCTGAGCCCTCAGCCGACGCCCAGCAGCCGCTTCAGCTCCCCAGCCAACTGTCGTGCTGCCTTGCCGCGGGATCCGAGCTTGTCTTTGAGGTGCTGCCCCATCTGCGCATAGGTCATCCCGGCCTCCCGCACCCAGAAGATCGGGTCGTAGCCACCGCCATGACCCACCGGAGCCGTGAGGATCTCACCGCGGCAGATGCCCTGGGCCTCCAGCACCGGCTCCCCATCGGGGGAGGCCAGCACCATGGCGCTGTTGAAGCTGGCACTTCGATAGGGGGTGGGGCCCAAGTCCTGCAGCAGGCGGTGAATCCGCTCGTGGTCGGTGGGTGCGTAGCGGGCTGAATACAGGCCTGGGGCGCCGCCCAGGGCATCCACCTCGAGGCCAGAGTCGTCGGCCAGGGCCCACTGACCCGTGAGCCGCGCCACCTCAGTGGCCTTCAGCCGGGCGTTCTCCAGATAGGTGCTGCCGGTTTCCTCGATCTCCAGGCCCTCAGGCTGCTGCCGCACCTCGAGATCCACCGCATCGAGCATGGCGCTGATCTCCGCCACCTTGTAGGCATTGCCGCTGGCGATCACCAGCAGCGGCCGGGTGGAGGGAGGGCGCATCAGGGCCTGAGCCGGGTGTGGGGGCCCATTGTGACCCGGCGGGGCACCGGCAGATTGGGGGAGGCAGGGACGGGTTGAACATTCCACCCCCCAGATAGCTCCAGGGGTTCCTGCCTCAAACCAACCGTAGGAATGGTTTCCCCAGGCCACAACCGCAGCAGCGATGGTTGTGTGCGTGCGCGAACAGTTGGGGATGGGCGACTTAGCCTGCGGTTCTGCAGCAGAGCGGCGGTGGACACGAGCCTGATCCTGCAGAACCTGCTAACCCCACCGGTTCTGTTCTTTTTCCTCGGGGTTCTGGCTGTGCTGCTGGGCTCCGACCTGGAGATCCCAGCTCCGCTGCCCAAACTCTTTTCGCTCTATTTGCTGCTGGCGATTGGCTTCAAAGGCGGTCTGGAGCTGCAGCACTCCGGCGTGGCAGGCCCTGTGCTGTTCACCATCGCTGCAGCCATGGCGATGTCGCTCTTGGTGCCCCTCTACAGCTTTGCGGTGCTGCGCCTGAAGCTCGACGGCTTCAATGCCGCGGCGATCGCCGCCACCTATGGCTCGATCAGCGCCGTGACCTTCATCACGGCGGAAAGCTTTCTCGACACCCTGGGGCTGCACCACGACGGCTTCATGGTGGCGGCACTGGCCCTGATGGAATCACCGGCGATCATCGTGGGTCTGCTGCTGGTGAAACTGGCTGCTCCGGCTGGAGAACAGCCCGGGCAGGGCATGCGCTGGGGGGCCGTACTCAAAGAGGCACTGCTGAATGGATCCGTGTTTCTGCTGGTGGGCAGCCTGGTGGTCGGGGTGCTCACAGCAGCCAACAGCCCGGCAGGCGCCGAAAAGATGCTGCCCTTCACCGACAAGCTGTTTTATGGCGCGCTGAGTTTCTTTCTGTTGGATATGGGCATCGTGGCCGCCCAACGGCTGCGCGACCTTCGCGAAGCCGGTGCCTTCTTGATCGGCTTCGCGTTGGTGATGCCCCTCCTGAATGCCGGGCTGGGGGCTGTGATTGCGAGGGGTCTCGGCCTCGAGGCCGGCAACGCCCTGCTGTTTGTGGTGCTGTGTGCAAGTGCCTCTTACATCGCCGTTCCGGCCGCGATGCGCATGACCGTGCCGGAGGCCAACCCGAGCTTCTATATCTCCACCGCACTGGGGCTGACCTTTCCCTTCAACATCGTGGTGGGTATACCTCTGTATATGGCCCTGGTGAATCGGTTGCTGCCATGAAACGGCTCGATCTGATCCTCAGTGAGCGGGAGCTGGAACCCGTTCTCAAGGCCATCGATCAAGCCGGGTGCAGCGGTTACACCGTGATGCGCCACGTGACGGGGCGGGGGCCGAGGGGTGCGGTGTCCGACAACATGGAATTCAGCGGCCTCGGGGCCAACGCCCACGTGATCGTGTTCTGCCCGCCCGACCTGCTTGATCCGCTGCGGGTGTCGCTGCGGCCGTTGCTCAGCTACTACGGCGGCGTGGGGTTCGTCTCAGAAGCAGAGCCACTCTGAGCCGATCTTCCCCGCGGTGGACAGCGCCGCACGCGTGTCGGGAAAAACCGTGTCCAGCACAACGGTTTACGCCTTAGTAGCGGGAGCGACGAGAAGCACTTCCAAAGTTTTGTGATGCACTGATCAGGCCGCCTTATCAGTAGCAACGAAGACGGTGATCGTGACAACAGCCCAAATGGCTTGACGGGAGGTTCGGCTGCCGAGCAAGGTTGCAGGCGAACATTCCACCCCTCCTCCAGGAGCAGGTAATGGCTAACGAAACCATGGGCATCGCCCTCGGCATGATCGAGACCCGGGGTCTGGTCCCCGCGATCGAGGCCGCTGACGCCATGACCAAGGCTGCCGAAGTGCGCCTGGTCGGCCGTGAATTCGTGGGCGGCGGTTACGTGACCGTGCTCGTCCGTGGCGAAACCGGCGCTGTGAACGCTGCCGTTCGTGCCGGCGCTGATGCCTGCGAGCGCGTGGGTGATGGCCTGGTTGCCGCTCACATCATTGCTCGTCCCCACCGTGAAGTGGAGCCTGCTCTGAACAGCAGCGCCGGCTTCGTTGGTTCGAAGGACTGAGGACTGAGCCGCGCCCCTGAGGGCCGCTCCATCCTCTGACTCATTTCCCTCGACCCACCCGGAGATTCTCCATGGCTAAGAAGTACGACGCTGGGGTTAAGGAGTACCGCGACACGTATTGGACTCCTGATTACGTTCCCCTCGATTCAGACCTGCTGGCTTGCTTCAAGTGCACCGGCCAGGAAGGCGTTCCCCGCGAGGAAGTGGCTGCCGCTGTGGCCGCTGAATCCTCCACCGGCACCTGGTCCACTGTGTGGTCCGAGCTCCTCACCGACCTCGACTTCTACAAAGGCCGTTGCTACCGCATCGAAGACGTTCCTGGTGACAAGGAATCCTTCTATGCCTTCATCGCCTATCCCCTCGATCTGTTCGAGGAAGGCTCCATCACCAACGTTCTGACCTCCCTGGTCGGCAACGTGTTCGGCTTCAAGGCGCTGCGTCACCTGCGTCTGGAAGACATCCGCTTCCCCCTGGCGTTCATCAAGACCTGCATGGGTCCGCCGAACGGCATCCAGGTTGAGCGCGACCGTATGAACAAGTACGGCCGTCCCCTGCTGGGTTGCACCATCAAGCCGAAGCTCGGCCTGAGCGGCAAGAACTACGGCCGCGTGGTGTACGAGTGCCTCCGCGGTGGTCTCGACTTCACCAAGGACGACGAGAACATCAACTCGCAGCCTTTCCAGCGCTGGCAGAACCGTTTCGAGTTCGTTGCCGAAGCTGTGAAGCTGGCCGAACAGGAAACCGGCGAGAAGAAGGGTCACTACCTCAACTGCACGGCAGCGACCCCCGAGGAGATGTACGAGCGCGCTGAGTTCGCCAAAGAACTCGGCCAGCCGATCATCATGCACGACTACATCACCGGTGGCTTCACGGCCAACACCGGTCTGGCGAAGTGGTGCCGGAAGAACGGCATGCTGCTGCACATCCACCGCGCCATGCACGCGGTGATCGACCGTCACCCCAAGCACGGCATCCACTTCCGTGTGCTGGCCAAGTGCCTGCGCCTCTCCGGTGGTGACCAGCTCCACACCGGTACCGTTGTGGGCAAGCTCGAGGGCGACCGTCAGTCCACCCTCGGCTACATCGACCAGCTGCGCGAATCCTTCGTTCCCGAAGATCGCAGCCGCGGTAACTTCTTCGACCAAGATTGGGGCTCCATGGGCGGCGTGTTCGCCGTGGCCTCCGGCGGTATCCACGTGTGGCACATGCCCGCGCTGGTGAGCATCTTCGGCGACGATTCCGTGCTCCAGTTCGGTGGTGGTACCCACGGTCACCCCTGGGGTTCCGCTGCTGGTGCTGCTGCCAACCGCGTGGCTCTCGAAGCCTGCGTCAAAGCACGCAATGCCGGTCGCGAAATCGAGCGCGAAGGCCGCGACATCCTCATGGAAGCCGCGAAGCACAGCCCTGAGCTGGCCATCGCTCTCGAGACCTGGAAGGAAATCAAGTTCGAGTTCGACACCGTCGACAAGCTCGACGTCAACTGAGCCAATCGCTAACGGGATCAGGGAAACACCTTCGGATTGTTTCCCTCCCAAGCATTCATTCCATCCATCTCAAGGAACCCCATGCCTTTCAAGAGCACCGTGGGTGACTACCAAACAGTCGCCACCCTGGAGACCTTCGGCTTCCTCCCGCCGATGACCCAGGACGAGATCTACGACCAGATCGCGTACATCATTGCCCAGGGTTGGAGCCCGCTCGTTGAGCACGTCCACCCCAGCCGCTCCATGGCCACCTATTGGTCCTATTGGAAGCTGCCCTTCTTCGGTGAGAAGGATCTGAGCGTCATCGTGAACGAGCTCGAGGCTTGCCACCGCGCATACCCCGACCACCACGTGCGTCTCGTGGGCTACGACGCCTACACCCAGAGCCAAGGCGCTTGCTTCGTGGTGTTCGAAGGCCGCTGATCCAGCGCCTTCTGAATCTGTGGTCCCGGAGTTGATTCGGGACCACGCTTTCTTCACTTCCTTTCTGAAGCAGTTCACCGCAAGTGAGCTGGTTCAGCTTTCCTGCAACGCTGCAGCGCTTGAGTGCTCTGCACGGTTGCGAGAAACCCAGTCATTCCATACGCCGGGCGGACATGGCCACTAAATCGAGTCGCGAAGCAGCCCTGGAGCGCCGTAAGGCCCTCACGGAAGGTGGCAAACAAGCTGCCAAGCGCCACAGCTCCGGTGGTGGTCGCGTGCGCACAGCAGCCGATGCGCGCCCGACCCGCACCAATGCCGCTCCGGCTCAAGCCACCGCTCCAGTAGCGCCTGCGCCTGCAGCACCAGCCGCTCCCGCCCGCAGCCTGAGCGTGGCCGCACCGGCCCGCACGGGTTCCGCCAAGCGCGTCAGCAACCCCAGTCGTGATCTGGTGCTGGCCCGTCGCGAGGCCCTCTCTCGCGGTGGCAAGCGAGCCAGCCAATCCAAGGACCGCACCCGCATGGATGTGGCCCGCGAAACCAGCAAACCCGCTGCCGCCGCACCTGCCGCGGAGCACAAGTGCAAGTGCCAGGACAAGCAACCTGAAACCAGCAGCCGTCAGCGCGAAACGACGGCAACCCTGTCACTGAGTAGCCGGGGTAGTGCAGGTGCTCCCAGCAGCAACCGCCCGGCCACCCGCAAGGCTTCCGCACAGCACAACCCCAGTCGTGCTCTGGTGCTGGCTCGCCGCGAGGCTCTCTCCAAGCGGGGCAAATCCGCCAGTGGCACCAGCAAAACAGGTCCGGCCGCTGTGGCCCGTCAGATCAACCCTGATCTGAGCGCCCGCGAGCTCTCCCAGAAAGTGCGCGAGCTCAAGAGCAAAACCGGTGCCGCCGGCACCGCTCGCAATGCCGGCACCCGCCCTTCCGGCCCCAACCGCCACGGCGCCAAGCAGGCCGCCGAAGCCTCCCTCAAGGTGGGCGTGAGCGAAACCCTCTCCGGCCAAGTCGTCACCGGCACCCAAGCCAACCGTTCGGTGAAGACCACCGGCAACGAGGCCGCCACCTGCCGCACCATCACCGGCACCGAATATCTCGGTGCGGAGGTGTTCCAAACCTTCTGCGGCACCCAACCCGCCGCTCCGATCCAGCCGGCCAAGGTGCGTGTCACCGCCACCACCCACGGCAACCGCGTGACCGGCAACGAAGTGGGTCGCAGCGAAAAAGTCACCGGTGATGAGCCCGGCACCTGCAAGAGCATCACGGGTACGGAGTACGTGTCGGCCAACCAGTCCGCCGCCTATTGCGGCGGTGCCACCCCCTCTGTGCGCAAGGTGGGTCGCAGTCAGACCCTGGGCGGTCAGGCCGTGAGCGGTGTGATGGTGGGCCGCAGCGAGAAGGTCACCGGTGATGAGCCCGGCTCCGGCCGTCAACTCACAGGCGATCAATACCTGGGCGCCGAGGCTCCGGCCGCGGGTCAAGCCCCCGCGAAGGTGAACAGCTTCAACACCCTGCGCGGCACCGGTGTGACCGGCACCGCCGTGGGCCGCAGCCAGAACGTGACCGGTGATGAACCGGGCAGCTGCCGCAATGTGACCGGTGACGAATACATCGGTAGCGAGCAATTCCAGGGCTTCTGCGGTGATCGCCCCGCGCCTGAAGCGGCCAAAGTTGGCTTCAGCATCACCAACCGCAACCAGGTGGTAAGCGGCACCCGCACCGGCCGTTCCTCGAAGGTGACTGGCGATGAGCCCGGCACCTGCAAGGTGGTGACCGGCACTCCCTATGCAGGCCTCGAGCAAGCCGGCGACTTCTGCAACGCCAACGCCGTGCGCGCCACCCGCGAACGCACCGCCGTGCGCAACGCCAGCCGCATGACCGGCATTCAGCCCGGGATCGGCGGTGTGATGACCGGCGCAGAGCGTGGCGCCTGTGAAGACGTAACCGGTACCCCCTATGTGGGTGCTGATCAGCAGACCGCCGCCTGCGGCACTGCCCCCAGCCGCGATGCTGATTTTCCTCAGGCCCTGAATCAGGCCGCCTGGCAGCAGTTCAGCGTTCAATCCCCCGCCCGCGCTGCCCAAGTGGAGCGTGAGCGCACCGGCGCGGTAACCGGCAGCACCTACGAGCAAGGCGGGAGAATCACCGGCCCTTTTGACATGGCCGGCGGCAAGGTGACCGGCACGGAGCAATTCCGTTTCGATCGCCGCGCCGACCAGCGTCTTGCCGCCGCCAACGACATGGCTCCGGTGAGCATGGATGAGGATCTGCGCCCCGCCTCCCGGGTCACCGGTGAGGGCTCCGGCACCAAGATCACCGGCGACGACTGGGATCGTGGTGAGCGCGTGACCGGCACCGAGGGCAGCTCCGCCCGCCGGCGCAATCCCACCCGTGTGGGCCCGATGAGCGCCATGCCTGGTCAACAGAACAAGCGCAACCAGGACGTTCCCCCTCCCAACAGCAAGATCACCGGCTCCAGCGGCAGCACCGATCAGGGTTCCCTGATCACGGTGTCCGGCGGCGCCCGCGGCTGAGGGGAGAGAGACAATGCGTCGGAGAACCGCTACCAACGAGCGGGCCATGAGCCCTACGGCTCCCCGACGCCGCTTCGGCAGCAACGGGAGTACCGAGGCTCAAGATCAACCGCTCGCTGAGCTCAATCCCAGCTCTTCACTGAGCAAAGTGCTGCGGCAGCGCGAACTGGCCAACGCGGCCCGCGTGGGGAATTCCCGCAGCAGCCGCATGGCGGCCGCAACAACCGCACCCCCCCAGACCAGCAGCAGCTCGCCTCGGAGGGTGCGTCCTGTGGCGACTCAGGTGGTGATCAAGCCGGCCCAGCGCTCCTTCGGTGGGTTGCATCCCCTGAGCAATGGCCAAGCCAACGCCGCTCTGCGGGCATACGAAGAGCGCACCCTCGGTGCCTTTGATCGGGTGGTGCCGGTGCTGAAGCGGATTTCCGCTCTGCAACACGAGCCTGATTTCATCGCCCAGGCGCAACGCCTGGCCGTGGCTGAACTAGGCCACGAGCTGCCCCAGCCGGTGCTCGACACGGCCTGGACCAGTCAGCTCGACATGCGCACCCTGTTTGCCTGGTGCGTGTTCGAGGCCTATGAGCAAACCAGCCTCGCCTTCTTCAACAACGACCCTCTCGCTGCCCAGGCCGGCAGCACCGACGCAGAAGCCTTCAACGCCTTCCTGTTGGAGTGCGGGTTCCATCTGCTCGACATCACCCCCTGCGCCGATGGGCGCCTAGCCCACGCCATCGCCTACGCCCTTCGCCTCCCCTTCAGCTCCGTGCGTCGCCGCTCCCACGCAGGCGCCATGTTCGATGTGGAGAACACGGTGGATCGCTGGGTGAAGACCGAGCACCGCCGCTACCGCGAAAGCGTTCCCAACCCAGCCCACAACGACACCCGCTACCTGAAGGTGGTGGTGTACCACTTCAGCTCGAAAGATCCCTGCCACGAGGGCTGCGCCGCCCACGGCAGCGACGACAAGGCTGCAGCGGCCCAGGGACTGCAACGCCTCAAGGATTTTCAGCAGGCCGTGGAGAACAGCTTCTGCTGTGGTGCCTCCGTGGATCTGCTGCTGCTGGGCATGGACACCGATACCGACGCGATCCGTGTGCACGTGCCAGGCCGCGATGGCAGCACCGACCTCGAAACCTGGCTCGATGCCCAGGCGGTGTACGACGCCACCCGCAACCTGCCGGCGGAGCAGGCCCGCACCACGATCCAGGAGCTGGTGCATGGCGCCGCGGCCGCCACGCCCGACGCCGGGATGGTGCAGCTGATCGCCCGCTTGATCGAGCACAACCTCTCCCAGATCGACTACGTGCGCCAGTACCACGGCGGCAGCTACAGCGATTTCGGCCATGCCGAGCGCTTCATTGGCGTGGGAATCGGCTTCAAGGAAGTGCACCTGCGCAACCTCACCTATTTCGCCTACATGGACACGGTGGAAGAGGGTGCTCCCGATCTCGATGTGGGGGTGAAGATCTTCAAGGGTCTGAATGTGTCGCGCGGGTTGCCGATCCCCGTGGTGTTGCGCTTCGACTACCACGGTGCCGTTCCCGGTGCCCGTGAGCGAGCGATTACCCACTGCGAGCGTGTAAAGAGCGCCATCGAGGCGCGCTACAGCGACCTCTGCGCCCAGGGGCTGCTGCACACGTTGCTCACCGTGCGCGATCGCGACCGGCACGTGCCGGCCGAAACCGTAAGTTCCTCAATCACGTTCAACACCGGAGGGGGGCACTGAGATGTTGATCTGCAAAGTGGTGAAGCCGCTGGTTTCCACCAACCGCATCGCTGATTTCCAGCACAAGCACCTGCAGGTGGTTCTCGATGGCAGCACCCAGAAGGTGGCTGTGGATGCGGTGGGTGCGATCCCTGGCGACTGGGTGATCTGTGTGGGCAGCTCCGCTGCACGCGAGGCCGCCGGCAGCAAGTCGTATCCCAGCGATCTCACGATCGTGGGGATCATCGACCACTGGGATCCGGATGCAGCCAAGGAGATGGCCGCCGGCAAGCCGGCCAACCCTGCCGCTCCCAGCGGCAGCGGGGGTGCCCAGTAATGGAAATCATGCAGGTGATGGGCTCGCTGGTCTGCACCAATCGGGTGGAGGGCTTTGCCCACCAGAACCTGCGCATCCTGCGCACCTCCAAGGGCAAGCTCAACGTGGCCTGCGACCCGGTAGGAGCCTCTCCCGGGAACTGGGTGTTCACCGCCAGCGGGTCCGCCGCCCGCCATGCCACGGGCAACGCCAACCTTTTCACCGATCTCACGATCGGCGGAATCATCGACCACTGGTCGCCCGACGGCTAAGGAACAGCTCTCGCTTTGTTCCTCCCGGCCTGAGCCGGGTCCACTCCGTTTCTCCGCGACCGCTCACGGGCACCGCCCATCACCGCCATGGCCACTCCCAGATCCCGAGCCACCAACACCTCGGCCTCCGGTAAGGCGGCAGCTGCCAAACCAGCTGCCACCACGACCACGCCGGTGACGGCCATCCCTGCACCGGCCTCCACACCGGCGGCTACCCAAGCCGCGGCCCCCGCCTCCAAGGCGGTGACCGTTACGGCGCAAACCGTGGCCACCACCGCCGTTGCCAGCAAGCCCGCCGGCACCAGCCGGACCGCAGCGGCCAAGCCCGCCGCCACCGCCCGCCGCGGCGGTGGCAGCAGCGCCAGCGGTGGCGGCAACAACCGTTCTTCCTCATCCAGCAGCATCTCCCCCATGGCCTCTTCCGTTCAGGGCATCGCCCTCGGCATGATCGAAACCCGCGGTCTGGTGCCGGCCATCGAGGCTGCTGACGCCATGACCAAGGCTGCCGAAGTGAGCCTGATCGCCCGTGAATTCGTGGGTGGTGGCTATGTGACCGTGCTCGTCCGCGGTGAAACCGGCGCCGTGAACGCTGCGGTGCGCGCCGGCGCCGATGCCTGCGAGCGCGTGGGCGACGGCCTGGTGGCTGCTCACATCATTGCCCGCCCCCACAGCGAAGTGGAGCCCGTCCTGTCCGGCACCAACAACCGCCGCGCCTGATGAGCATGGACGCCGTTCATCCGCGCGTCCTGGCCTATCTGGGCCGCGCTCTGAGCCTTGAGCTCACCGCCGTGCAGCAGTACATGACCCAGGCCTCCCTCGTGGGGCTCTGGGGTGATGAGGCCTCCGCCGAGCGCTTCCGCGAGGAAACGGTGGAGGAGATGCAGCACGCGGAACGGATCGTGCAACACATGCTGCAACTGGGGGTCGCACCGGCGGCCTCCCAGCTGCAGCCCGTCACCCACGCCCCTGATCTGGTGGGTCTGCTCGAGCAGAACGCTGATCTCGAACAGCAACTCGTGGATCACTACGACGAAGCCTCGCGCTTCTGCCGCGTGATCAACGATGAGGCCAACGGCGCCTTCTTCCAGGCCCTCCTGGAGGACGAGCAGCACCACAGCAGAGACCTGGAAGCCTGGCTGCAGCAGCTCGGTGGTCGCCGCCGCCGCGGCTACGCCCGTTATGGCACCCGCAGCAACGCTCGCCGCGATCCCCGCGCCCGAGCCAGCTTCTAAAGCTGCTTAGAGTCCGCCCCCAACAGGTCAACGCTTTTTGAGCGACGCTCTCCCGCTTCCGCTGCAATTGATCTGGCTGGTGCCGCTTTACGGCTTCAGCGGCATGCTGCTGTCGCTGCCCTGGGCCACCGGCTGGATCAAGCGCAACGGGCCTCGGCCCGCGGCGTATCTCAACCTGCTGGTCACCCTGCTGGCGGTGTTGCACGGCAGCCTGGCCATCTCCGAGGTGGTGGCCCTTGGCCCCCAACACCTCGACTTTCCCTGGTTTCAAGCGGCCGATCTCGATCTGCGCATCGGCTTCGACCTCTCCCTCACCAACCTGGCCGCCCTCGAGCTCGTCACCACGATGAGCCTCGTGTGCCAGGTGTTCGCGCTCGGCTACCTCGATAAGGAGTGGTCGTTGGCCCGCTTCTACGCCCTGGTGGGCTTTTTCGAAGGTGCCATGAGTGGCGTGGTGCTGAGCAGCAATCTGTTCATGAGCTATTTCCTGCTGGAGATGCTCACCCTCTCCACCTATCTGCTGGTGGGCTTCTGGTACGCCCAGCCCCTGGTGGTCACAGCCGCCCGCGATGCCTTTCTCACCAAGCGCGTGGGGGATGTGCTGCTGCTGATGGGCGTGGTGGCCGTATCGGCCTGGGCCGGCTCGATGGAGTTCGACGACCTCTATGCCTGGGCAGCCCAGGCCCGCGAACAAAACCTGATCACGCCCCTGGCCGGCACCCTCCTGGGCCTGGGCCTGATCGCCGGCCCCATGGGCAAATGCGCCCAATTCCCCATGCACCTCTGGCTCGATGAAGCCATGGAGGGGCCCAACCCCGCCTCGATCCTGCGCAACTCGGTGGTGGTGACCTGCGGCGCCATCGTGCTGTTGAAGCTGATGCCGGTGGTGGCTGTGTCGCCGATCGCCACCGATGTGTTGCTGGTGGTGGGCAGCATCAGCGCCGTTGGTGGTGGCCTGGTGGCCATCGCCCAGGTGGATCTCAAGCGCGCCTTCAGCTACTCCACCACGTCGTATCTGGGGCTGGTGTTCATCGCCATCGCCCTGCAGCAACCGGGGCTGGCGCTGCTGCTGCTGTTCGCCCACGGCCTGGCCCGTGCCCTGCAATTCATGAGCGTGGGCAGCATCATCGCCACCACCAACTGCCAAGACCTCACTGAACTCGGCGGCATTGGCACACGGATGCCGGCCACGGCCACGGCCTTTCTTGTCGGAAGCGCCGGCGTGGTGGGGCTCCTGCCCCTGGGGGGGTTCTGGTGCTACGGGCTGCTGGTGGAGGATTTCAGCCATCTGGCACCCGGCTTTGCCGTGATCTTCCTGATCACCAACGTGCTGGCTGCCGCGAATGTGGCGCGGGTGTATCGCTCGGTGTTCCTGGGCCCGGCCATGCCCAAAACCAAACGAACCCCTGAAGCCAACTGGCTGATGGCCCTGCCGATGGTGAGCCTCACGGTGATCGTGCTGTTGCTGCCGGCGATCATGCAGCGCATTGATCCCGTGCCTGGCATCAATGCCTTTTCCCTGCCCGTGGCCGCAGCGGTGGTGGCCAGTGGCGTGCTGGGCGTGGTGCTGGGAACGCTCACTCCACTCGACAGCTTCTGGTCACGCTCCCGCCAGCCCGTGGTGCGTGTGGTGCAAGACCTGCTGGCCTACGACTTCTACACCCCTGAGATCTACCGGCGCACCGTGGTGAACCTGGTGGCCTCGATGGCCCGCTTCACCCGTTGGTTCGACATTCAGGTGATCAAAGGGGGCGTAGACGGCATTGGCCGCCTGTCGATGGCCACGGCCAATGGCCTGAAGCTCACCGTGAGCGGCCAACTGCAGAGCTATGTGCTCACGGTGATTGTGGCGGTGGTGGTGTTCATCGGCGCTTTGCAAGTGGTGCGCGGCGGAGTGTGACCACGATGTTGTTGACCTCCCTGCTGCTGATCCCCTTCCTCGGGACCCTGGCTCTCCTGGCTTGGCCCGGCAGCCCCACGCCTGCACAACTGCGGCAGATCACGATCGGGATCCTGGTTGCCCAGCTGGCGCTGAGCCTGCTCACCGCCCTGCAGTTCGACCCCAGCGTGGCGGGATTGCAGCTCACGGAACACCACAGCTGGGTACCGGGCATCGGCCTGGATTACGCCCTGGGGGTGGATGGCCTGTCGCTTCCGTTGGTGCTGATCAATGGAGCGCTCACGCTGGTGTCGGCCGTGATCACGCGCGACATCAACAAGCGCCCGCGGCTGTATTTCGCGATGCTGCTATTGATCAGCGGTGCGGTGAATGGGGCCTTCCTGGCCGACAACCTGCTGCTGTTCTTCCTCTTCTATGAGCTGGAGCTCATCCCACTCTGGCTGCTGATCTCGGTGTGGGGCGGCGTGAACCGTGCTTATGCAGCCACCAAATTTCTGATCTTCACGGCCGTGTCGGGGATGCTGATCCTCGGCGCCTTCCTGGGGCTGGCCCTGCTCACCGGCAGCGTGGATTTCAGCCTCACGCCGGTGCTGAGCGAACGGCTGGCGATGGGCGGCCAGTTGTGGCTGCTGGGGGCCATCCTGATCGGCTTCGGCATCAAGATTCCATTGGTGCCGCTGCACAACTGGCTGCCCGATGCCCACACCCAGGCCTCCACGCCGGTGTCGGTGTTGCTGGCCGGGGTGCTGCTGAAGCTCGGCACCTATGGCCTGCTGCGCTTTGGCCTGCAGCTGTTCCCGGAGGCCTGGGCCTTGCTGGCACCAGGTCTGGCGATCTGGGCCGCCGTATCGGTGCTCTATGGATCTCTCGCTGCCATCGCCCAGACCGACATGAAGCGGATGGTGGCCTACAGCTCCGTGGGCCATATGGGCTACGTGCTGCTGGCAGCGGCGGCCGATACCCCCGTAAGCCTGCTAGGGGCGGTGTTCCAGATGGTGAGCCACGGTTTGATCTCGGCGTTGCTGTTCCTGCTCGTGGGCATCGTGTACCGGAAAACCGGCACCCGTGATCTCGAGGTGCTGCGGGGCCTGCTGAATCCGGAGCGGGGCCTGCCCCTCACGGGCTCGCTGATGATCGTGGCGGTGATGGCCAGTGCGGGCCTGCCGGGCATGGCGGGCTTCATCTCCGAGTTTCTGGTGTTCCGCGGCAGCATTGGTGCCTTCCCCTTGGCCACGCTGCTGTCGATGGTGGGCTCGGGCCTCACAGCGGTGTATTTCCTGCTGCTGGTGAACCGCGCCTTCTTCGGGCGGCTGGCGATCACCCCCCCCAGTGGCGATGCCACTGCCGACGCACGCCTGGATGTGCAGCTGAGCTCGGTGGCCCCCCGTGAAACCATCCCCGCCCTGGCCCTGGCGGCCAGCATCGTGTTCATCGGCGTGGTGCCCAGCAGCCTGGGGAACCTGAGCGAAGTGGCCAGCACAGCCCTGGCCAACCTCACAGCAGGAGTGAGCTGAGATGCCCGTTGTTTCCAAAGATCTCGTTCAGGCGAATCTCTCCATCGATCAGGTGGAGGTGAAGCGCCGCCTGCTGGCCGGGCAAACCCTGCTCACCGACACCCCCGATCACGTGTTGGAGGTGGTGGGCGTGCTCGAGAGCTATGGCGAGGTGCTCGATGCCTACAGCATCAACCTCATCTATCAAGCCGAGCAGCAGTTTTTGAACCCATTTCCGGTGTTCAAATTCCTCGATGGCGATCTCAACCCCGCCAAGATCTGGCGCCATCTCAACCACGACCGCATCAACTTCGAATACGCCGAGTACTGCCAGAAAGCGATGTTCTGGCATGCCACTGGTGGCATGGATGCCTACCTCGATTCGCCGGAGTTTGCTGAGAACTGCCGGCGGATCATCGCGGCCAAACGCCGCCGCGACCCGCTGCTGGCGCTGCTCAACCCGCTCTTCCCGGGCTTCCTGCCGGAACTGATCCGCTCGGCCGCCACCACCCACGCCCTGGGCCAGTTCTGGCGGGTGATGAGCGATTTATTCCTGGATCTGGCGGCCGCCGAACGCGGTGGTCGCGTACGCACCATTCCCCAAGTGGTGGACTTCATCAAAGACGGCCTGGTGGCCGCCGCGGCCAATCCGATCCGATACGGGGTGGAGATCCACGGCGAGCACTTCTGGGTGCTGCCACCGGAGGCCGGCCTCACCTTCCTGGTGGATGTGGCCGTGCCCTATGTGGAGGCGGTGTTTCTGCGGGGCATGCCGTTCCTGGGCACCGTGAGCTTCAACGCCCAGGCCCAGCAGATCTCACCCGACCAGGCCAAGTTCACCTATGGCGCCCTCTACGCCGATGCCCTGCCGAGCATGGGTGCCGGGATCCCGCCGAGTTTGCTGATGCAGGACATGTATCGCCACCTGCCGGAGAAGCTGCACCAGTGGTATCTCGAGCGCACCCGCGGCGAGGGGGATGTGCGCGTGAAGATCTGCATGAGCTTCCAGAAGTCGATGTTCTGCGTCACCAACGCAGCCATTAACGGCACCATGCCGCACCCGCTCGACAGCAGCGATCCAGACGCGATGGCGGCCAACGAGGCCTATGCCGATGCCTGGGCCCAGCGGCTGGGCATCGCCCGCACCGATTGCCTGGCGGCCTAAGGTCGAGCCCATGGATCACCAGTGGAACCCTCGGCCCAAGCCCGATCGCGTGGAGTGGCTGGAGCGCCGGATTGAATTCGAGGATTACGCCAGCAATCGCGCCTTTCTCGATCGCCTCAACGACTTCTGCGAGGCGCAAGGCCGCTACCCCGACATCAGCTTCGGGCGTACATACGTGAACATCACCCTGCGCGCAGACGGTGAAGGGGCGGCCATCGGCGAGGCTGACCACGCCTTCGCCGCCGCGATCGATGGCCTCGTCTGAGCAACAGCCCGCGGGCCACACCCCCGACGACACGCCCGTGAACCTGCAGGCCGCCTACGAGGGCGCCCAGGTGCAGGACGTTCTCGAGCAGCTGGATCAGGAGCTGATCGGTTTGCGCCCTGTGAAAACGCGCATCCGCGAGATTGCGGCGCTGCTGGTGGTGGACCGGGCCCGCAAGCAGGTGGGGCTCTCCACCACAGCTCCTAGCCTGCACATGTCGTTCACCGGACGGCCGGGCACCGGCAAAACCACGGTGGCAGCAAGGATGTCGCAGATCCTGCACCGCCTCGGCTACGTGCGCAAAGGCCATGTGGTGACCGCCACCCGCGACGATCTGGTGGGCCAATACATCGGGCACACGGCGCCAAAAACGCGCGAAATGCTCAAAAAGGCGATGGGCGGCGTGCTGTTCATCGATGAGGCCTACTACCTCTACCGGCCTGAAAACGAGCGTGATTACGGCGCCGAGGCGATTGAGATCCTGCTGCAGGTAATGGAGAACAACCGCGACGATCTGGTGGTGATCTTCGCCGGCTACAAGGAGCGCATGGATGTGTTCTATCAGAGCAATCCCGGCCTCTCCTCCCGGGTGGCGAACCACATCGATTTCCCCGATTACACCGCTGACGAACTGCTGGCGATCGCGCGGCTGATCCTGGCGGAGGAAAACTACCGCTTCAGCGAGGAGGCGCTGGCTGCCTTCGCCGACTACATCCAGCGGCGGATGCAGCTGCCCTTCTTCGCCAACGCCCGCTCGATCCGCAACGCCATCGATCGCGCCCGCATGCGCCAGGCCAACCGCCTGTTCAACCGGATGCATGGCGGTGAGCTCACCAAGCTCGATCTGATGACGATCGAAGCTGACGACATCACCGCCAGCCGTGTGTTTTCCGGCCAGGTGGAAGGGCTGGATCCCAGCGAACCGATCACCGGCTGAAGCTCATTTAGTGCGGCGACGCGAATCGATCTGCAGCAGGTCGCGCACCTGCTGCACTTGCCGGCCGAGCTGCGGATCGGCATTGAGCTTCTTATCGATCTGCTCCACGGCATACATCACGGTGGAGTGATCTTTGCCGCCGAATTCATCGCCGATGCGGGGCAGCGACAGGTTGGTGCCCTGGCGCATCAAATACATCCCCACCTGGCGCGCCTGGCTCACGGCCCGCTTGCGGCTCGGGCTCTTCATCTCCTCCACACTCACACCAAACACCTCGGCCACCTTGCTCAGCACTTGAGCTGGGGTCACCTCCACCTCCACACCGGCGGGATCGAGCATCGGCGCCACTGATTCCACGGTCATCGGCAGGCCGGTGATTGAAGCAAACGCCACCGCACGGGTGAGTGCCCCCTCGAGTTCGCGGATGTTGGAAGTGAAACGGCCCGCCAGGTACTGGATGAGATCGCGCGGCAGATTCACGCGCTCGTGCTCGGCCTTCTTGTGCAGGATCGCCATGCGGGTTTCCAGATCCGGGGCCTGGATGTCGGCGATCAGCCCCATCGAGAAGCGGGAGATCAGCCGCTCCTGCAGCCTCGGGATTTGCGACGGGGGCCTGTCGCTGGCGATCACGATCTGGCGGCCGGCTTCGTGCAGGGCGTTGAAGGTGTGGAAGAACTCCTCCTGGGTGTACTCCTTGCCTTCGATGAACTGGATGTCGTCCACCAGGATCAGATCCGCAGCGCGGTAGCGGTCGCGGAATTTCTGCATGCCGTCCTTGCGGATGGCCTGGATCAGATCATTGGTGAAGGTTTCGGTGCTCACATAGGCCACCCGCGCCTCGGGATCGATCTCCAGCCGGTAGTGGCCGATCGCCTGCATCAGGTGGGTTTTGCCCAGGCCCACACCACCGCAGATGAACAGGGGATTGAATTCACGGCCGGGAGCCTCCGCCACCGCAAGGGCCGCCGCATGGGCCATGCGGCTGTTGGGCCCCACCACGAAACGGTTGAACACGTAGCGGGGGTTGAGGCCCGGGGCCAGCTTGCGGGGCGTTTCGCCCGTGGGCAGCCGCTGAGACGCAGCGGTCGCCCCACCCGGCAGCGATGACTCCCCAACCGGGCTGGCATCGCCCGGGGCCGGCGAGGTCTGGAAGCCATGGCCATTCAGGCCCTGGGCAACGTCTGGATCCGTGCCGGCCTCCACGTGCACGCTGATGGGGCGTCCAGCGATTTCGCTCGCCACCGACGCGATGGTGACCAGATAGTTCTTGCGCAGCCAGCCGCAGGCAAAGGCGTTGGGTGCCAGCAGCTGCAGCTCGGAGCCATTGAACCCGGCGCAACAGGCCGGGCGGATCCAGGTTTCAAAGGTGGGTTTGGAGAGATTGCCCTGGAGCGCTTCCTGCACCTGACGCCACAGCGTTTCCCCTTGCTGCACCGCCACTGAACCCCGCCGGGCCACGAATATAGGGGCAGTGCCCAGAGGCGTCCGTCTCCCATGATGCGCATCGCAAGCCGCCCATCCCTGCTCACGGCCGTGCTGCTGACAGGCCTGCTCAGCGCCTGCAGCGGCGGGCTGCCCGGCCGGCGCGGCGGCGACCCCACCCGTGTGAGCGATGCCCCACCGAGTGCGGCGTTGCAACCCGGCAACAACTTCATCGTGAATGCCGTCGACAAGGTGGGGCCGTCGGTGGTGCGCATCGACACGGTGCGGCGGGTGATCAACCCCCTCGGCGGCCTGTTCGGCGGCGGCCCCTCGATTCAGCAGCAGCAGGGCCAGGGTTCCGGCTTCATCACCCGCTCCGACGGGGTGATCCTCACCAATGCCCATGTGGTGGAAGGGGCCAGCGAGGTGGGGGTGACCCTGCCGGATGGGCGCAGCTTCCGCGGAAAGGTGCTGGGCAGCGATCCGATCACCGATGTCGCCGTGGTGAAGGTGGCGGCCGCCGGCCTACCGGTGGCGCCCCTGGGGGATTCAGCCAAGGTGCGCCCGGGTGAATGGGCGATTGCCATCGGCAACCCCCTCGGCCTCGACAACACCGTGACCGCGGGGATCATCAGCGCGGTGCAGCGCACCAATGCCGTGGGTGAAGGGCAACGGGTGCCTTACCTGCAGACCGATGCAGCCGTGAACCCTGGCAACAGCGGCGGCCCGCTGATCAACGAGCGCGGTCAGGTGATCGGCATCAACACCGCCATCCGCCAGGCGCCCGGTGCCGGCCTGAGCTTCGCGATCCCGATCAACCTGGGCCGCCAGATCGCCGCCCAGATCCTGGAGAGCGGCCGTGCCTCCCATCCCTATATCGGCGTACGCCTGCAATCGCTCACGCCCCAGCTGGCCCGCGAGGTGAATGCCACCAATGCCGAATGCAAGCTGCCGGAAACCAATGGCGTGGTGGTGGTGGAAGTGATGCCGGGCAGCCCCGCAGCCCGCGGTGGCCTGCGCTCCTGCGACCTGATCGAACGGGTGGGCACCACCGAGGTGGACAACCCTTCGGAAGTGCAGGTGGCGGTGGATCAAGGGCGGGTGGGAGACCCCCTCACCGTGCAGGTGCAACGGGGCGATCAACAGCTCAACCTGCAGGTGAGGCCCGCCGAACTGCCGCGCCAGAACTAACGCCATGGCCAATGCCCGGCGTCAGCTGGTGGTGCTGGCCCGCTGGCCGGCGCCCGGGCGCTGCAAGCAACGCCTGGCCGCCAGCTGCGGCTCCAGCGCGTTCGCTGCAGCGATGCAGCGGCGGCTCAGCTGGCATACCGTGCAAACCGCCGCCGCGGCCGCCCGCCACTGCAGCAGCGAGCTGCGGCTCTCGGCCTCGGGGTTGGGGCCGCGGGCCCTGCGCCGCTGGGGGCAGCACTTGCAGCTCACGCCGCAGCAGCTGGAGCTGCAACGGGGCGGCAACCTGGGCTGCCGCATGCACCGCCAGCTGCAGGCGGGCTTCAGCCGAGGTGTGCTGCAGATGGTGTTGATCGGCAGTGATCTGCCGGATCTGCAGAGCAGCGATCTCGAGCAAGCCTTCTGTGCGCTCGAGCAGCACGATCTGGTGCTGGGGCCCGCCAACGATGGGGGCTACTGGCTGATCGGCATGAGCCGGCGAGGCTTTCAGCGCAGTGGCGCCGCTCTGTTCACGGGGATCCCCTGGAGCACCGATCAGGTGCTGCCGCTCAGCCTGCAGCGCGCAGCGGCGCATGGGCTGCGGGTGGGGCTGTTGCGACACCAGAGCGACCTGGATCGCCGCTCGGCCTTAGCCCCCTGGCTCGAGCGCCTGCGGGATCGATGATGCGTGAACGCGCAGCACGCCGCTGATGATCTCCCCGCCACCCAAGCTGGCCCATCGCAATGTGCTGCGGGTGGTGGGGCAACTGGCGCTGCGCATGCGCTGGGATCTGCTGCTGATGGCGGTGCTCTGCGGCGCGGCCGTGCTGGTCGACCAGCTCAACCCCACCATGGAGGTGCGTTTGATCGATGGTGCAGGGCTCTCGATGCTCGGCATCGCGGTATCGATCTTTGTGGCCTTCCGCAACACCCAGGCCATCAACCGTTGGTGGGAAGCACGCATCCTTTGGGGAGCCATCACCAATTGCAGTCGCCACTGGCGCGACAGCTTGCAGACCCTGCTGGGGGGAGACAGTCGACGGCGGCCCCTCCAGCAGCAGCTAGTGGGCTTGCAGGTGCTGCAGTGCTGGCTGCTCAACTTTGAGCTGCGGGGCTTCTGGCGCATCGATGCGCACGCGCGGGTGAGGGATCTCTGCCGTGCTCTGGGCTTACCCGATGACATCACCGTGCAAGAGAGCATGACCGTGCGGGCGAACCTGATCAGCCAGCTGCACCAAGAGGGTGCCGTGAATGACTGGGGCAGGGACGCGCTGCTGCGGGGCATGGAGCAGTTCACCAATGCCATGGGTGGCTTGCAGCGCATCCGCAACACGCCGCTACCGCCCACCTACGACGTGTTCATCCGCCTGATCTGCTGGCTTTACGGCTTCACGCTGTTCGGCACCTTCACAAGCCAAGGCTCGATCTTCACCGGTGTGGTGCTGTTTCTTGGCTTTGTGAGCGCTGAGCGCATCGGGGCCTATGTGGAAGGTCCCTTCGATCAAGACGGCAGCAGTTTCTGCGTGCCCATGGATGTGGTGTGCCGCACGATCAGCGCAGACCTGCTGGGAGCCCATCACCCCCTCGCCGAGCTGCCGATCAGCCGTGACCCCAGCCGCTGGTCATGACCGCGGCCCCGCTGGCGGTGGTGATCCCCAGCTTCAACGAAGCGGAACGGCTGCCATCACTCCTGGCGGATCTGGCGGCAGGGCCAGCGGATCTGATCACAGACCTGGTGGTGGTTGATGGCGGCAGCAGCGATGGCACGCCCCAGCTGGCCCGGCTGGGAGGAGCGCAGCTGCTCCAAGCTCCAGCCGGCCGCGGTCTGCAACTGCAGCGCGGCATCGCCGCCACAACGGCTCCCTGGTTGTTGCTGTTGCATGCCGATTGCCGCCTGCATCCCGGATGGGTTGCAGCACTTCGGCGGGCGATGGCCAGCCCCGAGGCGGCCTGGGCCTTTGATCTGGCGGTGGAGGGGCAAGGTTTGTCGCTGCGGCTGCTCGAGCAGGCGGTGCGGCTGCGCACGCAGCTGCGGCAGTTGCCCTATGGCGATCAGGGTCTGCTGCTGCAGCGCAGCCTGTTGGAGCGGGCCGGCGGCATGCCGGCTCTGCCCCTCATGGAAGATCTGGTGCTGATCCAGAAGCTCCAGCGCTTGGCGCCAATCCGCCGGCTGGGCTGCCCGCTGCAGGTGAACGGGCGGCGCTGGCGGCGCCATGGGGTGCTGGGCACGGCGTGGCGCAACGGCCAACTGCGGCAGGCCTGGCGACGCGGCATCAGCGCCGAGCAGCTGGCAGAGCGCTATTACGCAAGTGATGGCTCAACGCGTTCGCCCTCGCCAGAATGACGTTCAGCCATTGCGGGGCTGAGCCATGAGGACGCTCGCGCTGCTGCGCAGCCTGCGCCGCGAGTGGCAGTGCCAACGCCGCGACCATCCGCGCCAGCTCAACACCGCTCTGTTGCTCTGGGCCGTTCTCAGTGCCGCGCTGGCCGGGGTGCTGGTGCAACAGCGGTGGCAGGTGTTGCAGCAACGCCAGAGCCGCCAGGGGCAAACCGATCAGGGCCTCCTGGAGCTGCGGGTGAACAGCCACAAGATCACGGCCCTCGATTGGGGGCACTGGGATCCGCTCTATGCCTACGCGGCAGGAGCCGACCCAGGCTTTCCAGCCCGTGAGCTCGACAACTCCTCGATCATTCAAGACGGCCAGGGCTTGATGGTGGTGGATGCCCAGCAGCGGGTGCTGCTCAAGCGCGGAAGCGCCGTTGGGTCAGGGGTATCGCCGGAGCTGAGCCGTTGCCTTCAAGAGCATCTTCAGCAGTTGGCGCTGCGCAGCCAGGCGGGCCAGGGCGATCGGGCCTACGGCTTCTACTGCCAAACCGCCACACAGCCGGTGCTTGGCGCCGGCACCTCGATTCGGCGCAGCGGCGGCACAGGCCCAGAACGGGGCTGGCTCCTGCACATCAGCCGCATTCAGAGACCCAGCTACAACACCGCGGTGAATCAGGCTTTCAGCCGCATCAATGCCAGCCTGAGCAGCACTCCGGGCCAGGCGGGAACCGCGGCTCCTGCGGTGAGCGAGTTGCTGCCGGCCTCTCACGTGCTCACGCTGAAGCCAGCGAGTCCGGCCTGGCGGCAGCGCATCACAGCCGTGGAGGGAATGGCACCGGGCTGGATCGGCGTGAATGGACTCGTCGCAGCAGCGGCAGCGGGCACGCTGCTGAGCCTGCGGCAATTGCGCCAGCGCGACCTGCAGATGGAGCGCGCCAAGCGCAACCAACTGCGCCTGCTGCGGCAGGAGCTACCGGGACCGCTGCTGAGCCGCAGTGAACTGCTCCAGGCCATCCAGCAACCCGAAGGCGCTGGGGAGGGCGGGCTGAGCGAGCTCTGGATCGCGGCCCTGCAGGTGAAGGTGATGCTGTTTCGCGAGGCGATCCGCCAACGGGGCGAAGCCCAGAACCAGGCTCTGGCCTGGCTTGGAGAACGGCTGCAGCAACTGACGCCCACCCGGCACCTGGCCCTGGGGGAGAACAACACGCTGCTGCAGGTGATCCATCCCTCCAGCGGCGACGCGCGCGACGAACATCGCCAGATCGAACACCAGCTGCAGGAGCTGCAGCTGGCCATGGCCGAAGTGATGCAGCTCTCGGTGGACGGCATCCTCACCCGGCTGGACCGCCATGACGTGACGCAGCAACTCGCCGATCTCGCCCTGGTGCTCTCCCTCTCCGAGAGCTCCGGCGGGATCCGGCACATGCCGAGCGGCGTCGCCGATTGGGCGCGCGACCTGCGACAACAGCAGAGCCGCGACTTTGATCTCACCCGCTCCTTCGAAACCCTGCAGGACCACCGCTATGCGCTGGAGCCGGTGCTGCAGCAGCAGGGCGATGCCTGGGAAACGGCCTACAGCGAAATGCTGTTCCGATTGCCGCAGGAGCTGGAGGGCTCCATCAGCGTGCAGGAACTGGTGCTGGCGCTGGAGCGCAACCACAACATCCACCTGCTGGATCAGCTGATGGTGCGGCGGGCCATTGCCCTTTTAGGCGAACCCGAGGGCTCCAGCCAGCAGTTGGGGGTGAACATCTCGGCGGTGAGCTTCGGATCGGAGAAGCACATCAAGGCCCTGTTCGCCCAGCTGCGGTCTCTGCCCGCGGCGGTGCGCCACCGCTTGGTGCTGGAGGTGACCGAAACAGCCCTGGTGAATCGGCCTGAACTGTGGGAACAGCGGCTGCAACAGCTCCGTGACTTCGGCGTGCGCATTGCCATCGACGACTTCGGCGTGGGGTATGCCTCCATTGCCTACTTGTTTCAGTTCAAGCCCGACTTCCTCAAGCTCGACCTCAGCTACAGCCAACGCCTCCATGACGCGAATGTGGACGCGCTGGTGACCTTCCTGGTGCGCTACGGAGAGCTCAACCACTGCGGGCTGATCCTGGAGGGCATCGAAACCGAGGAACAGCTCCAGTACTGGCAAGCCCGCGGTGTGCGCCTCTTCCAGGGGTATCTGTTCCGCGACCGCCCCAGGGGGTGAGCCGCTAGCCGTTCAGGTCAGGGTGCGTACCAAAAGGCGCAGCGCCGCTGCTGGGGCTCCAGCTGCCAGCCCTGGGCGCCGTAGAACTCCACCACGCCTGGATCGGCGAACAGCGTGACCCGCTCCACCTGCTGATCGCGCAGCAGATCGATCACGTAGGTCATGAGCTGTTTGCCCAGGCCAACGCCCTGATACAGGGGATGCACCGCCACATCCCAGACGGTGGCTTCAATCACCCCATCACCGGTGCAGCGGGCGAAACCCACCAGACGGGGCAGCCGGGGATCGTGACGCCACAACCCCACCACCAGCAGGCTGTTCTCAAGGGCCTTGCGCACCCGGCGCAGGGGCCGGCGACTCCAGCCCACCGCATCACAGAGCTGCTCGAGCTCGTAGAGATCAATCTCCCGCTCGGTGCTCAACACCAGGCTGAGCTGAGGATTGGGGGTGGGACACAGCCGATACCCCTGGCCGTAGAGACCATCCAGCTCGGTAGGAGGAGAGCTAAGCATTGCCATGATCCTCTCCCACTCTGGCCAAAGCTGATGCAGGCTGGAGACCCTTCAACCACCGGAAGCCCTCTGGAGCGCTCTCCCCTGTTGGTGTGTGTACACGGCTGGCTGCTGTCAGGCCGGCTGTGGCAGCCCCTCAGCGATGCCCTGAGGCCGGAGTGGGAGTGCTGGAGCCCGGATCTCCCCGGTTTTGGCGAGCAGCCAAGGCCGCGGGGCCTACAACCGAGCCTGGCCAGCTATGGCCGCTGGTTGGCCGAGGCCGCCCGGGAGCGAGCCGGTGCGCGACCGCTGGTGCTGGTCGGTCATTCCCTCGGCGGCAGCTTGGTGGTGCATGCCGCGCCGCATCTGGGCGAGCAGTTGGCCGGCATCGTGCAAGTGGCCTCCGGCGGCGGGGTCTTTCAACCGCGGCCCTTTCGGATGGTGCGGCGCGGCGGTGCTGCGTTCCTGCGCTGGCGGCCGGGTTGGCTGGCCCAACTGCCGGGCACCGAGGCGATCCGCAGCCCGCTGGTGGCCGAGCTGCGGGCGGCTCGCGGCCTGTTGGCGTCCAGCATGCAGCGCGGTGCGGTGCAGCAGCTGCCGGGCCTGGTGGCCCAGCTGCAGGTGCCAAGCCTCTGGGTGGTGGGCAGCCGCGACACGGTGATGGAACCTCGCTACGTGCGGCACCTAGCGGGCTACAGCCCTGAGCATCAGGTGGAGGTGCTCGAGGGAGAAGGGCATTTGCCGATGCGCACAGCGCCAGACACCTTGGCTGCGGTGATGCGCCAGTGGTTCAGCGAGCAGGGCTGGTGCAGCCGTTCCGCTCAGAGCCTGGCGAGCCCACGCTCCTGGAGTTCCGCCAACTGCGCATAGAGGCCTCCGGCCGCGCGCAGGCTGATGTGGCTGCCTTGTTCGATCAGACGGCCGCGCTGCAGCACCAGGATGCGATCAGCGGCCTCCACGGTGGCGAGGCGGTGGGCGATCACGATGGCGGTGCGATCGCACAGCAGCCGGTCGAGATCGCGCTGGAGGGTGGCTTCGGTGGAAGGATCGAGGAAGGCGGTGGCCTCATCCATCACCAGCACCGAGGGATCGCGGATCGCCACCCGGGCAATGGCCAGCAGCTGACGCTCGCCAGAGGAGAGGTTGCCGCCTCGCTCGCGCAGCTCGGTGTCGAGGCCTTGGGGCAGCCGCTGCAGCAACGGCTCCAAACCCAGATCCCGGCAAAGCTGCTGGAGTTCCACGTCGCTGATGACCGCATCGAGGCGGAGGTTGTCGGCCACGTTGCCGCTGAAGAGGAAGGTGTCTTGCAGCACCACACCAAGCCGTTGGCGCAGGGTTGGGATGGGCAGCTCGCGAATGTCGATGCCATCCAGCAAAATCCGGCCCTGCTGAGGTTCGTAGAGGCGGCAGAGCAGGCGGATCACGGTGCTCTTGCCCGAGCCGGTGGGTCCCACCAGCGCCACGTGTTCTCCCGGGGCGATGCGGAAGGAGAGGTTGGAGAGGATCGGATCGTCGGGCCGGTAAGCGAACGACACGTTGTCGAACACCACTTCACCGGCGCTGCTGCGCTCACGGCCGCTCAGCACCGCTGCCGCGGAGCGCTGCTCCTGCGGGAGCTCCTGAATCTCAATCGGCTCTTCCATCAGTTCGCCGATGCGCTCCACGGCGGTGAGACCGCCCTGAATCTGGGTGAAGCGCTCCGCCAGCTGGCGCAGCGGATCAAACAACCGCTGCGAATAGAGGATGAAGGTGGTGAGGGTGCCCAGGCCCATGGCACCGGCGGTCACCATCCAGCCCCCCAGGGCGAGCACCAGGGCAATCGCTCCGAGCGACACCCACTCGATCAACGCCGAGATGGCCGAGTCGTAAAAGATTGTGCCGTTCACCGCCTGGCGATAGGCATTGGTGGTTTGGGCGAAGCGGGCCGCGTTGTAGCCCTCGCGGCGGAACATCTGCACCACCTCAAGCCCCTGCAGGTTCTCCTGCAGATCGGCATTGAGCTGGCTCAGCTCCTCGCGCACCCGGTAGTTGGCCTTGCGATAGCGCTTCTGCAGCCACAGCATCGTGAGCGTGACCGGCACCTGAGACCCCAGCAGCAACAGGCCGAGGCGTGGCTCGATCGCCACCATCGTGGTGGCAATCACGAGCAGGGTCACCAGATCCGCGAGCAGGCCCACGGCGCCGCTGCCAAACACCTCGGCCAGCGCATCCACATCACTGGTGAGGCGCGTGAGCAACTTGCCCACCGGCGTGCGGTCGTGAAACCGCAGCGATAGATCGAGGGCGTGGGCAAACAGGTCGTTGCGGATGCGGGCGGTGAGCCGCTGGCCCACGGCCTGCACGTTGAAGCTCTGCAGCCCCTGCAGGCCGAGACGCACCATCACGGCCGCCAACAGCAGCAACACCAGGGTGCGCAGCTGCTGCGCCAGGGGCATGGGCTCGAGCCAGGCCAGCACCGGCTCCTGCCGCAGCGCCGAAATCGCCTGACCCACCAACAACGGCTGCACCGCTGCCGCTCCCGCCACGGGAATCAGCAGCACCAGGGTGAGCAGCAGGCGTTTGCGATCGCGGCCCAGGTAGGGCAGCAGGCGCAGCAGACGTTGCCGGTCGCGAGGAGCCATTAGGCCGCTGGCCGGCTGGACACAGCCGCGATCTGATCCACGATCCCCTGCAGCTCGCCCCCATCAAGGCGCAGCGAGAGGGGGTGCCCCACCAGACGGGCCGTGGAATGGAAGAGGTCTTCGATGGCGATCAGTCCGTTCTCCACGAGGGTGCGGCCGGTGGCCACCAGATCCACAATCGCCTCGCTCATGCCGGTGATGGGCCCCAGCTCCACCGATCCCGCCAGATGGATCAACTCCACCGGCAGATCAAGGGCCTCGAAATACTCCTCTGCGCAGCGGGTGAATTTGCTGGCGATGCGGCAGTGGGCGGGCAGATCGGCGGCCCGGCGGTAGGGGCTGGTGGCCTTCACCGCCACGCTCATGCGGCAGCCGCCGAAGCCGAGATCCACCAGATGAGCCACCGGCAGCTGGTGCTCGCGCAGCACGTCGTACCCCACCACACCGAGTTGGGCCTGGCCGTAGGCCACATACACCGGCACATCGGCGTTGCGCACCAGCAGGGCCCGGGCGCGGCCGCAGGCGCTGGGCACCATCAATTGCCGGTTGCCTGGCTCGAGCACAGCGGCGAAATCGAGCCCGGCAGCGGCGAAGCGCGCCACTGAATCCTTGAGGAGGGCTCCCTTGGCCAGCGCGACGGTGATCATGGGAGGCAGCCTGAACCGGGACTTTAACGATGCAGCCGGCCCTCACCACCGCATCGATCGCTCAGCGCGTGTCGCTGATCCCGGTGCTGAACGACAACTACGTGTTCGTCCTGCACGGCGATGGTCACGGCCCGGCCGTGGTGGTGGATCCAGCCGTGGCCGAGCCGGTGAGCACCTGGCTGGAGCAGCGGGGCCTGGAGCTCAGCGCCATCCTGCAGACCCATCACCACCACGACCACATCGGCGGCACACCGGGGCTGCTGGAGCGTTGGCCCCAGGCGGCCGTGATCGCCAACGGCGCCGATCAAGCCCGCATCCCCTTGCAAACCCACGCGGTGCAAGGGGGCGACCAGCTGGAGCTGCTGGGGCGAGCGGTGCAGGTGATGGCCGTGCCGGGCCATACCGCCCATCACATCGCCTTTTATCTGCCGCCTGCTGCAGGCGATCGCGGCCACCTGTTCTGCGGCGACACCCTGTTCGCCGCCGGCTGCGGGAGGTTGTTTGAAGGCACCCCGCAGCAGATGCAGCAGTCGTTGCAGGCGCTGGCAGCCCTGCCGGAGAGCACTTTGGTGTGGTGCGCGCACGAATACACCGCCGGCAACCTGCGCTGGGCAGCGGCGCAGCAACCTGGCGATGCCGCGATTCAGATGCGGCTGGCGGAGGTGGAAGCCCTGCGGGCCAAGGGCGCAGCCACGATCCCCAGCAGCATTGGCCTGGAAAAGGCCACCAACCTGTTTGTGCAGGCCCGTGATGCCGAGGCCCTGCGCCGGCTGCGCGGCAGCAAGGATCTCTGGCGGGGCTGACCTACAGGGGAGGCACGTCGGCGGCGGCCACCAAATCCACCCCGGCCGGAAACAGCCGCACCGGTTCACCGGCCCGCAAGCGCAGCCGGGAGCGCTGTCCGCGGTTGTAGTCGTACTCCAGGGGCAGACGCAGCCGCAGTCGCCCCTGGCCCCATTGCACCTGATAGAGCCACTCGCGTCCGAGGAATTCACGGCCCAACACCCAGGCTTCCGCGTTGTCGTCCGGGGTGAGCAGGAGCCCCTGGGGGCTCACCAGCACCTCGAGATCATCGGCAGTGGATGGCGGCGGCAGCTGGACGCCGGCCGGAGCTTCAAGGGCGCCAAACGCCGTGGTGAGGACGCCTCCCTGCCAGCGGGCCGGCAACAGGTTGCTTTGCAACACAAACCGGCCCACAAACGCGGTGGCCGGCGCGGCCACCAGCTCCTGGGGGCTGGCGCATTGATGCAGATGGCCCGATTCGAGCACCGCCACCCGATCACAGATGGCCAGAGCCTCCTCGGGGTCGTGGGTCACGATCACGCCGCTGGCACCGCAGCGGGCCAGTACACCGGGCAGCTCGGCCCGCAGACGCAGGCGCACCTCCACGTCGAGGTTGGAGAAGGGTTCATCCAGCAGCACCAACGAACAGCCCGGCGCCAGGGCGCGGGCCAGGGCCAAACGCTGGCGCTGACCGCCCGAGAGCTCATGGGGGTAGCGGTGTTCAAGCCCCTTCAGCCCCAACAGCTCCAACAACCAGGCCGCCCGGCTGCTGTCCTGTCCGCGGCGCAGGCCGAAGCAGGCGTTGCGCCAGGCATCGAGGTGCGGGAACAGGGCGTAGTCCTGAAACACCATGCCCACCCCGCGGCGCTCCGGCGGCAACCAGCGGTGGGGGCCAGCCACCTCCTGACCGGCGATACGCACTACACCGCGATCAGGCTTTTCAAAGCCGGCGATCAGGCGCAGCAGCGTGGTTTTGCCGCAGCCGGAGGGGCCCAGCAGGCCAACGAGTTCACCGGGGCGCAGTTGGAACTGGATATCGCGCAGGGTCCAGTCGCCGTTGGAGGCACGGCCGCTGTAGCGGTGCCACAGCCCATCGAGCTCCACCTGGGGCCGCAGCGGCAACTCAGGGTTGGACAGCTCGATTCGCATCAGGCGCTCTGGCCATAGGCTCAGCGCCCATCTTCCCTCCAGCATGACCAGCCCCACGATCGAAGCCGTGACCACCAGCGCTGCTCCGGCACCGGTGGGCCCTTACAACCAAGCGGTGAAGGCGGGCGGGGTGCTCTATTGCAGCGGTCAGATCGCCCTGGATCCAGCCACCGGCGCGATGGTGGGCGGCGGCGATGTGGAGGCCGAAACCCGCCAGGTGCTGAGCAATCTCAAGGCGGTGCTGGCAGAAGCGGGCTGCACGCCCCAGCAGGTGGTGCGCACCACCGTGTTTCTGGCCGACCTCGGCGATTTCGCCAAGGTGAATGCCCTCTACGCCGAGGTGTTCGGAGCCGGAGTGTCGCCGGCGCGGGCCTGCGTGGAGGTGGCGGCGCTGCCGAAGGGCGCCCGCGTGGAGATCGATTGCATCGCGGTGCTCGGCTGAGTCAGGCCGGCCGAATCACGCGAAAGGTGAGGTTGATCCGCTCTTGCTGCACCCGCGCCCGCGGCGGCAGCGCGTGCTGCCAGTGGCGCTGGCTGGGCGGATCCATCACCAGCAAGTCGCCATCCGCCAAGTTGATGGCGAAGGGTGCTGCATCGCCGCGGCGCGGCCGGAAGCGCAGATCGCGGGCCGCGCCGAGGCTGAGGGAAACGATCGGAGCCTGATCGTCGAGCTCGGGCTCGTCATCGGCGTGCCAACCCATGCGATCAGCGCCGTCGCGGTAGCGGTTGAGCAGCAGGCTGTTGAAGCGCACGCCGAGCTGATCCAGCAGCAGCTGGCGCAGGGTCTCCAGCTCGGCCGTCCAGGGATGGATGGCTTGCTGCAGGCCGCTGTAGCGATAGGAGCAGCCGGGATCCGCCACCCAGCAGGTGAGCCGCGGCGTGCGGTGCTGCTTGCCGTACACCGTGACCAGCGGCTGCTCCCAGGCCAGGCTCTGACCTAAGGCCTGGCGCAGCTGCGGGGTTTGGAGGCCTTGCTGCTGGAGCCAGGCCACACCATGGCGCAGCTGCAGGCCGGTGCGCTCGATCCGGATCAAGGCGAGGGGAACGGGATCCCCTGAGCCTGCTGCAGCGGCGGCGGGGCCTGCGGCAGCAGGCGTGTGGCCTGATCAATCAAGGGCGTGGGATCGAGCGCCAACATCCGATCGCCATCGCGGCGGCGCAGCTCCACATGCAGATGCGGTCCACTGGCCCTGCCGGTCTGCCCCACCTCACCCAAAGGAGTGGCGGCGGGCAGAAAGTCGCCTGGCTGCACCGAGGCCGACTGCAGGTGAGCGTAGAGGGTTTGCCAGCTGCGGCCGTGATCGAGCACCACGGTGAGGCCATAGCCATCGAGCTCCTCCACCAGCACCACATGGCCCGGGAGCATCGCCAACACCGGTGTGCCTTCCGGCGCAACGAGATCCTGACCCGCGTGCATGCGCCAGGCCTGACGGCTGTCGGAATAGCGCCAGCCGTAGGGATCCACCTCCTCGGCCTGAATCGCCAGGGGGTACACCAGGCGCAGGGGCTCACCTGGACGCAGCGGCCAAGCAGCCTCTCGCGACAACTCCGCCGGCAGCGCCGAGGCGAGCACCACATCCGCCACCGGCGTTTCAGCTGGTACTTGGTCCGGCCTGGGAGGCAGGCCAGCGTCGAGCACGGCATCAAGCCCAGGCTCAGCCCGCACAGCGAGGCCGAGCGCAGCCGCGAGGCCCAGCACCACCAACAGCCATCGCCGCGCGCGCAAACCAACCCCCGAGGTTGCAAGCGTTTTAACGGGCCACTAGAAAAACGCCAGATGCCACGCAAGGATGCGCCTGATCGCTCTGTGGGCCCTTACAAGCCTGGCCCTGCTCCATTTGCCACCTGCGCAGGCCGGCTCGGCCACCGCCGGGTCGATCCTGAGCAAACAGGCGGCGATCGCCATCGCCACCAGCTCGATGCCGGCGGGCAACAGCGTAACCGGCTCGCGCTGCACAACGATGGTGCGCGCCCTGTCAGCCCGCTACAGCTGCACCGTGTGGTGGAGCCCTGCACCCCTCTCGGGCGACGGGTAAGCTCCGTGCTGACGGGGCGTGGCGCAGCTTGGTAGCGCGGGTGCTTTGGGAGCACTAGGTCGCAGGTTCGAATCCTGTCGCCCCGACTGACTTTTCAGGGAATCGACATCGCAGGTGCACCCAAAATGCACCCAAGCGACCTAATTGACGGTCCTGTCTGCCCGCAGTGGACGCCGGGTCCGCCGCCCGTCCTACGGTCAGCGACTCCCCGATCGTCAACACCGCATCTAGCGCCGGAGAACAGCAGGCAGGGGTTGTCACGCCACCCCTGGACAAACCGAGCTAATATGCATAGACCAATTCGGCTGGTAGCCCTTGAGGTCGGCAGTCGAGGCGCAAATGCGCTCGGGGCCACGGCTGCCAACCGGCTGGAACGAAGATTGGGGCTTCTTCCCGAAGCGGCTGTTTCCAAACAACCAATCGAAGGAACCAGTCATGAGGTCTCGGAGTCGCTACACAAACAAACAGAGAATTGACGTACCTGCCTCCCAGCAGCGCAAATCAAATTCTTCCGCTCACGCGATAGCCACAGCGCGCTTTTTCGTATCGCGACTTGAGGCTGGATCAATGAGCAAGAAAGATATTCACAGCTACCTGACTAGCTGGGGGCAGAGTGCACTGCCACTAAAAGCTGCGCTCAAGGCAGAAGGAGCTCTCTAGGAAGAAATAATGAAAAATCTGGATTCTTCGTGGCAGCCCCAAAAGGTCGCCGCGAGCTTGCTTGGTGTTAGCGAGCGAACTCTTCATCGCTGGCGCACAGCTGGCTTTCTCAAGGCGGGCACCCATTACAGGCGCAAGTTCCCCACTAACAATTCGCCCCTCCTTTATCACCTAGAGCAGTGCGATAGGACAATGACGGAAGCGTTTGCACGCGACCATCGCACACTTGAGCTGACGGGGCCCTGAATAAGCCCCCCTGCGAAACCAAGGAAGTAAGGCTGAACTGACTGTTTACATCGTACTTACCCCAAAAATATCCAGCCTGGCTTCCCGACCCAAGTTGCCTATCTGCTCTGCGGTCAGAGCTTGTCCTTTTCTATTCGGTTTGGGCTGGGATTTCAAGGCCTCAATGCTGCCCAAATGGCAAAAGCATCCTGGTTTTGCTAGTGACCAGTCAATTTCAACTCGCGGCATCTGCTCAGCTGGTTCCCACATAGAAAAGCAGAAGAAGTAGCTGGTGTGTTTTGAAGTTGATGGCTCCTCCGCTCTTGGGCCGTCCGCATGAGCAGAACAAAAACCCCGGTTGCGAGCCGGGGCGTTGATCAATGTATTTTCAGTACCCATCATGACACGCAAACAACTCGAGAGGTATCACGCCACAGTTACGCAGGCAACTGTGAAACGCTCCGCTTCGCTGCGGCACACACAAGTGGAGCATGTGGAGCGTTGCTGGCAGCACAAGTGCCTGAGTCAGGCCCACATCAATGAACTCAGACAGTCGGCAATTCAATCAGAAGGGATCCAACTTCTGGGCTATTACACCGGTCGGCGCGGCCAGCTTGTTCTACCCTACCTTCGGCCTAATGGGCAGCCAGAGGAGAGCAAGCAAGGCACTCCTTTCCTGCGGTGGAAACCGCAGCCTGCAGCACAGCGGAAAGTGGCTGGTTTTAAACATACACCCAAGTACTTGAGTCCAAGGGGGTGTGGTAATCGTCTCTACCACTCCCACATCGCCATCCAGACTGGCAGGTATTTCGAGCGCTTAGCTGATATCAACGTCCCCCTGGTGATCACCGAGGGCGAGAAAAAGGCAGAGGCGCTCACCATCCACTGGCCCAAAGCCATCACCATCGGCTTGTCTGGTGTGTGGAATTGGCGTGATCGTCGTGGTGATGGTAACGAGAGTGCACCGCTCCCAGAGCTAGAGGATCTACCGGTGCAAGGGCGTGAGATATTTCTGCTCTTTGACTCAGATGCAGCTCTGAATAGCAAAGTGCTAGCTGCCTTGCAAGCGTTAGCAGAGTATCTGATTGAACGCGGTGCCCACATTCAGATCATCCGCCTGCCAAGCGAGCTCGATGGGCAGAAGAACGGAGTCGATGACCTGATCTACCGCCACGGCTCTGCCGCACTGAAAACCTTGGTCGGGATTGCACAACCCGCCTTCCGCATCAAGAAAAAAGAAGGGCGTGAGGTGTACGTCTTCCATTTCCCTCGGGATCCAGAAGAGAGCCATTTCAAGGCGGTGCTTGCGGCGGCAGTGCTGGGACGTGACTACAAAATCCGCCCTGGGATTGGCGTGATGCATTGGGAAGGTAGCCACTGGGTTCAGCTCCCAGGAAAGGAAACCAAGGTTATGGGTCCGGTTCTACATCAATTCATGGACAGCCAGGGGTGGCAGAAGCGCAGTCTGGGGGTGCAGAACGCGGTGCTCCAGGAACTAGTGGATCGCATCCTTGTGCAGGAAGAGAATTGGGCAAATGGTGGGTTGAGCAACTTCGCCAATGGCACCTACGAACAAGCCAGTGGACGCCTGCGGGACCACCGACGTCGTGATTACCTGGTGGGATGCCTGCCTTATGACTTCGCCCCTAACGCCACCTGCCAGCGCTGGGAGGGCTTCATCTCAGAAGCCTGTGGTGGTGACGCTGCAGTGATGACGTTGGTGCAAGCAGTATTTCGCTATGTGTTGGAACCCAAAGATCGGCTTACGCCATTCCCTCTGGAGAAGTGCTTTGACTTCGAGGGGCGGAAGGGAACTGGAAAGGGCACTTGCGTCGAGACCCTGATGGCACTGGTGGGAGAGAATCTGGTTGGTCCTGGTGGCCCCAAGACATTCTGCGACGACCGTTCTCTCGCAGCACTGGTAGGCAAGCTGATGGCTTGTGACACCGATGCCGCTGGACACCTCAGTGATGCAGGTCTGCTCAACAAGGTGATCAGTAACGAGGCCGTGTTGGTGCGATTTCTCTATCAAGAGCAGCGAATGATCCGGCTAGGCGTCGTCCTGGTTCGGGCGTACAACGACAGCCCCACCGTTGCAGGAGGTGGTGTTGAGGGCCTGGATCGCCGCATCGTGGTGATTCCATTCCGGCACCGTCCGGAGCATCCTGACCCCAACCTCAAGGCTGCACTGCGGGCTGAACTGCCAGGGATCTGGCAGTGGGCGCATCGCCTTCCCATTGAGGAGGCCATCAGGGTGATCCGTCATGCCGGATCCATTGAGGCTATTGCCCAAAGCTCGGTAGAGCGACACCTGGATAACAACCCCGTGACACGGTTTGTCATTGAGACCTTCCCCCAGGGCATCAGCGAAATCGGCGGTAGGCAGCTCTATCGCACTTGGTGCAATTGGTGCGAAGACACCGGTCATCAAGCCGGTAGCGAAACGTTATTCGGACGCCGAATCAAGAAGCTCACCGACTTGGTATCGGTGCGTAAGCAGCACACCCGCGTGACCTATGCCATTGAAGCTGCTGCGCAGTTCGATCTTGCTGCTCACCTTGGCGTCAAGCCAAACTCTCTGACTGATCAGAGGGTTGCGCCTAAACCCTCTGCACCCAAATCACCTGCAACCACTGAGGGAACAGAGGGTTCAGATAGTTCAGGAGGTTTTTCTAAAACCATTCATCTCCAAAGTTTGGGGAATGAAAAGCCAGAGCAAAAGCAGGTGGCCCCCAAACCCTCTGAACCCTCTGATTTTGCTAAAACTGACTGTGCCGCAAACGATCCCAGCCAGAGGGATGAGCAAAGGGTTTCAGAGGCACTATCACCTGACCACCCGGCCACCGCTGCGGAGTGGGTGGAGCTGGCCAAGGCGAACCTGTTAGCAGCAAAGCAGGACGTCGATGCTGGTGCCATCCACCAGTGGCTGTTAGCGCGTGACGCTGGTGTTTCTCGCTCTCAGGTGGATACCCATTGCCGGGATCTCGCCGCACCACCGTTGGAGAACATGTTGAACCAGATGACTCTCTTCCCTTGCGAGCACACATGATGGACATCCGCATGACTCACCGCTGGCTTTGTATGCCAGCTTCAGCGCCGCAGCCTGATGCCTTGCAACTGGAGTTAATCGTGCACTCGCTCAATCGCTGCATCGCCCTGGCCCACGCTGCCCTCAATTGTCTCGAGAACTGTCATGACGATCCCTGAACTGTTGGATGGCATCCACTTACCTACTGGGGTGTGGCCGACGCCCAGTTGGCGACCTGAGAACCGCACCCGCCTGGCAGATGAGATGAAGTTGGTGTGGCTCTTGGAAGGCGAGAGCGACCCACCCTGGGTGCGGGAGTTCGTGTTGCCTACTGGCTGTGAACCACTCGATGGCACTGCCTTGGCTGGCTACACCTTGGATACCCATGGCGATCAGGTGCGTGCCTGGCTGGTCAGCGACCAAAGCATGACCGCCTACAGGCAACTACAAGCGAGTGGCGCAGGAACCTGCCCCATCGAAGCAGTTCTCCCCTGGACACTTCATGAGGGATTGCCATCACTACCCGCCCATCTCTGCGGTGGGCAGAACCCCTACCATGCATCGCCAGAGGCTCTGATGCAGTTTTGGGCCATGCTTGCAGCCGGAGTGTGGGGAGAGAAGGTTGGGCTGATCGTGGGGCTACCTGAACTACTGGCCAGCATGGTTTGAACAATGACTGCAACCACAGGCACTGTCAGCCTCAGAGCCGCAGCCAAGGCCCTTGGGATACCGCCCACCAGCCTTTCGCGTTTACTGGAGAGTGAGCCCTCCCTCACTGCTGCGGTGGTGGAACAGCCTGGGCCCAGACAGGCAATGGCGATCAACTTGGAGCTCTTGCAAGAGGCATGGGCTGATCTCCACTGTGGTGCTACCCCAGTGGAACAACTCAGTGACCGTGAACGGCTACGCCGTGAGCGTCAGCAGCGTCTGTACTGGCAAGGGCAGGAACTCAAGCAGCAAGTGCTTGCTCTCGAGCAACAGCATGTCCTCGCCAGTGAGGTCGCTGAGGCACGAAAAAAGCTCCTTGCCCATCTTGAACACCGACTTGAAAGCTGGCTCGAGGAAGTCGCATCCTTGATACTCGGCCTAGGGAGGCAGGAGGCTTTCCAGACTCTGAGTCAGTCGATCCATGCGTTGTTGATAGAACTGGCTGATTCACCTACGCCGGATGTATCCCCCCTGCCAGAAGAAGAGTCACTGGATCCTCAGCAATCTGAAACCCATTGCCGGATCTGGCTCGAGCACTACCGCGCTCGCCTCCATCAACTCAGGGCACGTATCACAAGTAAAGAGCTTGCCTCTGCAGCAGAGGTTAAAAGCAAAGCATGGGCAGAAGCACGGCTGTTCAGGGATCGGCTTCTGTCAATTCCGGCAAGATGCGCAGCGCAGGTGGATGATCAGAGAACCCTGAACAGAGAAGTCATAGACTGTCTGCCCCGCCGATGATTTCGAACCACTAGACGAAGACTGGGCGCGTGGCACCCGCATCTAGTTAGTCCACGAAGGACCCAAGATGGTATCCATGGGGCTGACATTTTGAACCCTGCAGAAGATAAGTTACCTCGGAAAGTCACTGGTCTTGCCTGCTAGAACCTTGGCGCAGCGTTCTGGTAGGTGCGGGCAATCAAGGTTTGACGACCCACACCACATCGCAATCATCATGGGCCCAGGGTCATCGCCTAGGGTCTTTGTGTATCCAGCGATCGGTTCCACTCCCCTTAATCAGAGCCCGAGCGGGCTACAGCAATCAATCATCCGAGAGCTGGTGTTGGTCATAGCGAATGCCTACTCCACGGCTAGCGGCCGCCCACAACAAACCGGAGTCACTAAATCACTCAGGAATCAAGAGATCGTCCCTGCTGCTGAAGCAGTAACGCTTCAAACGCCTCTGCACTGAGGGGCTTAGCAAACAGGTAGCCCTGGAAACGCGGCACGCCTAACTGCTTGAGCGCCGCAAACTACGACTCCGTTTCAACGCCCTCAGCCACGAGACGGATGGATTCGGCTTCCGCCATCTCCACCATCGCCTTCACAATGGAGCGGTTCTGATGTGATGCTTCGATCGCATCCACGTAGCTCTTGTCCACCTTCAACTCAGCCAGCTGAAAATCGCGGATGAGAGAGAAGGATGAATAGCCGGCGCCAAAGTCGTCGAGAGAAAAAGAAAAACCAGCTGCCACGATTGCTTCAAGAGCCTGCTGGAGCTTCGGGCCCTGTTTGAGCAGGGCTGTTTCCGTGATTTCCAGGCAGAGCTGATCGGGCGACAAACCACAACAGTCCAGCTGACTCTGCAGCTGCTCGAGCAGAGGTGGGATGCCCGCTGCATCCTCAAATTGGCGCGCTGACACATTCACGGAGACATCCGGCACCAACAAGCCTTGCTCCCGCCACGCCGCCAATTGGAAACAGGTGGCCTGAAGCACCCAGGCGCCAAGGCGATGGATTTGCCCGGTGCGCTCAGCCAGGGGAATAAATTCCGCCGGACTGACAGGTTGCCCCCCGGAGCTGGTGAGACGCAGCAACACCTCAACACCAACAATGCGGCGCTGCGCATCCACCTGAGGCTGATACATCAGATGAAAGCGCTGCTCCACCAGCGCGATCTCCATCTCTTGCTCCAGCTCCAGCCGGCGCTGAATCAACCGCGAGAGATCGGCGTCATAGAACTGAACCGAAGCCGGCCCCGACTCCTTGGCTTGCTGCAAGGCTGATTCCACACGGCTGAGCATTTCTAAGGCGCCGCCAGGAGCTTCCCGCTCAAGGAGTACACCCAGCGAGAGGCTGAACAGCAGGGGAAATTCCTGCTCGCCTCGCATGTCAGTTCGCGCCAGCTCCTGAATCTGGCGACACCACTCCTCGGCCTTCTGCCTGCCTGGCGCAGCGTCCGCAGCAGATCCCTCAGCGATCACCACCAGAAATTCATCACTGCCCAAGCGGGCCAAGTACGCACTAGGCGGCAACAGCGCTTGCAACCGTTTGGTCAAGGCGATCAACAGTTGGTCACCACATTGCTGACCAAAGGAATCATTAATCGCTCTGAAATCATCCACATCGAGGTTGATCAAGAGCCAGCGCATCTCCTGATCGCTCTGCCTCTGCTCCTCCAACCAGGCCAAGGTGGCGGATCGATTGGGGAGACCCGTGAGCGCATCTCTGTAGGCAAGGCGAAACAGCTTCTGCTCATACCGCTGGCGTTCGCTGATATCGCGAACGCGTGCAATGATCATTGCCCCTTCTGAGAGTTTCATCCGCTGCAGTAGCACCTGCCCAAACCACAGCTCTCCGGAATCATGGCGGCGATGTTGCCACTGGAATTCCCCACTCCCCTGCTCGTAGCAACGCTGGACCATCTGAAATGAACCCTCAGCACTGGGGGTGCCATCGGGCTGGACTTCTGGCATCCAGTCCGGCAATGAGGATGCAATGAATGCGGCGCGATCCTGATAGCCGAACAGCGCAGGGGCAGCGTCGTTGGCATCGATGATGCGGGCATCGTCGGTGAGCAGCACCACCGCATCCAGGGATCCCTGGAAGAGCATCTGGTAGCGCTCGGCCTGGCGATCAGCTTCCTGGCGGTAGCGATCCAGGTCATCGGTCCCCGTGCACTGCATCAACAGCAGCGTGGAGCCGCCGATCTGAAACCGATGCGCCCTGCACTGCAGCTCGCGCCACTCACCACCATCTGCCGTTGGGTAGCGCCAAGCAAACGCAACATCGCCTTGCTGCATAGCTTGAGCCAACCAATGGCTCTGGCCAGGCTCTGCCAAGGCCTGGGAGAACGTGCGCTGCAAGGCCGGCAGATCTGAACACCCCAGGCGATCCAGAGCCGCCTGATTGCCATCGAGAAGCTGGAGGCGTGGAGCCGTCTCGCTCTCCAAGACCTCGATCCACAGCCATGGGTCGGATGCTGTGCTCCACAGCCAATGGCCGGCCTCGTTCCACGGATCACCCATCAAGGCCAGATGCGATGTGGCGGAGAAGCCTTCTCGGCTCACGAGCTCTGATCCATGGCCAGATCAACCCTTGATAGCGAATCCAGCCAGCTCGACAACGACTCCACCGGCTCCTCAGCGCACCGAGTGTCGCGGGCGCGGCAGCAGAAGCACCACCCCGGAGATGATCACTACCAGCGTGGCCAGGCCCAGCAGGATCGAGTAGTAGGGCTGGAGATTCAACGGTCCAAAGCGGCCCGTGTGGATCTTGAGCAGCCAGAAGGCATCCACCCCCTGCTCAAGCAGCAGGCTGTAGAGCGATCCGCTGGCTGCGGTGAGCAGCAGTGGCGCGGCGGCCAGGGGAACCAGGAGCCGATGCAGCCGGCGAGCGCGAGACACAGGTTTCATTCCTCTCGCAGTTCCTTGTGCAGCATCGCCTCATTGCTGCAGGGCATCCACTGACCGTTGTTCTGATGCACGCCCTGGCAGCCCAGTTGCTTGGCGCGCTGCTCAGCCTCCGCCTGGGTGGCGTACAGACCTCTGCTGTGAGACCAGCCGGCCTCAGGATTAACGAGCAACGCCACGCCGATGGCCACAGCGGCGAGGTTGGAACGGTGAAGCACGTGCTGATTCACAGGGAAAAAAGCGCGTCGTACTGGTAATAGGAAGGCTTGTTGAGACCGTCGTGGCGGAGCATGCGCCGCAGCTCAAGGATTTCGCGGCGCTGGGCCACGATGATCTCCCGCGCAAGGCGGCGGATGGTGGGGTTGCTGCTCTTGTCCAGGGCGTCGTGGGCCATCTGCAACGCTCCGCCGTGATGGGCGATCATCCCCTCCAGGAACCAGGTCACCCGTGTGTCGGGGCTGGGCGCCGTGCCGGCCATCTGCATCGCTGCGATCTGCGCGGTGGACATGCGCCGCAGCGCCGCCAGGCTGTTGGGGTCGCCGCCCGGCGGCAGCGTCACCGGATACACGGGCGCCTGCGGATACCAAGCTTTGCGCCATTGCCCCATCGCCTTGATCTCGCGGGCTTGATCGCTCCAGATGGTGTTCGCCAGAGCCCCCACTCCCGGGGAGCCCACGTTGAACACGAACTCACTCATGCGCAGCGCTCCGGTGTGGTGCTGCACCATCGCGTCGATCCAGCGCAGGTCGTAGGTGCTGCCAGCCGGACCCACGTCATGGCCATGACTGCTGTGGGCGCCATGGTCGCTTGAGCCGCTTGTCGGCATCGGCATGGCGTGTTGCCCATGATCGTGGTGCTCCTGGCCTGATTGAGCCAGGACCGGCGGCGCGAGAAGGGTCGCGGAGGCCGCGAGTGCAAGCAGAAGGCGCATGAGCGGTGACGCAGTTCACGTATGATGCACTCTCCTCCAGGTGGAGAGTCAAGGGGTATGGGTGCAGCAGTGGCCGCAGAGCTCCTCAAGATCGGTGCGGTGGCGCAGCGATCGGGCGTGCCGGTGAAAACGATCCGCTTCTACTGCGATGAGGGCCTGCTGCAGCCCACCTCGCGCTCGGAGGGGCGCTACCGCCTGTTTGACCAGAGCGTGTTCGCCGAGCTGGCACTGATTCGCAACCTCAGGGCAATGGATCTTCCCCTCAGTGCGGTTCACGGTGTGCTCAATGCTCGCCGATCAGGGGTGTGCACCTGCGCCGATCTCCAGGCCACGATCCGCGGCAAGCTCGGTGAGATTCACAGCCGGATCGAGGATCTCCAGACCCTGGAATCGGATCTGCAGGCGATGCTCGCCGGCTGGCAATCCTGCGGTGGCCGCTGATCAGGCCTCAATCAGGAGGTTGCCCATCATGCCCAGCTCCTCGTGATCGAGGATGTGGCAGTGGTACACGCTGCGACCAGGGAAATCGCGGAACTGCGTTCGCACCCGCACCGTTTCACCGGCGCGCACCAATACCACATCGCGCCAGGCCGGGAATGGCTCCGGCTGTCCGTTGCGGCTGATCACCTGCATGGGGTTGACATGCACGTGAAAGGGGTGATCCATCACTCCGGTATTCACCAGCTCCCACTCCTCGATCTCACCCAGGCGCACGCGGGTATCGATGCGTTGATGGTCGTAGGCCTGCCCGTTGATCAGAAACACCATGCCCATGCCGGGGGCCATGCCATGGTTCATCACAAAGCGGCGCGTGCGCACCGGATTGTTGAGCGGCTGGACGGGAAGCAGTTGTTGAGGGAGCGGCTTTGGCGTTGTGGCGCCATCGGTCTGAACCGTGGCAATGGTCTCCTCACCCTGGGAGGAAGCCATCATCCGTCCCATACCCATCATCGAGCGTCCTATGCGGTTGTAGGCGCGATTGCGCAAGCGGAATCGTCCGCCAGTCGGTGAGATCTGCACAAGCACATCGGCGCGTGCACCGGGTACCAGCAGTAAATCCTCCACGGCAAACGGCCGCTCCAGTGCACCGCCATCAGTAGCGATCAGATGAAGACGATGCCCTTCCAGCGCCAGGCGCCAGAAGCGTGCATTGGAGCCATTCACGAATCGCAGCCGGAGTAATCCCCCGGCAGGGATCTCAATCCTGGGGTTCACCTGCCCATTCACGGTGAGCACGGAACCCTCGCGGCCAAGCATCGCTCCACCCATCGATGGCTCCCGGTCGGCTGGGAGATCCTTGAGAAACAGCACCTCCTCCTGGGCGGCCTGCACCTCCGGAATGCGGTCGAGAGCGCCGCGCACGATCAGGGCACCACCAAGCCCGCCGAACACCTGATCGGCCACCGTTCCGTGGTGATGGGGGTGGTAGTAAAACAGGCCGGCAGGGTGATCCTCCGGAATCCGGAAGGAATAGCTCTGGCTGGCCCCGGGCTGAACACTCAGAAAGACGTTGTCGGCATTCCCCTCTGGCGAGACATGAAGGCCGTGATAGTGAAGGTTGGTGGGTTGTCTGAGTTGATTGTGCAGAAGGATCTGTACAGCGTCACCAGCCTCTAATTCCAGCAACGGCCCTGGCAACAGGCCGTTGTAGGTGAGAGCGCGACCAGCCGTTCCTGGGATCGCGATCCGCGTTTCCTGCGCGACGAGATCCAGGTTCAGAACGCCTTGGCTGGATCGCACAGCCGTAGAGGCACCGGCCGCTGCGACCTCACGGGCATGACTCAGCCAGCGCTGACCCACCAGCCCTGCAGAAGCGGCGGCAGCGCCACCGGCCGTCAAGGCCAGAAACGAGCGGCGGTTCATGGCAATCCACTCCACGGCAAGCGATGAGCAACGGCATCCAGTGCCATCGCCGCGCCCATCAGAGTCATGATCAGATTCTCGGCAAAACTCACCACGCCGAGCGGTGTACGCGTGTTGCCGCCCACGCAGGCGCAATTGAGGGCGAGGTGATCGATGAACACCGCCTTGCCCACCGACAGCATCCCCATTCCGCCCAACACCACCGCCACCGCTCCCACCAGCCCATCCAGACCGAAGGGTGACGGCGGCGTGAGCATGCCCAGCCCCACCAATAGTTCGATGCCTGGGTAGAGGCGGCTCCAGGCTCGCCAGCGCTGGCTGAGCAGGTCGTATTTGAGGAAGCTGGCGGCAAATGCGGGCACATCCATCAGCTTGAGCATCGCCAGCAGAGCGATGGCCAGGCCCATGAAGCCGCGCACACCCACGCCAAGGGCAAGGGCCATCAAGGCCGCGGTGGCAAACACGACAATCACCGGTGTGTAGCTCACATCTGCTCGCTCGGCCCGAACCCCCAGCCGTGCCGCCAGATCGCTGTAGCCACCGATCCGTTCCGGGCCGCTGAACACCTGCGGGGTGGTGCTCACCCCGTGGGCGCGTTTGAACGCTTCCACCTCCTCAGGGCTGCGCAGGCGGTGGTCCTCAAACGCAATGCCCTGGCTCTGCAGCAGGGCCACTGCCCGCAGCCCCCACGGGCAGGCGTGATCAGCCGTGTCCATTCGGTAGAGCCGCACATCGCGCAGAGCTGCGCTGCTACTGAGCGGGGTCTGCTCCATCAACCCTTCACCGTCTGGAACGGCTTGATCACCCCTGTTCTGGTGAAGGTGAACACGGTGTAGGTCTCACTCCGCAGCGTCGACTCCATGCCGGGTGAGCCCAGGGGCATGCCGGGCACGGCGATGCCAGCCACCTTGGGGCGCTCCTTGAGCAGCTTCTGGATCGCCGACACCGGTACATGGCCCTCAATGACATACCCGTTGATCGTGGCGGTGTGGCAGGAGCCGAGGGCGCCGGGAACGCCGTAGCGCCGCTTGATCGCCGGCAGGTTGTTCACGACGTGGTCCTGCACCGTGAAGCCGGCTTTCCTGATGTGATCGAGCCAGCCCTTGCAACAACCGCAGCTGGCGGAGCGGTAGGCCGCCACGACCTCTGCGGCGTGGCTAGGTGCGGTGGCCGCTACGGAGAGGCCCGCCAGAGCGAGGGCCAGAGGGAGCGTGGGCATCACGGGATCAGGCATCTCCATCAACCGTATGGTCTCCAGTAGGTGGAGAGTCAAGGCGATTGGACGGCTTCAGCCGGCCGCTGGCAGCAGTGCCGTGAATGTGGCTCCGTGCCCCGGTTCTGACGCCACGCGGATCTCTCCCCCATGGCGGTTGGCGATCGCCTGAGCGATGGCCAGCCCCAGGCCACTGCCGCCGTTCTGACGCGAGCGATCCGGTTGCAGGCGTGTGAAGCGCTCAAAGATCCGCTGTTGATCCTCCAGCGAGATGCCGGGGCCTTGATCGCGAACGCTCAAAGCCAACCAGCGGCCCTGAGTTTCCAGGCGCACTTCCACCGTTCCACCACAGGGTGAGTGCTGCAGCGCATTGCTGATCAGATTGATCAGAAGCCGGCTCAGTTCCCGCTCGTTTCCGCGCAGCGTGGTGGTCTCTGCTTCCAGCGCCATCGACAAGGTCTGCTCCGATGCCACCGCGATCTCGGACCAGTCCTCCACAACATCCGCTGTGATCTCAGCCAGGTCGCAGCGCTGCATCGGCGTCTTGGCGCCGGGCCGCTCCAGGCTGGCCAGTAGCAACAGATCGGCGATCAGCTGCTGCAGCCGTTGGCCCTGAGCCAGAACCCGCTCGATTCCAGGTTGGGCACGTTGAGCCTCAGCAACAGCAAGCAAGTTGGCCAGGGGCGTGCGCAGCTCATGGGCCACATCCGCGCTGAATTGCTCCTGGCGCTGGTAGGCCTCGATCAACGGTGCCATCGCCAGGCCGGCCAGCCACCAGCTCGCCAGCGCGATCACCACCAAGGCCAGCACAAACACGCCGTGGCCGAGCCACCACAGGCGCTGTGCCTCCGCCTCCAGGCCAGCGAGGCTGCGGCTGAGGCGCAAGCTGCCCCAGTCCTGTTCCTGATCGCCGTGAGAGCGGTGCAGCACAACGCTGGTGGTGAGCATCAGCGAACCGGGGGTTGGCTCCCGAGATGGTGGGGATGTGGCCACAACCTCTCCCTCACCGTTGAGGATCTGCAGCTGAAACCGTTCCGGATCGGTGACGCCGAGCGCATGGCGCTCGATCAGGGTTGTGGGCACAGGGCAGGGGCGATCCGCCAGGCAAAGCCCTGGCAGCACCGTGGCCAGTGAGGCAGGTCCTGCTGAGGGCGGCGGGAGCACGGGCTTGAGGCTGTCGTGCAGGGTGCCGGCCAGGTTGACCAGCTCGCTCTGCAGGGCCTGTTCCTGGGCCTGCAGCAACAGCCGGCCCATCGAGAATCCCGCTGCATAGAGGATGCTCCCCATCACGAGCAGGGAGAGGCCCGCCAGCCGCAGACGTGCACGCCGGATCAAGTTGTGCTCAAGCCCTGCCATCAGCTCGGCTGCAAGGCGCTGCCCGTGGCGTCTGCATCAAAGCGATAGCCGCGGGAGGGCACCGTGGTGATCGGCGACGGCAGACCGTGATCGGCGAGCTTGCGGCGCAACAGCCGCACCTGCGCCGCCACCACATTGCTCACCGGGTCCTGATGCAGGTCCCACAGCTGGTTGCGCAGGCGGGAACCGCTGAGGATGTCTCCGGAGTGCTCCATGAAATAGGTGAGCAGCTGCAATTCCTTGGCCGAGAGCGGCACACGCACCGCGCCAGTTGGCGCCTGCACCGTCAGCTCGCTGCGGGAGGGATCCAGGCTGTAGCTGCCAACCTGCAGCTGCGGTTCGCGGTAGCCCGGATGGCGGCGCTGCAAGGCGCGCACCCGGGCGAGCAGTTCCTCCATGGCGAACGGCTTGCTCAGGTAGTCGTCCGCACCCGCATCGAGTCCTTCCACCCGGTCGGCGGTGCCATCGCGGGCCGTCAACAACAACACCGGCACGGTGAAGCCTGCGGCGCGCAGGCGCCGGCAGAGCTCAACACCACTGAGCTGCGGCACCATCCAGTCCACAAGCGCCAGCTCGTAGCGCGCCAGATCACCGCTGAGCAAGGTCCAGGCGGAGAGGCCATCGCTGCAGTGGTCCACCACATGGCCCTGCTGCTCCAGAACGGCGACCAGGGATTCAGCCAGATCCGGCTCGTCTTCCACCAGCAGGATCCGCAAGGGCATGGCGTGCGGTTCAGATCGCCAAAAGGCTAGGTGGGGCAGCGGATTTCATCTGTTTTTCATCGCGCCTGCGCCATCCTCCGGCCAGCGTTTCTCTCTCAGGCCTTGATCCATCGCATTGTTCAAGGGAGTGCCTCCGCTCTGGTCGCCTCCGCGGCGTTGCTGCTGACGGCCCCTGCCTGGTCCCACGTGGGCCATGGGGATGAATTTCAGCAGCAGGGGGATGTGCGCCAGGTGAAGGCGAACACCGAAACCGATGCCCTGTTGGGTGTGACGGCCACTCCACCCCAACAGGGCCCGGAGGGTCTCAGTGTGCCGACGGCCGCGGTTGTTCAGGCGGATGGCAAACCACTGGTGTTCGTGAAGACGGCCACCACCTACGACCCGGTCTTCGTTCAGACCGGTCCCACCCTTGGCGATCAGATCGTGATCACCGAGGGCCTCGATCCCACCGACGACGTGGTGGTGAACGGCGCCCTCTCGCTGTATGCCGAATCGAAAAAAACGCAGCAGGCCGAACCCTCCGCCGCTGAGGCCAGTGCCGATCGCCCAGCTGATCAACCTGAAGGCAACAGCGCTCTGATCGCTGGTGGCGTCGCTGCTGCCCTGGTGGTGGCCGCCGGGGCAACGCTGACCCTGCGCCGCAAGCAGCAGGGCGAATGATCGAAGCGCTGCTCAACACCACCCTGCGCTTCTCGATCGCCCGCCGCTGGCTGGTGGTGGTGGCCGCCGTGGTGGTCAGCGTTGCTGGCCTGGTGATGCTCCGCCAGATGCCGCTGGATGTGTTTCCGCCGTTCGCCCCACCACAAGTAGATGTGCAGATCACAGCCGATGGCCTGTCGCCGGAGGAGGTGGAAACGCGCATCACCCTGCCGGTGGAATCGGCGCTGAATGGCATCGCCGGCGTGGAGACCGTGCGCTCCTCCTCCAAGGCGGGGCTCTCCATGGTGCAGGTGGTGTTCAACCAGAACGCCGACATCTATCGGGCCCGCCAATCGGTGTCTGAGCGGATGCAGCAGGTGGAAACCCAGTTGCCGGCCAATGCCGCAGCGCCGGAGATCTCACCGCTGGTGTCGCCTCTCGGCACGATTCTTCAGGTCGCCTTCACGGTGGAACCCGGCGGCACCACGTCGCTGATGGATCTGCAACAGCTGGTGCTGCGCTCCTATCGCAACCCGATCCTGGCGGTGCCTGGGGTGGCGCAGATCACTGTCTATGGCGGGGAAGAAGCGCAGTATCAGGTGCTCCTTGATCCGCAGGAGCTGCAGGTGAAAGGGGTCAGCCTCAAAGCTGTGATGCAGGGGGTCTCGGCGGCGATGTCCACCAGCCCGGGAGGCTTCCTGGTGGGCGGCGGCCAGGAGCGCCTGATCCGGCCGCTGGCTCAGATCCAGCAGACGAGCGATCTGGCGGATGTGGCGGTGGCTGATCAGCAGGGCCGGCCTGTGCTCCTCTCCACCCTGGCCGAAGTCAAGCGAGGACCGGCTTTGAAGCGGGGCGACGCCAGCTTCAACGGTCAACCGGCGGTGGTGCTGATGGTGATCAAGCAGCCGGATGTGGATACGCCAACAGTCACCCGTGCGGTGGAGCAGCGCATCGCTGAGCTCAATCGCACCCTGCCGAAAGATGTGCGGGTGAAGCGCACCTTCCGGCAGAGCAATTTCATCGACACCGCGCTGCGCAATGTGAGCGAATCGCTGTTGCTCGGGATCGTGATCGTGTCGCTGGTGATCGTGGCCTTTCTGATGAACTGGCGCGCCGCCGTGATCACCCTCAGCGCCATTCCACTGTCGCTGTTGATCGGCCTGATGTTGATGAAGGCCTTTGGCCTTGGCCTCAACACCATGACCCTGGGCGGTTTGGTGGTGGCGATCGGCTCGGTGGTCGACGACTCGATCGTCGACATGGAGAACTGCTACCGCGGTCTGCGCCGCAATCAGAGCAGTCCCACACCACGATCGCCGCTGCAGGTGGTGTTCGACACCTCGGTGGAGGTGCGTCAGCCGGTGCTGTTCTCCACCTTGATCATTGCGGTGGTGTTTGCTCCGATCTTCTCGCTCACGGGGGTGGAGGGCCGCATCTTTGCGCCGATGGGCCTGGCTTATCTCTTCTCGATCGGTGCCTCCACCCTGGTGGCGGTGACGCTCTCGCCAGCCCTTTGCGCGATTTTGCTGGCGCCGGTGCAGCTGCCGCCCGAAAACACCTGGATCGCCAACCGCTGCGAACGGATCTATCGGCCCTGGCTGGCGATGGCCCTGGCGCAACCGCAGCGGCTGCTCGCGATCGCCCTGAGCCTGGTGGTGGGCACCGCGCTGATCCTGCCCAGCCTGGGCCGGGTGTTCCTGCCGGAGTTCCGCGAGCAGTCGCTGGTGAATTCGATGGTGCTCTATCCAGGTGTGTCGCTGGAGATGACCAATCGCGCCGGCCTGGCGTTGACGCGCTCCCTGCAGGACAGCCCGCTGGTGGAGTGGGTGCAGCTGCGCACCGGCCGTGCCCCCGGCGATGCCGACGGAGCCGGGGTGAACCTGGCCCACGTGGATGTGGAGCTGAGCGCCAAAGCGATGGACAACAGGCCCGCCGCGATTGCGGAACTGCGCAAGGCCTTCCTGAAGATTCCCGGAGTGGCCCCGAACATCGGTGGCTTCATCTCGCACCGCATGGATGAGGTGCTCTCCGGTGTGCGCAGCGCCATCGCCATCAAGATCTATGGCACCGATCTGGCGGAATTGCGGCGCCTCGGCGAAGCCGTGGTGAAGGTGGTGGAGCCGATTGAGGGGGTGGTGGATCTACAGCTGGAGCCCCAACTGCCCATCCCCCAGATCCAGATCCACTACGACCGCCCCCTGGCGGCTGCCCTCGGGCTGAGCATCGAGGATCTGGCCCAGGCCGTGGAGATCGCGCTCAACGGCAAGGTGGCGGGCCATGTTGTGGAAGCCGGCGTGCGCAGCGATGTGCTCGTGCAGCTCAATGCCGCCAGCCGCAGCAGCCTCGATGCCATCCGCGCCCTGCCGGTGGCCTTCTCCAATGGCATGACCGTGCCCCTCGGCAGCGTGGCCTGGGTGGAAGAGGGTCTCGGCAACAACATCGTCAACCGGGAAGATGTCTCCCGCCTGATCGTTGTTTCCGCCAACGTGAGCGGCCGCGCTCTGGGTTCGGTGGTGCGGGACATCCAGAGGGCCGTGGCTCGCGATGTTCGCCTGCCGCAGGGCTACGCGATCCGCTACGGCGGTCAGTTCGAGTCAGAAGAACGTGCCACAGGCAGCCTGGTGCTCTACAGCCTGGTGGCGGCGGTGGTGATCACGTTGTTGATGATCACAGCCGTGAAATCACTGCCCGCCACTGTCGCGATCATGCTCAATCTGCCGCTGGCATTGGTGGGTGGTGTGGTGGCGGTGCTGCTCAGTGGTGCGGTGTTGTCGGTGGCCTCGCTGATCGGCTTCATCACGTTGTTCGGTGTAGCCGTGCGCAATGGATTGCTGCTGGTGGACAACTACAACCGCCGCCATGCCGCTGGTCAGCCTCTGCACACCGTGATTGCGGAGGGAAGCCTGGAGCGCCTCAACGCCATCTTGATGACGGCGCTGTCCTCGGCCATGGGAACGCTGCCTCTGGCTGTGGCCTTTGGCGCCGGCAGTGAAATCCTGCAGCCGCTGGCGGTGGTGGTGCTCGGCGGCCTGATCACGTCCACCGCGCTCACCCTGCTGGTGATCCCGGCTCTCTATGCCCGTTTCGGTCGCTGGTTGCTCCCCGCACCACAGCTTGCATCGCTCTCTGCAGACCTCTGATCCCCCATGACCAACACCCTCGCAAGAACGCTCACCCGGTTCACCGGGAAGCTGGATGCCAGCCCGCAGAAGGCCTGGTGGATCGCCAACCGCGCTGTGACCTTGCCCGTCATGTTCGTGGCGGCATTGCTCCTCGCTTTCGGCCTGGGCCGCCACAGCCGATCACCGAACAGCACAACGCCGCAAGCCGCTTCGGCTCAGATTTCAGGTGAAAACCGAACCATTCCCCTCACGGAGCAGCAACTCCGCCAGGCGGGCTTGACGCTGATCCGGCCTGAACTGAGCACCACCATCGAGCGGCCGATCACCGGATTTGTGGAGGCCCAGGTGGGTGCACGCGCCCAGGTGGGGATGCCGGTGACTGGTCAGGTGATGCGCTTGCTCGTGGCTCCGGGACAAAGGGTGCAGGCCGGAACAGTGCTGGCCGAGGTGCGTAGCCCGGAGGCGGCAGCGATCCGCGCTGAAGCCGACGGCTCCGCCGCCACGGCGCAGTCGCTGGAGCAGCAGTATCAGCGGGCCCTGCCGATGGCCCGCCAGGGTGCCCTGGCCTGGCATGAGCTCGAAACACGGCGGATCGCCAGCGTGAAGGCGCGCACTGATGCCCGCTCGGCGCAGGCGAAGGTCCGGGCCATCGGTTCTCCCACGAGCGCTGGTGTGCTCCAGATCCGCAGCCCGATCACCGGCACGGTGGCCGCCCTCGATGCCAGTCAAGGATCGGTGTTGCAGGCCGGTAGTGATCTGGCGGAGATCACCGATACCTCGGGCCGTGAACTGCGCTTCATGGTGTCGCCTCTGTTGGCCGCCAACCTGCAGAGCGATCAGGTGCTGCGCGTGAAAGCAGGGAGCCAGGAATTGCGCGCCCGGGTGGTGGCCGTCGCGCCGGATTCCGCCAGCGCCAACCGCGTGATGATCGTGCGCGCCACGCCCGTGGCAGGGGCTTTACCCCCTGCTGGCACAGCGGTGACAGCCTTTGCCCTGGTGCCGTCGAGCGAGCGGCAGTTCACCGTGCCGCGGCAGGCGGTGCAACTGCTGAACGGTGAGCCGGTGGTCTATCGCTATCAGCGCGGCTCCGCCCAGCCGTTGCGGGTGGTGCTCGGGCCAGCCCGATCGGATCAAGTGGAGATTGTGCAGGGGTTACAGGGCGGTGAGCAGATCCTCAGTGGCAACACGGCTGTGTTGCTCCAGGGCGATGCGCCTGCACGCTGATTCGCAGGCGCGAGGCCAGTGGGCCGGGCTGATCGCTGCCGTGCTGTTCGGTTGCAGTGCTCCAGTGATCAGCACGCTCACGCACGCAGGCTCGGCCCTCAGCCTGGCTGGGCTGCTCTATGGCGGTGCGGCCTTGGTGCTTTGGCCGCTGCGCATGGTGCAGCCCACCGCGACGCAGGAAGCCCCGGTGCAACCGAGCGATTGGAAGGGTTTGGCGGCGTTGACGTTGCTCGGCGGGGTGATCGGCCCTCTAGCCCTGGTGCATGGCCTGGCTCGGTTGCCCGCTGCCTCCAGTTCACTCCTGCTCAATCTGGAAACCGTGTTCACCTTGTTGATTGCTGTTGTGATCGGCAAGGAACATCTGGGCCGGCGTGGCCTGCTTGCCGCAGCACTCACCCTCGCCGGCGCCGCCGTGCTCTCAGGCGGATCGCTGGCAGGAAGCACCTGGCCTGGCACCGCATTGATCGCTCTGGCCACCCTCGCCTGGGGCATCGACAACAACATCAGCCAGCGGTTGTCGCTCCGGGACCCAGTGCAGATCGCCAGCTTCAAAGCGATCGGAGCAGCCCTACCGATGCTCGCGCTGGCGTGGACGCTGGGGGAGCGCTTTCCGGCGCCTGCCCAGATGGCTCTGGTGCTGCTGATTGGAGCGCTGGGCTATGGCCTCTCGATCTGGCTGGATCTGTTGGCATTGCGTGCCCTTGGTGCTGCCCGGGAAGCCGTGATCTTTGCCACGGCGCCCTTCGTTGGAGCGCTCTTCTCTGTGGTGGTGTTGCGAAACGCGCTCACCCTGCCATTGGCGATGGCCGCAGGACTGATGGTCGCCGGTGTGGTTCTGCTGCTCAGGGACGAGCACAGCCACAGGCATCACCACACGGCGCAGCGCCATCACCATCGCCACCGCCATGACCCGAGCGACCCAGATCCCCATCACAACCACGCCCATCCTTCCGACGCTCAACTGGCTTATCCAGGCGATCGGCCCTATTGGCATGCCCATGAACATGAGCACGAGGAGCTTGAGCACAAGCATCCCCACGTGAGCGACGCGCACCACCGTCACAGACACCAGTGAACACGCTCCTCTGGTTCCTGAAGTGGTGATTAGAGCTGGCAGTCTGATCAGTTCACATGAACCCGAGCCTGCCTGAATCACCACTGAAGGGAGATGCAGCAAGGTCTTGAGACATCAGGCCAGGGTCAATCAAAAACCCCCGAGCAACGCCCGAGGGTCATTGGTAAATCACGTCGAATGAAGCGTTTGGTCTGGATCGAAGCTGCTGGCGTTGGCACCTGGGGCCGAACGCTCCAGGTGTGGGCTCTTGTTTCTCCTGGGGCACCTGTGGCGGTGCAGATGGAGTGTCGAGCAGTCAGGCGCACAGGTTGAGGCGGCTGTTGATGCCATTCCTCCTCTTGCCCGGCTGAACGACCCGCCCAGGGTTAGGTAAAGACTGTTGGAGCAGGGGCCTGCAGTCAGCGTGCTTCTGGCTGGTAGCGGGGTGGCGTGTCGTCCATGCGGGCGCCTCCTTGGTTGATGCCTGCAACATCGCCACGGCGGGCACCCCACGGCAATCGGGATTTACGCGCATTGCATTGGCGCCCGAGCGGGAGCAGGGTGGGATCTTTGGGCATGCTTAGCGGCCCGATCTCGGCTCCAGCGGTGGCGGTGGTTGCCATTGCGGCGTGCAAGGTTTCCAGCCCTCAGCCAGACGCTTGCGCCAGAGCTTGATTGCCTGCTCGCTGGGTATGCACACACGCCGCTGCAGCAACGGCACTGGTTGATCCCGCAAACCTGGCCGGTGGTGATCTCGAGCTCCTGATGCCAGCGGTCCCAGATCACCGGCTTGAAGTGCAGTACCCGCTGGCCATCACTCAGCCAGCCCCCAGCCGGAGCTAACGCTGGAGCACAGGCATCGACCTATCGCTGCTGCACTGGCTGCTGCTGGGTCGAGGGTGAGACTCCAGACCAGTATTGAGCGCCGCCAGGTGTAGCTCGAGCAATTATTCGCTTATTGACTCTGGAGTAGCCGGGCCCGCGCGAAAGCATCTGTTGTGCTTGTAGCGCTAGCCCATGCATAGCTTCGGCAATGCACTTCGATGCTGTGCCCCATCGAATCAGCGATGGCCCCCGTAGGGATGCCCAGGCGATGCCCGCGGAGGCTGTAGCTGTGCCGGAAGCTGTAGGGCACCAGCCGCTGGCCCTCTTCAGACAACACGCCCTTGAGTAACTTCCACCCGTGCTGGCGGTTCAGATAGGTATTGAACGCCTCCCCGACGCTGTTGCCCCCAAACGGCGGCAGCTCGATCAGTCCAGCTTGCCAGCGGAGCAGGAGATTCCATTGCTGAAGCTGGCCATCGAGATTACGCAAGGGCAGCGGATGAACCCTCCTGGGTGCCGTCCTGCCACCACCGCTGCGTTTTTCGTAACTGCACCACCAGTGCGGCTCGCGGGTGATCGGATCGGTGCGGACCTCAAGGTGCAGCAGCTCCACTGGTCTGAGCCCCAGCTCAGCCAGCAGTCGCAGGGCATCGGCCCATCGTGAGCCAGCAGCATCGCCCGGAAGGCTGTCGATCAGCGCCACCAGCTGGTGATCCTCAACGGCATCGCCGGCCTGGCTGGTGAAAGTTGCAGGCTTCATGCCGATGTGATCCCGCAAGCTGGCCGGTGGCATCCAAACCGTCGGGAACCCTTCGCGGGTGACACAGTGTTTAAGGAATTGAGCTAACGACTGCGCCCGGATCTGCCGTGCCCTGCTGCCCGGCTGCCACTTGCGTATGCACGCATCGATGAGATCAGCTGGATTCTTAGGGGGCTTTTTTGACGTAAGCAATGCAATGGCATCGGCCAGCACCGGGGCGTAGCTGTGCTGCCAGGTGTTGGGTTTGATCGTGGCGCCGTGGTGGGTTTTCTGCTGGTGGAATCGGGCGACTGCAGCGGCCCAGTCGATGGTTGTATTGGGTGCTTTGCCTGCGGCGATCTCGGCCGCGGCCTGCAGGCTGTGACCATCGCCGGCCACCAGCTTGTAGATGTTGCGGATGCGGATGTAAGCATCGCCCGACTCACTGGCGGTCCATTCAAAAGGAAGGGTGATCGCCTGCTCTGTCTCGCCTCTGACCTTGAGCATTACCCGCCCGCTTTTCGGTGATTCGCGGACGGTCCAGCCTTTAGCAAGCTGGCGCACTTGGTCACGGAGGGCCTTGGCCCAGGGTGCCACGTTCCTGATCCTGGGCATAGAGGACACCCAAAAAGCACCCAAAACCTACCGAAACCGACCAGACAAGGCGAGACAGAATCAGCCAGTAGATCTGCAGGAACAGCAAAGCGTGGCCAGGGTGCATACCCTGCAACTCGCTTTGGGAGCACTAGGTCGCAGGTTCGAATCCTGTCGCCCCGATTGACTTTTCAGGGATTGAGCTCAAACCTTCCGCTCAAATCCCGCTCAAAAATCGGTCCGGAGCAGTCCGGGCATGGCATGGGTTGTCAGGGCCGTCCCCCGTAGCCTCCAGCGCGAGCAAGCCTCAACGGCGGCGATACCGAGCTGCGTCACCCCTGAACGCATCCATCCCCTTTCGCCGGATCCGCTGATGGATCGATCGCAGATCTCCGATCCCCGGAGCTCCTGTCCTTCGCATCCACACCGATGACCCACACCCCCCACTGGTCCGTGCAGCGACAGGCCGCAGATTGCCTGGGCGTGAGCGAGCGGACCCTGCACCGCTGGCGCTCCGCCGGCCTGCTCAAGCCGGGCGAGCACTTCCGCCGCAAGTTCCCCTCGCCCAACAGCCCGCTCCTGTATCACCTGGAGCGCTGCGAGGAAGCCATGAACCACGCCTGCGCGCGCCCCTGGCAGCAGATGGAGCGGGCTCCCCAGTGCTCCCGGGAAAACCTCAAACAGCGCTAAGCATCGCCTTCACGGCTGGCCCTGCCCCCGACCGCTCACAGAGCTCCCAAGGGCCAGGCCAGCCAGGATGCTGAGCCCTTGATTCACAGCGTCATCAATGCGCCCCTGGGGGCGTGTGCAAAACAGCGCCACGGGGTGCTCGGGAGTTGAGCCGCCAGAGGGTTGCTTTGTTGCATCGGGGTCAACGACTTCAGGCCGACCAGAGAGCTCATCCACGCGCCGCTCCAGCGCCGCCAACCCGTTCGTGCGCACGTACAGCCAACTCAGGGCAGTGCAGTTGAGCAGGTCAAAGGCCAGCGTGGCCCCCTGGAACCCAAGGATCCCGGTGGAGATCCAAACCACCAGCCGGCGGGAATCCATAGCGCACGTGGTCAAACAGTGCCTAAGGGTTCCGGGGTTGATGCTCAGAGCAGATCGGGGAATTGCTGAGGGGTCAAACCTGCATCGCGTGCGATTGCGCCCATGGTGATGGCGTTGATCGGGTCATGGCGTGGGATGACCAGTCGGCGTTCTCCGTTGCTCATGATCAGGTGACCCGACTCGCGCACAACGCGGTAGCCGAGTTTCTGGAAGACCCTGACCGCATCTTTTTGACTGACCCCGGGCAGCCGCGGCATCAGACCGCCAACTCCAAGGTTTCCACTGTTTTCACGCCAGCTTCCTCTGCTTCTACCTCCAGCCAGAGCTGGATGGCCTCACGGATGTTGTGCAGCGCCTCATCGCGCGACTCACCCTGGGAGTGACACCCCGGTAGATCCAGGCAGCTCACCGACCAACCCTCGTCGGTCTCGAGCAGGCGTATGCGGTACGACATCCAACCCTTGCCGGTGCTTTCACCCTATCGAGTCTGGCGGGCTCCAAGCCGCGGATTATTTGGGACGCCGGAACCCTCAGGTGTTCTTCGCTTCCTATGGATGCCACTCACCCCCGAGGGCTGGACCCTGCTCAAAACCTGGGAGGGCTGCCACCTGAGCGCCTATCCCGATCCCGCCAGCGGCGGTGCTCCCTGGACCATTGGATACGGGCACACCAGGCCCGATGTTGTTCCTGGCCTGACGATTACGCAGCAACAGGCCGACCTCTGGCTGCAAAAGGATGTGGTCCATGCCGCCAGCGTCGTGGAGCGGCTCCTACCTGGTGTGGCGCTGCTGCCTCGCCAGCGCGATGCCCTGATCAGCTTCTGTTTCAACGTGGGGGCGGGGGCGTTGGAGCGCTCCACCCTGCGCAAGCGGCTATTGGCCGGAGAGGCACCAGCGGTGGTGATCGCCCAGGAGTTGCCCCGTTGGTGCAAGGGACCGAATGGCCCGGTGGAAGGACTCAAGCGCCGCAGGGCTGCGGAGGTGGCTCACGCTGAAAGCGGTAGTACGTCGTCTCCGTCTGGTGAACCTGAGACAACGCAGCGGGAGCAATCCACCACGCCCATACAACTGCTCGACGCCGTGCGTCATCACCAAGGCCTGCCCCACCAGCTGGAAGCCTGGCAACTGCTCCAGCGCGGCCTTACGTCTGAGCAGCTGGGTGCCTTCGCAGAGACGTTCCGCAGGTCACCCGCGCCCCAGAGCAGTAAGGGAGCGGAAGGCACGGAAACCGCCCATGACGGTCTGATCCAGCTCCCCGTTCCCTACCTGAGCCAGAGCGACAGCGTCACCGGCCAGGGCAGCCGGATGTGTTTTGCCTCCACCTGCGCGATGGCGGCATCCTTCCTCAGGCCAGGCTGCCTCAACGGTTCCGGTCAGCTGGATGATCAATTCCTGGCGCTGGTTCAGCGCTATGGCGACACCACCAATGCCGATGCTCAAGTAGCTGCGCTGCAGAGCCTCAGTATTCAGGCCCGCTTCCGCACCGATGGCGCCATCGATGACCTGATCCATCAACTGGAGTTCGGAATCCCCTGCCCCGTGGGTTGGCTCCACAAAGGTCCAGCCTCGTCACCTACAGGCGGCGGCCACTGGAGCCTGGTGATCGGCTGGGATCCAGCAACCCGCCAGCTGCTGATGCACGACCCCATTGGCGAAGCTGATCTGGTGAACGGTGGCTACGTGAACACGGCTATCGGCAGTGGCCAAGCCTTGCGTTATTCCGAGCGCAACTGGGGCCGGCGATGGCAAGTGGAGGGCCCGGGTAGCGGCTGGTGGATTGAACTCAGCCCGGCGAATTGATCGCCGCATGGGCCTGCGGGGACAGGGTGGGGAACCTTTTAAACAGTTGCCCGGGCCTTCATCATGACCTTCACCCCAACCACCGCCACCATCTCGCTCCACAGCCACCACCATGTGCGCCAGGGGCTGGAGGCCCAGTTGCGCCAGTGCTGGGCGATGTACAGCGCTGTTCCCTCAGAAGCCAATCGCTATCAGCTGGTGCGGCTCGAGCGCTTGCTCCAGGAGATCTGAGCTGGCGGGTGATCGCCAAAGGCGTTAGAACCGCGTCAATGCAGAGGATGACACCTGCACGCAGAAGGAGGTCTGAGGAGGCCTCCTTTTTTGATGGCTGGAATCGGCAATCCAAGTTCGCCTCTCAGCCTTCTGGGCGTTAATCTCTCAGCAAGTTTTATCCCCACCCATGCTCACCGGTTCTGATCTGCTTGCCAAAGTCAAGGAGCTGGGCGATGTCTCCAAATCCGATCTGGTGCGCAGCTGCGGCTATGTGAGCACCAAGAAGGATGGCGGCGAGCGCCTGAACTTCACCGCCTTCTATGAAGCCCTACTCGAGGCCAAGGGTCTCAGCCTCGGTAGCGATGGCGTGGGCCGGGGCAAAGGTGGCCGCAAGCTCAGCTACACCGCCACCGTGCAGGGCAACGGCAATCTGTTGATCGGCAAGGCCTACACCGCCATGCTCGATCTCAAGCCGGGTGATGAGTTCGAGATCAAGCTCGGCCGCAAGCAGATCAAGCTGATCCCCTCTGGCGGGGCTGACGAAGAGGAGTGAGCCAGCGCCTCACCGGTGAGTATGGATGCGCTGGATCGTATTGAACCTCAGCCTGATTCAGAATCGATCCAGGCACTCCTGAACACGGTGCTGGCCTGAGGGCCCACGATTCCTGGCCCGGCTGCTTCGGATAGCCCTCGGCTGATCGTCATGGTTTTCAATTTCATTGGCCTACCTCACGAAACTCCTCGATGACAACGCCGTCGTGATCCAGCAGTCGGTAGACGCGGCCTGTTAGACGGGCTTTAGCTCGGGCTGTCAGATAGGCGGCGAGGTGATTCCGCTTCCACATTTCATCGCGCCAGACAAGCTCATCCCTCGCGCGGCTCTGGATCACGACAGCCATAATCTTGAAAAAGAACACCTGTATAGAGTCACGGTCTCAGCTAGAGCCGCACAAACAATAAACCTGGTGATGAACTGGGAGATCAAACAGATCCGCTCTACGCCTGAAGCCCTCCCGCGCCTAGTTACCTCGCGGCGGAGGCCCCTTTGCCATACCGCAGTGGCCGACTCCCGTTCACGGTGGTGATGACTTCGTCTCTCTTCAGTACATCCTGGGCTGGTCATGCAACGGTGATGGGAGGCGGGTCGCAAGCGGCACAATCCGACTGCGGGCGATCAGGAGCGAAGGTGCGTCATCGACCCCAACTCGAACAAGGCCGCGCCGGTAGCGAGACATTGGTGGCCGGGGCCAAGCTCAGCAGCTGTTGAAGCAAGCTCGAAGTCGCCATGATCAAGACGGGGATCAAGAAGCCCGTGAGGGATTGCCGCAACCAGACCTCTCGGTGACTCACACTCCACTTTGACCACAAATAGCCATACTCAGAATAGAGGAAAGCGCATTTATGCAGATCCTGCATAGACCTCTCTCATCTTATTACAACCATCGGTTGGCGTGATTTTAGCGCGGATGGCAATTCTTATGCCCCCTCCGCTTGCTGGGCTGAGCCACACAACAAAGCTTGAGCGGGCCAGGGATACCGTGTCTACACGTGCTCGAGGAGCCTTGTCTCAAGAGAAGCGATTACCCACCACAAGTCAATACCAGGATGCGGCTTCATTCATAGAGAGTTATCTCGCAAAGCATTACCGCGACAGGATAAGGATATCCGATCTTGCTCTAGCAATCTCGATGAGCATCAGAAGCGTGCAGAACGTATGCCATAGCCAATGGGGATGCTCGCCATTACGGGTCATCAAGAATTACCGCATGCAAAGGCTCTTTGAAATGATTCGGCATGATCCCTGCCCTGCCTTGCGATATCACCTTGATCGATGTGGGCTGATCGGTACACAGGCAGACAGGAGGTTGTTTGAGGAGATCCACGGCATATCGATGAGGAACCACCAGATGAACAGCCGTGACGTTCAGGCACAAGAGAACAGCGACTGAAAATCCGTGGATGTCACCCTGGCACCCGGGGCGACAACAGACTCGACACTGTGGTCTGTAACGCCCGAGATCTGTAGCCCAAAAATCGTCGCACTGCTCTCAGTCATCCGGAGATGTGGCATCCAGTTCCCGGAAGGTCTGCCTGCAGTTGAGGTCGAAAATCACAACCGATTGGCCTGGCATGCATCGTTATCTGCATCTGCCCCCCCTTTGCCACTTAGCTTGCACAAAGTGCGATCGGAGAACCGGCCATGACCGAATTCAGGGAAATGAGCGGTACATCCGGCAGCCCTCAAACGGCGAGAGCAAGGAGGAGTCTGCCCAGGGCCTGCACCTGATCAGGACCTACAACCAAGCCACCGCAGAGGGTTGCGCGGCTGTCGCTGTGGAAACTCGTCTGGTTGCGAATGCAAGGCACATCACCGTCAGAACCATGTCCTAGATCGCGGCCCTGCCGAATCAGACATCCACAACCGCCGTGCGCCGCACAGCCCGGCGCTGGAGCAATGAAAAGGGGGGTGTCAGCAACACATTCCAATGGCTACGAGCAAGTCTTGTGATTAATCACACCACAAGCAACTAGTTTGAATAATTCGCAAACCAGCCTCACCGTTCAGCGTTCAGTAGCGGACACCGCCCATGAAACCCAATAAGTCAAAGCAACAATCATCGCTTTAAATCAGTTCTTCCGTAGCGGTCCTCGAAGCGCACGATGTCGTCTTCACCGAGGTAGGGCCCGCTCTGCACCTCGATCAGTTCCACAGGGATCTTGCCGGGGTTGGAGAGGCGGTGCTTGCAGCCCAGGGGGATGTAGGTGCTCTGGTTTTCGCCGATCAGTTCTTCCACGCCATCTTTTTCAACCAGCGCTGTTCCGCTCACCACGATCCAGTGTTCGGCGCGGTGGTGGTGCATCTGCAGCGAGAGGCTGGCGCCGGGGTTCACCACGATCTTCTTCACCTGCCAGCGCTCGCCTTCGGTGATGCCGTCGTAGCTGCCCCAAGGGCGGTAGATGCGGCGGTGGGCCTTGCTCTCGCGGGCGCCTTCCCGTTCCAGTAGCCCCACGATCGTTTTCACATCCTGGGCGCGGCCTTTGTCGGCCACCAGCACCACGTCGTCGGTTTCCACCACCACAAGGTTGTCCACCCCCAGGCCCACCACCAGGCGGTGCTCGCTCCGGAGATAGCAGTTGCTGCTGCCCTCGCTGATCACGCGGCCGCGCAGCACATTGCCGTCGTTGTCTTGCTCGGCTGTTTCCCAGAGGGCACTCCAGCTGCCCACATCGCTCCAGCCGGCATTAAGCGGCAGCACGGCGCCGCGGTCGGTGCGCTCCATCACGGCAACATCGATGGCCACATTCGGGCAGGCGGCGAACGCTTCCCTCTCCAGCCGCAGGAAATCGAGGTCTTCACTGTCGTGCTCCAGGGCGGCGCGGCAGGCGCTCACCACATCCGGCGCCAGCCGTTCCAGCTCCGCCAGGATCGCGCTGGCCTTGAACAGGAACATGCCGCTGTTCCAGGTGAAGCGGCCGCTGGCCAGAAACTGTTCCGCGGTGGCTCGATCGGGCTTCTCCACAAAGCGAGCGATCGGTACCGGTGCTGTGGCGCCTCCCAGCGGTTCAGCGGCCTCGATGTAGCCGTATCCCGTTTCCGCTGCGGTGGGCACGATGCCGAAGGTCACCAGCTGGCCGGCTTCAGCGGCAGCCATGCCGGTTGTCACGGCGGTGCGGAAACCAGAGGCGTTCTGGATCACGTGGTCGGCGGCGAGCACCAGCAGCAGCGGGTCGTCGCCATGGGCGGTGGCTTGCAGCGCTGCAACGGCCACCGCTGGTGCGGTGTTGCGGCCCATGGGCTCCAGCAGGATCGCCCCCGGCTCCACGCCGATCTGGCGCATTTGCTCCGCCACGATGAAGCGGTGGTCTTCGTTGCAGATCAGCAGCGGTGGCTGGAGGCTGGCGATGCCCTCCAGGCGCTGGTGGGTTTGCTGCAACAGGGTTTCTTCCCCGCTTCCGGCCAGGGCCCAGTACTGCTTGGGGTAGGTCGCCCGCGAGAGGGGCCAGAGCCGGGTGCCGGTACCGCCGCAGAGGATCACGGGAACGAGTGCGGTCATGGGTGAACGGAAACTCATTCAATGCAAGAGGCACGAAGGCCAGGCAACCCGTGCAGGAATCGAAAGGAGGTGGGCTTTGGCTTAAAACGCAATGGAAAAGATTGGAGCAAAGAACAAATACTTGGAGTTCCTGAGAAGAGCAGGGATACAGGGCATAATGGCGAGTGACGCAATAAGACACACAAAACTCAAGAAGGCATACCGATGCAACTCAACGATCACTACAAGTGGTGCCTGAAGCAGCTGGAGCTGAAGCAATGGGAGGCCGCAGAAGGGCGGCTACTATGGCTAAGACATCAGCTCGGTGCATCAGATCAAGCCATTGCCGATGCATTGAGCTATGCCCTTCTGATGCAAGGCGCCTACGAACAGTGCTTAGCGGTCTTGCAGCCTGTTTTAGAGAGCCCTAAGCGAACATTCTGGATCCATCACAAATATGCTGATGCAAAACGGGGGCTTCATCAGCTCAGGGATGCCGCCAAGCATTACCGGCGTGCCATCACGGATGGATCAACCAGCCCTCTTACAACCGGCAACCTGCTAGAAGTACTCTTCACTCTTGAACCGAATGAGGCGATTCATGAACTGAACCATTGGAATAAACCCTTCAGCGATCAGCACATCCAAGGTATTACCAGTGCTGCCATATCCGTACCCGGCCTGGAGATTGCACGATGGCTGCAGGAACGTGATTTAGCCAATAGTGCTGTACTCCGCAGGCTCTTCGAAGCTCACGCTTGGTCCCTAGATCTTAAAAGTCTTGAACGGATTTCAGTGATATACTCGAATCGATCGAAGGCAAGGAAGCGAACTGAACCGGAAGACCAGAGAGGTGACAACCACGAACTTTGGATGGACGCGGTCGGTAGTCGCTTGAAGGGATTGTCCGTACTTGACAGTCAATTCAGTGATTGAACAGCAGGAGAAGCCGAGTGCAGGAGCTCGCGGCGCGTCGGTTTGAGCAAAAGAGTGCCTAAGCGTTGACGCATAATCGGCGCAAGTCGCGTGAAACTTAAACGTTCACGCACAGCAGCAGCCCCACGCACAGCAAGGCTGGCGCCAACCTGGTGATCAGTCGCGAGATCACGCATCCAGGTTGCCGCCGCGTTGAGATCCGGATCTGCCCACAGCCAACCTCGACGGTAATCACCAGAGGTGTGATCAATCGGGATCAATCTCCATGGAATCAGCGCAGCGCTCCCTTGGGGCATGAACTCAAGATTGCCGGAGTATGCCGTGGCAATCACCGGCAGACCAATGGCCATCGCATCTGCCAACACCAGCCCGAAGCCTTCACTGCGATGCAAACTCACCAGGACATCAGCACTGAGCAAGAGCTCATCCAATTCATCTGAGCCAAGCAACTGATGTTGCCAATGGATTCTTGGATCGTTTGCCGTCTTGGCCATTAAGCGATGACAGGCCCCAGGGAACTGCTCTGCACTACTAGTTTTGATCCAAAGCTCTACAGGAACAGGGTTGGATGAGCCCGGCGGGAATGCCTTCCAGAAGGCATCAATCACACCATCTGGATTCTTACGCTCGGTTGTGCTCCAGAAATCAAACAAGCAAAGGAACCTAAACGTTTTGCTGGCACGGGGAACACGAGCGCGACGACGTTCTTGCAACACGTGCAGACGCGACCAATCGGGATAATGGGGGACGCTGATCACAGGGATTGGACTGCGCTGCACCAACGCTTGTGCCGTGAAGGGACTCGGACACCAGATTTCATCGTAGGAGGCAAAGAACGATTCCCAGCCTTCAGGAAAAGATTCAAGCTCCCAAGCCCAATAACCGATACGGAGTGGAGCCGTAAGATCTGCGGAGCACAGCAAACCTGGGTCCGCACGCAACAGATTGGGATTGGTGTGAACCAGATCAACTTGAACGGGCAGCGTTTCGGATTGGCTACACAGCGCCGGCTGAACCGCTGGATGGGTCGCCAAGGGCAAGTCGTGACAGGTAACGCTGCAGCCGATTTCTCGAAGGAGCCGAACCGTAGCCGCTGCCCCACCTGCCAAACCAAATGAGGCACAGTGATGCCCCCAGACGCGCAGGCTGATCAAAACCGCATCAAGCCCTCATCCACTTCAGACAAACTCAATGCCACCTGGATTAAAGGGAGTTCCTCCAGAGATAATTTCAATCACACCACCTTTCTTGGTTGTGATCGTCAACTCATCAGTACCAATACCGGTAACCCGCCGTGGACTGGTCTCCAGAATGATATCGTCACGAGCCGAGTCGAAGTCATCAATTATAATCTTGGCACGACGCTTTGAACGCCTTATCGCACGCTTTGAAACCACCAGATCATCGCTTCCGTCAGCACCAGCATTGCCACCGGAGCCATCCATTGTTAACTTGGTTTTGGCTTTCGATAGAACCGAGTCTGCAATGAAAACATCATCCCCGCCACCCCCGATGATAACGTCCTTGCCCTTAGAGAGAATAACTCCATCGTTGAACTCAGTGCCGAGCAGGTAATCATCGCCACGCGACAATTCCGTCAAAGTATTAAGAACCGGCACATCGACCTGAAGCGCTGCCGACGCGAGCGCGTTCGACATCAGACTTACAGCAGACAGACCTGCAGCAAAGATGCGCGACAGGACGGGCGGTAGGCTCTCGGGTGGAACAGCCTCCGTTGCCAGGCCACCTTCGAGAGAAATTGATAAGCCATTCGCAGATTTACCACGAATCACCAAGCCACCAATCTGAAGAAAATTACCTTGTTCATCAACACCGACTCGTATCTGAACACCCGTCGTAGCCAATTGCCTAGAAGCTTCGGTCGCCTCGAAGGCAAGATTAACATTGGCAGTTGCGATCGCAATAAAAAGATTTTCAACCTCTTCGACAAATTGTGGGTCTAAAAGAACCTTAACAGGGTTCGCGGCCGTATTAGGATCAGTAATAGCAACTGTACTGCCTTGGGAGGAGACACCCGTGAAGACTACGGTCGTACCTGCAGAAGGTTGAGGCACGGAATCATCAACCGTGATCTCACGAACAGTTGTGTCAACAAAATCAGGTGGCGAAAAAGACATTGCTATCTTTTGAGTGCATCCAGTCTAGAGAAAGGGAGAAATCGCCTACCCCTTATTCGTAGCATGCATACCTGTATTTGCATTCCGAGTATCAAGCAGGTTCATCTGCAATAGCTCAACCATTGAGATCTAAAGCCAAGTGGTTGGTGGGCATGTCCAGCACAGGGCACGCCATGTGTACTCGCCTATCTCTGACGTGGGAGCCTTTAGCTTTCGAGCATTCACAGGCCTGTCAAGGCCGATGGTTCCAGATCAAGCGGCCACTCCAGGGGACCGGCGTAGAGCAGGTCCTGAAGGATTTGCGGGGTTACAGCACCCAAGCAGCGGCGATGACGTTGGTTGGCGCTGACGAGCAGGCTGGTGCTGTAGGGCGGTTGATAGCCGGGATTCATCAGCTCGATCACCTCTGACTTCGGCCGCATCAGCAACAAGTTGGCCATCGCACCGCCATGTGCCATCACCACTCGCTCGGTGCGCTGAAGGGCACGGAGCTGCTGAGCCACGCTGCAGCCGAGGCTGGGCTGGTACAAGCCGAGCTTGCGTGTGGCGAGCAACCAGCGCTGATGTTGCAACAAGGGGCGGCGCTGCGCCGGTGATCGCGAAAGAAACACCCCCAAGCCACTGGTGTCAGGCTTCGGAAGCCGCTCGGTAATGGCGCCCCAGAACCCACGCAGCCAGCGAAGGCTGCACACACCCGGGCGGCCAAACGAGGAGCTATAGCTAGGGACCAGAAGCAGGCTTGCCTGCAAATGGGGATGGCGGTGGGCACACAACAGTCGCTCGGCGGGGATGCCCAAGTGGCTGAGGGCCTCGCTGATCCAAGGCGCTGAACCGCCGTTATGCCAGAGCCGCAACCCTGGATAGTGAGCACTCAACTGCTGCCAGGCGCGGCCTAGCCGCGGCATCAGCTCCAGCTGTGCGTGGTAGTACAGCTCGGCGGAGAGGTCTGCCACCGCCAACACCGGCTCCTTGAGTTGAAGGGCTGCAGCGGGCCGGTGATGGGGATGAGCCATCAAGGCCAAAACATGCAGCTGATGCTGCTCGACAACAAGGCAATCGGGCCAATGCCACGGGTAGCGCCGTACCAGAGAAGGAATCAGTCGACCATCGGCCTGGGCAACTGCCACGCCGTGGGTCTGGCCCAGCTGCGCATGGCGTTCAATCCAGATACGACCGTTTTCGAGACAATGAACCTGCAGATCAGGCTCATCCGGTAGCGGATTCGTCGTTAATGCTGCGGAACAGCGCTGGCAATGCAAACCAGCGCAGTGGCGCTTCGGCCAGGGAGGCTGACGAGGGTTTGGCACCGCTAGTGCATGGGCACCGGCTGCAACGCCTTGGCGCGCATAGAGGTCGGCCAACTGCTGATTCAGGAGTGGATCCGAACCACAAGCCCAGGCCCGCTCGAGGAGCTGCAGCGACCGTCCTGGGGCGTGATCGAGGCAGAGCGCAGCCCAACCGCGCAACACCTGGCCCAATAGGTTGACGTCATCCTCGCCGGGGTGCCCCGCCTGCAGCTGCGCGAGCAGACGCAACACAAGGCGGCGCTGCTCAGCAAGGGGGTCTTGCGCTAGGGCCTGATGCGCTGCCTCGATGCAGGCGGCGCATCGCTGGCAGTTCAGCAACTCTTCACGCCACCGGCTTAATGCCTGTCGAGGCAGCCCACGGTCAAGCAGATGCCAAGCCTCTGAAGCTGCCGTGCTCAAAGCGGTTGCAACAACAGATCTCTGGCCTGGTGCCAGAAGGGACTGGCACAAAACCTGGCGTGATCAAAGCCGATGCCATCACGCCGGCAACTGCGGCTGATGTGTTCGAGGAAATGCACGGGCCGGCGTACCAGGGGTAAGGGGCATCTGAGGCGAGCGCGCTTCAGGGTTTGCAAAGCCAGGCTCTGATCTCCACTGCACCAAGCTCGCCAGGCACCCCAGGTGAGGGTGCCGTAAAAGATCTCGTCAGCCCAGGGTTGGGGCTGATCAATCAAGTGACGCTCCACCACAGACGCCAGACCATCAATCACCGCGCTGGTGTGGGCGCTAGCGGCGGCGGGATGCACGCGATAGCGCACCAAGGGTTCATTCAGCCAACTGCCGCGGTGGCCTGCAGCCGCTAGACGCAACAGGAGATCCACATCCTCAGCGTGGGAGAGGCTCTCATCGAAGCCGCCCACAGCAAGAAAGGCGTCACGGCGAAGGGTCCAAGCGCTTGGCAGCACGGCTTTGTGGGTGAGGGCTGAGCGGAGATCAAAACCCGCTCCATCGCGCCAGGGTTCAACGGTGCTCAGGGTTTGGCCACTGGGGCTCACCCGAAGCCAGCCTCCATGCACGTGGCTGAGATGAGGCTCGGCACGCAACCGCTGCAGGGGTGCCTGCAAACGGCGGGGAAGAGCCACATCGTCGGCATCGAGCAGGGCAATGATCGGTGCTTGGGTGGTACGGAATGCGATGTTCCGCGCCGCTGCCACACCGATGCCAGGAGTTCTGAGCAGGATGCATTGCTGCGCAGGCCATTGAGCAGTGAGGCGGCGAAGCAGGTGCCCACCTGAATCGGTAGATCCATCATCAACCGCGATGAGTTGCCAGCGAAGGTTTTGAGCAGCGCTGACCAAGGCGAGCAGTGTCTCCGCTAACCAGCGGTGCGCGTTGCGATAGGGAAGAACCACCGCAAGATCAAACGATTCAGGTAACAATGGTCGGATTGACGGTGAGAAAAACGGTGGGCAAACGCCAAGCCAAACAGCGCAGCAAAGCGGGCAAAGCTCCTGTTCAGGCAGCGCCTGTTGCATCAGCCCCAATTGCGGCGCCAGATGCTCCACTCAGCTCCCACACTGAATCACGCCATAGCCTGATCCACCGTTATCTGCAGATGGCGGAAGATCTGAATCAACGCGGCGCGATGGAGATGGCGGTTCCGTTCTACCGCCAGGTGATTAGTTTGCTGATGGGGGCCGAGACCGGGATCCAGCCAGCGGCTGTTGTTCAGGCCGAACGTCAGAGCACAGTTATCTCGCAGACGGTTGTGCGCGACGGACCGCTGAGCGATGCACTGATGGAGCCGGAGCAAACTGAGGAGGATGCGGCGAGAATGGAGCTCAACCGCCAGTTGGCCGCCATCATTGGACAGCTTCAGCCCCACACCAGTGCAGAAGCGGAAGCAGCCCTGGCGGAGTTGAGCGAGCGCTGGGCACAACCGAACGATGCTCTCCTCGCTGCGCAGGCCAAGGCGGCGCTCCTACAAGGAAAGATCGAGATCGCCCTCGAGCACTTCGAGCAAGCCCTGGAGCTGAATCCGCACAGCGTGCAGCACCGGCTCAATGCAGCCTCAGCCCATCTCGCCAGCGGCCGCCACCAGATGTGTCTGGCCCTGCTGGAGCCGCTCGCGGCACAAGAGGCGGTGCTGCGCGAGCTGGGTATTTTGAGCAGCTTTCGCAACAACTGGATCCTGGCGCAGCTGGCAGACGGAAACGTCGAAGCCGCTAACGAAGCACTGGCGCAGTGGCTACGTGATGAGCCAGCGAGCGTGAACTTGGCAACCTGGATCGAGCAGGCTAAGCAGTTAATCGCTGATCAACACCTGCGCCAAGCGAAACAGCTGCTCAGCACCCTGGCGGAGGGAGCGAACGCCGAACAACGTCGGATGGTGTTACCACCTCTTGCCGAACTGCTGGATGAACTGGGAGAGCACCGCGACGCAGCTTTGCTTTATCGAGAACTACTCAGGCAAGAACTTGAGACCACCCATTCAATGCATGCATAACTGTATTCAGTTCATGCATTGATAGAGCCAAACGGATTGGAGTGTTTGTTGAATGATCAAAATGCACAAACTGTGTGTCCAGTGCGTCATGGGTGCAGCTTTACCGGACGGCTGATGCACTTGTGCAATGCGGGCAGTGGACTGAAGCAGCGCCTCTGCTTGAGGAAGTTTGTGCGCTCAAACCCGACCATGCCAGTGCCCATCACCTCCTGGGCAAGCACAGAGCAGCCTGCGGCCAATTGGACCGCGCGGAATGGCATCAGGCCCTGAGTTGTCAGCTCGATCCACAGCTGGGTTGGAATTGGTTCGCCCTGGCGGAGCTGTTGCTTGAGCGCAAGCGCGAGACCGAGGCCTGGGCTTGCTTCCGGCGCGCCAGTGCGGCCCTTCCTGAAGAGCACTGGATTGCAGACCATGCCGCTGAGCTACAGCTCAAGCGGCTGCTGGGTGGAGAGACGCTGGAACAGGGGGGCTCAGCGAGCAGCTATAGGTTGTGGTGCGCAGAATTAGAGCCGCGGTTGCCATTGAGCAGCCAGCGACTGGTGCATCAGTGGTGGCTGGAGCCGATGCCTGCGCTGCCGCAACAGGGCTGGATCGTGCTGATGCACAAGGCAGCGCAACTGCGAGCCGGTGGCCTTCAGGCGATCGAGCAGTGGTTGAAGCAGTGCCCGGCAGACAGCCAACCCGACCTGATCTATTGCGATGAAGATCGACTGGTGGATGGCGAGCGGGCCGATCCCTGGTTCAAGCCGGGGTGGTGCTGGGAGAGCTACTGGGCGATGCCCTGGTTGGAATCGTTCTCAGCCTGGAGAGTCAGCTGGCTTCGGTTGCACCAATTGGCACTGCCACCGCTGGATCTTGGCGAGCAACAGCAGTGGATCTGGCGGGCCTTAGAGCAACGGCCGCGCGCAGCGGGTGTGCCCCGGGTGCTGGTGCATCGGCTGGATGGTGCCTCAGGCGTGCCCACAGAGCAGGTGAAGGCCTTGCAGGCACACCTGCGCCGGATGGGTGAGGGGGATGTCAAGGTATCTCGCTCCAATCAAGTGATAGGGGCGATGCACTTGCAGTGGCCTATCCCAAACCCACTGCGCTGCCGCATCGTGATCCCCACGCGCAACCAAGCGAAGCTGCTGGCAGCTTGCCTCCAAAGCTTGAAGACCACCCTCAGCGGTGATGCCGTGAGTTGGGAGATTGTGGTGATTGACAACGGATCCACGGAGCCAGAGCTCGCCGCGCTTCTGAAGCAGTGGAACGAACAACTGGCAGGGCGCTTCGCCGTGATGCGCGACACGCGAGCGTTTAACTGGAGCCGCCTGAACCACCTCGGGGTGCAGCACACATGGGCAGCGCAACCTGCGCCTGAGCTCTTGCTATTCCTTAACAACGACGTTGAGGCGCTCGAAGCGGGATGGCTAGAAGCGATGGCTTCCCACGCCTGCCGGGAGAGCATCGGCTGTGTGGGAGCGAACCTGCTCTACCCCGATGGGGGCTTGCAACACGGCGGTGTCGTGGTGGGGATGCACGGGGGCGCCGATCACGCCTATCGCGGTTTACCGCTGAGGCATTCCGTCCATCGTGGGCGCAGCCAATTGTTGAGCAATTGGGGCGCAGTAACCGGGGCTTGCCTGATGGTGCGCCGCAGCCTCTACGAACAGGCCGGCGGGTTTGATCCGGCGCTACCGGTTGAATTCAATGATGTGGATTTCTGCCTGCGGCTCGGGCAGGCAGGCTACCGGCATGTGATTCCACCGGATGCGGTGTTAATCCACAAAGAAAGCCAAAGCCGTCCTTGCCATAACAGCCCAACAGAACAAAGTGCGCTGCGATTGATGCAATCGCGCTGGGGCAAGCGGCTGACAACCTGCAGCCCCTGGTGGCCCGAGTCGAGCGATCCGAGCGCTGCGGATGGGCGGGCGAAGGAGTGGCGCTCAGCGCAATGAGTGGGCAGGAATCAGAGCGGCGGCTTCATCTGCAGTGGCAAGCACCTCTTGATAGAGCTCGGCAACCTCAACAGCGCACTCCGCTGACGTGCGCACTGTGCTGTCTGGTGGAAGGATCCGTCGCCGGCGCTCGTACACCCAGCGCAAGAGAGGCCCTCGTTCGAAGGCAGCGTTGAGGGCCTCGCTCCAGCCGGCGGGATCTGCCGCATCGAGGAGGAACACATGGCTCCGGCCATCTAGCTCAGCCAAAGCACCGGCGTTGGAGACAATCAACGGCAACCCGTAACAGAGCGCTTCTCGAGCGATCAAGCCATACACCTCAGGCCAGAGAGAAGGCATGACCAGAAGATCAAGACCCGCGAAGATCGCTTTAAGCTGATCGCGCTGGTAGGCGCCATGCCAGAGGATGAGCTCCGGATAGCGAACCATCAAGCCTTTAAGTCGCTGCTGTGGACTTGAATCACCATGGTATGTATCAGGAATCTGACCATAGAGATGCAGCTTCACATCAGCTCGCCATGGAGTACTGAGCAGAGCTTCGCAAAATGCCAGTTGCCCCTTTGAGGGCGCAACATTGCCCAATAGCCCCATGCGAATCGGACCATTTTGGATTGAATCAACCGATTCTTCAAGCAGGCCATTGAGCAGCCCAGAGGGATCGATGCCGTTTTCAATAACACGAATCGGCTGGCTGAATCCATAGTTCAGAAATGTGGCTGCGGCTGCTTCAGAGGGGGCGACCAAACGGCGACAAGCCGAGAGGCAGCGGCGGCTATAGCTCTGCCATGTCTGCATCAGACGTGGCGAATCAACCCGGTCTAGATGTGTCGTTGGGTTGTAGTAGTGCAGCTGGGAAAGGCTTTGGCGAAACAGATGCGGCCATGTCTGCCGCACACCTGCTTCCCAAGCTTCAGCAGTGAGAGTGGCTCCGGGTTGGGAGGCGAAACCAAAGAGCTGTCCTCGGGGATCGAGCAACCAGTAATCGTGAAGGGTAGCTACAACTGGAACCTGCGCCGATAGGGCCGGCAAGGCACGAACACCCACATAGAGGGTGTGGTGTACATCCACGAGCTGGAGCTGGTAATAGCGCACCCACTCACGCAGGATCACCTCGGCCTGATCAACGCATTGAAACCCCGCAAGAGCCTTGAGATCCTGGTAGGCGTGATTCAGCTCCTGCACGTGAATGCCGTCCTCAATCCAGCTCCGCGTTTCAAATGGCGGTGCCTGAGGGTCGGTGTTTACGCAGTGCACAAACACCGCGTAGCCATGATCGCGCAGAGCATGGGCCAGATCCACCACATGGCTGCGTAGGCCGCCAGGGTGATCAGCTGTCCACGCGAAGCTGACCAAGCCAATCCTGGGCTTCAAAACTTCACTTCAACCGAGGCTTGAACACTGAGCCTGGCGCGCTGTGTGAGCACAGACGAAGGCAGTGCAAAGCGTCCCTCTGCACCTGGCATTGGCACTTTGCAACCGGCATATTCACAGTTCTGCACGAGGCTCTGAACCATGGGTGTGATCACAAAACCCCATTGGGGCACGGGCCGCCAGCTCATGCCGAGATTCAGATTTCGGCCTGTCCACTCCGTGATCAAATTCACACCTTTGTACACCTCAAGACCGAGGGATCCGATCGGATTGATCGTGCCGTAGTTGCTTCCGGATTGAATGGCACGGTTGAAGGCGTCTTGACTGCAGGGCTTTTTCGGCGTGAAGCCATAGGTGGCGCATCCGGCGGAGCGCAGTGCTGCTGTTTGAGCCTGCACGATCTGCTCAATCGGGCGGTAGTCACCATTGCCGATCCCTGCCGTTAGGTAGAGACTGGAGAACCAGGGCGAGCGCTCATCGTTGATACGGATGCGCTGGGTAGCGACGGCATAAAAGCTCAGAGGATCATAAAACGCGCTGTTGCTATCCCAACGAATCAGGTTATCGATGCCTGTACGGATCGATGTATCGGGGCCAAAGGCCTTCGCCAGATGCACTCCAGTCTGATTACCGGTGAACACACTAGAAGTCTCTAACCGACCAGACCTAACCGCACCGACCAAGTTTTCAGAGCTGTTGTTGAGTACAACAGAAAAGGCTTTGATCGGATCGCCGAAACCAATCACTTGTTGCAGCTGGCCGCTACCCAAGGTTTGAATCGAGCTTTGCCACGCCGAGTAGGTGGTGAAACCAGGGCATTCGCCTTTGCCAGTCTGGCAGTCGAGGGCACGGCCATAGAGGCTTAGCATCACACCTTTGGGGCCAAAGCCCACAGGTACAAGACTGGAGATCTGCGGCAACCAATCACCATCGCGCCAAAGAGCGCGGAAGTTGGCATATGTAGGCCCGCTGGGCTTGATGATCCGCTGGGGGTTGCGTTGCTGAGCCGCGAGCTCGAGCTGCTGTTGCTCGCGCTCCCGCAGCTCCTGCTGAAGCTGTTGCTCATTGAGGGTGCGCCAGTTGAGGCCACTCGCGGTCGCCAGCGCAGCGTCATCAACGCCTCGAGGCTGCGCGAGGTCTTTAGAGCTGGACGCTTTGGGTACAACCCGCCAGGGCAGCCCAGCTGGAGCAGCGGAACGACCCAGGCCGCCGGGAGCCGGAGCAGGCTCCTTTGTCTCTGTGATGCGCCATTGCAAGGCCTGCCCGGGGACAGGGACTAGCGCCAAGAGCAATGGAGCGAGGTGCAGGGCAGTCGCACACCGACGAAGCACGTTGCCCACACCAACATTGGCTATTTGATCAAGCTTGGAAGTCTTAGGCCGCACAGCTTGGGGGTTATTCCAGGGTTGCATCGCCGTATTCGATTCCGAGCGGCGAGCTGGTATTTCGCTCCTCAATACGCATTCACCGACCTCAGGTGCAGCACGGTTTTGATCAGGATCTTGAGGTCAGTGGTGAGGCTCCAGTCGCGCTGGTATTCGAGGTCGGCAGCGATGCGGTTGGCCATGGCTTCGAGGGTGGCGGTTTCGCCGCGGAAGCCGCGGATCTGGGCCAGGCCGGTCATGCCCGGTTTCGCCAGGTGGCGCTGCATGTAGCCGGGGATGAGCTGGCGGTATTGCTCGTTGTGATCCACGGCATGGGGGCGCGGGCCCACGATGCTCATGTCGCCTTTGAGCACGTTGAGCAACTGAGGCAATTCATCGAGGCTCCAGCGGCGCATCACCGCACCGAGCGGCGTAATGCGTGGGTCGTTGCGGGTGGCCTGGCGTAGGCCCTGTTGATCACCGGCCTCCACCACGCGCATGCTGCGGAACTTGTAAATGGAGAAGCGGCGACCATCAAGGCCGTAGCGATCTTGTTTGAACAACACTGGGCCGGGGCTGGTGAGGCGGATCGCAAGGGCCAATCCGACCAGCACAGGAGTGAGCAGCGTGAGCGCGAAACCAGCGACAGCCAGATCAAACAGGCGCTTGAGCACCGCGTCCAATGCCGACTGGTTAGGGCGCCAGAGATCAATGCAGGGTTGATCGGCTACTTGTTCCACTTCAAACCGCATGCCCGGCATCACCCAGGCCGGCGCGTAGGTGACCGGAATGCAGGTATCGCCAAGAAAGCGGAGGAGATCCTGCATGGACAGCTGATCGGTGCTCACGTGGCTGAACACGATTTGATCAACGCTGTGGTGTTCAAGCCAACGGCGTAGATGGGGCAAGCTGCCGCCCCAGGGGGGCATCTGCGCTGGCAGTGTGCGGCCGTTGGGTGGCAATGGGCTGAACCAGGCCGCCAGCTTCAGGCCCAAATAGGGCGCTTTGCGCAATCGCTCATGGAAGGCCACAGCAGCATCGGGCGTGCCCCAATAGAGCAGGGCACGGCTGTTGCCACCGCGGATGCGCCACCAACGCAGCAGCTTGCGGCCGCCCACATGCAGCGTGAACAGGCCCGCCCAGCCGAGCAGGGCCCAGCTCACCACCGCAATCCGTGAAAATTGAGCGGAGAGCTTGGTGGCAAACGCCAGAGCCAGCAACACCGCAAGAAGCAACAGCCAGCTGACGCTGAGCCGCCGCGTCAGGGTGAACAGCGATTGCTGCCGGTAGCTCTGATACAGCTTCCCCTGGGGCAGGATCAGCGCCGGTAGCACCGCCACGATCGCCAGGATCAACAGCGCCTGCGCGAGCGGCAGTGCGCGCACCTGGCTGAGCACCAGGCCATCGAACAGCAAGGTGACGTAGAGGGGGTCGACGAAGCGCTGCAGGCGGTTGAGGTCGTTGCCATAGAGGCGCAACCAACCGCCCCAGCGGCGCCGGCCGGGGGTGTGTGGATGGGGCATCACAACAAAACCGCCGTTGCACTCACGCGATGGCGAGCGCAGCGGCGGCGGCTGGGTGGAATGAGACGACGCAGCGCCTACAGGCGACGCTGCAAGGCGTACAACAGGGTTCCTGCGGTTTCACGCAGGGCGAGGCGGTTGCGCTGGCCTGGGCTGAGGGAGGGCTCAACCGCTAACGGCTGCACGTGCAAGCCCTGGCGGCGGAAGGCCGCGGTGGCACGCGGCAGCTGCCATGGATCGGTGAGCAACAGCACCGGAGAACGGGGATGGTGGCGGTGCAACCAAGCCGCGGTGCGGGTGGCGTTCTCCCAGGTGGTGCGGGCGCAGGAGTCACCGCTGATCTGCTGGGCTGGGACCCCCTGGCGCTCCAGGGCTTGAGCGGTGCTGATGGCATCGCCGCTCACATACACCGCTGCAACAGAACCCTGCGATGCGATGGAAGCGGCGACGGCGGTGGTGGCTGCCGCCACCTGAGGCCCGCGGCCCACCAACACCACCACGGCGGGCACGGAATCCCGCGGCGCCGGATCGGAGAAGGGCGGCAACTGCCGATCGAGCCAAGCACTCAGCCAAGCGGTGCCCATCGGGCTGTAAAGCAACGCGGCCAAAACCATCAGCGCCACCACAGCGGCGATGCGCGCCTGGGTGGGCAGCGGCCCGCTCAAACACCAGCTGAGCCCTCCCAGCAAAGGCAGCACCAGCCAGGGTTGATAGAGCAGCTGCAACAACGGCTCTCGCAGCTCCAGCCAGAGCAGCGGATCTGGCGGGCAATAGCTCCAGGCGATCGCCAGGGGCATCGTCACAGGCGGGGCAGCAGGCAGAACAATCGAATCAGCCAGGTCATCGAGACAGGAGCAAGCCTGGATGAGAGAAATCTGGACCTTGCAAGCCGCCAAGCAGCGCTGCAGTGCGGTGGAGGCTGCAAGCGATGACGAACGCCTGAAGCAACTGGAAACGCTGCATCAGCCGAGCCGCACGGAGCTGCTTTTGGCTATCCCTCATGACGATGCATCCTTTGAAACCCCTGAATTGGAAGCACGGGCTTACAAGCTGCGCAAAGGGCAACGCGATCCAGTGGTTGTGGTTTGGTTAGAACAACACGCAAAACACTGAACCTGAGTGTGATCAGCGTGAAGGAAAGCGAACGTGGGAGTCGCGTCAAGCGTCGCCGTAATCCGGCTTTTGCACAGCGGCTCGAGCAAGGACCCGATGAACTGCTGCGGCTGTATGCGGATCGCATCCTGCCAATCAACACCACGATTGCGCGGCACTGGGGGCAACTCTCTGCCGAACTCGGCCGCCCCGGCGCCGATCTGATGCTTGGGAGTACGGCCGTGAAGTACGGCATGCAGGTTGCAACGCGCAAGGATCGCCATGTCCTGCCGACAGGTGTGGCCTTGGTGAATCCGGTCTCCACATGAAGCGCTGGATCCTGCGGTTGCGGCTCTACCGGCTGGCGGCTTGGCTCTATGAGACCTATCGCCTGATCGCGAAGCCACGCACCCACGGCGCACTGGTGGCGATGTGGCATCAAGAGCAGCTGCTGTTGGTGGTGGCCAGTTACCGGCGCGAGCTGTCGTTACCTGGTGGCTGGATCAGCAGGGGCGAAACGGCACGGAGGGCCGCACAGCGTGAACTCGCAGAAGAGCTGGGTTTGCAGGTGGAGGAAAGGCAGCTGGGTGAGCCCTGGGCGTTCACAGAACGCTCCGCCCGCGGGGTGAACACGGTGACAATCTTTTCTGTGGAGCTGGCAGAACGGCCAACACTGCAGGTGGATGGGCTGGAAATCCTGCGCTGCCTATGGCTGAGGCGAGCTGAAGCGCTGGAACGCCCGATCACCGGCCACCTGCGCGCCTATCTGCTTGGCCAACCAGAGCCGTGAGCTGCTGCTCAAAGCGACCGAGAACGGCATCCTTGCCGAAGTTCTTTTCCACCAGCAGGCGTGCAAGACGGCCCGCATCGGCGCGGCGCTGGGGCGAAGCGATCAGGTCCCGCAGTGCTGCTGCAAAAGCGCTGGCATCACCGGGAGGCACACAGGCTCCGGCCTGGTCGGCTAGCGCTGCAAGTTCCGATCCCGGAGGGGAACTGGCCACCACAGGCCGGCCACTAGCGAGGATGCCGAGCAGCTTGGAGGGAAGCACCAGATCGGCAGCTTCTGCCTTCTGGGGAAGAAGGTGAAGATCGGCGGCATTCAGCCAATCATTGAGGCGTTCGATCGGTTGGAGGGGGAGATGGCGCACCTGGGGTAGGCCCTGGGTGGCTGCCACAAGCTCAGCTTTGGTGGGGCCTTCTCCGGCCAGCAGCCACACCAGCTGGGGCAGATCCGCGAGCTGGTGAATCACCTCCACGAGCAGATCGAGGCCCTGCTTTTTGTTCATCGAGCCTGAATACATCAGCACCAGCTGATCCGGCCCGATCCCGAGCTCACGCCGGTATGTGTTTTCGAAGCGGGCTGTGCCCAGCTGAGGCTGGATCACCTCCAGATCCACCCAGTTCGGAAAGAGCAGGCTGAGAGCAGGGTCGACGCCCTTGGCCTCAAGCCGCTGCACCATGGCGGCGCTGATACTGCTCACGCGCTCAAAGCCGCGCAAGGTGCGGCGTTCCCAGGCTTCAGCCAGCGAGCGCAAGAGCCGACCCTTGAGCAGGCCAAGCTCGAAAGCGGCATCGAGTTCAAAATCCTGGATATGCAGCCAGGTGATGGTGCGGCGCCCGCAAAGGTGCCCGAGCAGCAGTGCACCGGGCGCACAGAAAAAGGCTGGCGCCACGGTGATCACCACATCGGGGCGCCAGGCGCACTGAGCGAGGAGCGGCCCAAGACTGGAGAGCGCGAAGCTGGCGAGATGCAGCAGGCGGGTGAGGCCACTGGGCCGGCGCGGCACCCAAAGGGGACAACGTCGCACACGCACGCCTTCGCGCTGCTTGAGGGTGTAGCCGTTGCGATGGGGGGCTGATACCCGCCAGCCGGGGAAGTAGGGCGGCGCCGTGATCACCCGCAGCTGATGGCCACGAGCCGCCAGCCAGGGGCAAAGTTCACCGCTATATTTGCCGATACCAACGGGTTCAGGCGCGTAATTGAGGCCGTAGAGCAGAATTTTCATAGGAACAGAAACACCCCCACCAACTCGCGATCAGCAAAGCCACTCCTGATCCCTCTCGGCGTCAAGGATCCAAGAGATCGGGCGGGCAATCAACGCGTTTTTGCGCACTAAGGTATTACGAGCAGGTCGATTCAGACGAGCTGATGGATTGGATGCTTCCTGCGAAGCCTCGAGGCGTTGATCTGCCTCTCGACGGCGGGATCATGTCGCCAGTTGAGCGTCTGCAACCACAAGCGCCATCGAGGCAACGATGAACCACACACCCCATTGCTGCTGGAGCCGAAAGCTAATGCCTGCTGAGACTGTTCTGAATTAAGTACTGACCGCTCAGAACCCTGCCACCGGCCTGAGCGCCAACGCCTGCTCGATCGCCTGGGCCAGGCAGGCCTGACCGGCTGCGGTGTAAGGATGGATACCGTCTGTGTAGAGGGTGCTGATCGGCCCGCAACGGCGAAAGATGGGGCCGGCCTGGACGGCGGGAACAGCTTCCGATTGCAGCAGCTCAGCGATCCAGCGGTTGCCGGGCTGGAGCGTGCCGGTGGCGGCTTCTTCGCGATCCGCGAATTGCACGGCCACCACACGGGCACCACTGGCGCGAGCGCTCTGGATCAGGGCACGTAGATCCGCGAGGCCGCGTTGAACCCGTGGATCGTCTGAACTGGTAGGCGAAGCTACGGGTGAACGCGAATCAGCCGGTGGCGGCGAGGGCAACCAGACTTGCAGTCTTGGCAGAAAATACCGGCTAAATCCTTCCCACAATGCCGATGGAGGCGGGTGCAGAGGATGGTTCCGATCTCCACGGAAGGATTCAGAACTAGGATTATCCGCAGCGTCGTGGGAGCTGATCACCAGCACCACCGTATTGGCATCGAGGAAGCCAAAATGCTGAGACCAACCGAGCCAGTTACCCGGCCCCCAGCTGGGGGCTGCCACATTCCCAACCTCACGAATACCGGGGCGATGGAGTAGATCGGTGGCTATCAACCCTTGATCCAGGACTGAACCACCCCACACCACGCTGTCACCAAACACGAGCACGCGGCGCCCACCCAAGGGCAGTTGAGGCGATAGGTTCGTTGAACGCATTGACTGGCCATTGACCATGATGCGATTGCCAAAGCGGCGAAGACTCTGATTTGGTTTGAGGCGATATTCTGTGAATGGATCAGCTACATAAAGCGGTGGTGTGCCGAGGCCAAATCGGTGCCTTGCGAACAACTCGCCCATGAGAAGCAGGCAGACCAGGCCAGACAGGGAGATCACCAGGCATCTGGATTGTCTTCTTGGAATGCGGGGGGCGATCAGCGAGCAGTAGTGAGGGCTTGCTGCTGCTCCAGCTCGCGCAGGCGGCAGGCGATCTGGGTGAAGTAGCCAGCCTTGAGCAAGCAGAAGGCGAAGCCGGTGCCGCCGTCACGCCAGCCGCCCATCAGGAAGAAACTGCCGAGAAAGAAGGCCAGGCCGCCCCAGGGGGAGGTGATTAGCCGGTACTTGAGGCGCTGGTGGGGTTTCCAGCTGGCGCTTGCGTGGGGCTGGTGACGATGGCCGAACAGGCGCTGGGCTTCCCATGCGGCGTACTCGTTGTGCTTGCGCATGTAGGAGTCGATGCCGCGCAGGTCGCGGTGGTCGATGCGGGAGCGGATCAGACCCACCGAACCGCTCACGAGCGGGTATTCGTGCACCTCCATGTCGCACTGCGACCAGTGATCCTCTTCGATGCACTCGTATTCTACCTCGCCCACGCGGAAGAGGGCGAGCTTGCGCAGGGGATAGCCACCGCGCAGGCGGCGACCGAGGAAGTAGTTGGTGTAGCTGAGCAGAAAGCCCTGGTAGCTGCTGCCCGGCAGGGTGGCGGCAATCTCCCGCTTCGCCGCCGGGGTGAGAATCTCATCGGCATCGAGAAACAACACCCACTCCGTACTGGGGGTGTGATTGCGAAGGAACCAGTTGCGTTTCTTTGGGAAGTGGCCGTCCCAGCGGAACTCAATCACCTCGGCGTCATGGCGACAGGCTACCTCAGCAGTTCCATCGGTGCTGACCGAATCAATCACCACCACGCGCTGAGAGAAATCAGAGCCAACGGCCTGCAGACAGACGGCCAGGTTACGCTCTTCGTTGCGCGCGGGGATGGCGATGGTGAGATCAAGCATGATAGCACTATTCAACTTGCTGGCATATAGCTTGGAGGCATGAGCAGGTAATTGCCATTCTCTTCAAGAGATTGGATGTCATATCCCAGAGTCCGCATCACCTCGAGCTTGGAGGGCTCGAAACACTCCACGATGATCACCGGTAGCGTTTGGCGGATCAGATCCATGGCGCCGGCCAGCACAGAGGCCTCGGCGCCTACCACATCAATCTTGATCAGCACACGCTTGCCATAGCAGAAATCGGCGAAGAGATCCAAAGGCAGGGTAGGCACAGCAATCGATTCACCCATGCCGTAGGCGGCATGGAGCGAGTGCGCATTCAGGCGATGATTTTCAAGGCTGCCAGTGGCGCCGCTGGCCAGATCGGGATAGAAAGTGGCAACGCCAGCCGATGTAGAGGCAGCAAAGGGCACCAGGAATACGTGTTCGAGGCGGTTGGCACGCAGTGTGCGCATCAACAGACGGCAATTGGCGGGATCCGGTTCAAACATGAAAATATCATTCACGCGATGCTCCTTTGCCAACCAGGAATAGGAACCGATATTGGCCCCCACATCGATGAACACATCAACACAGCCCCCCCACCCTAAGCACGAGGAGAAGGCTTGTTGGGTTGCCCTTTCCTTGCCTTGATGGGGAAGGATGAGGCTTAGGTCTCGCAACAATTTCAGATAGACCTTAAAGCCATTCATCCTGATCGCTACATCAGGGTCAACCAAATCCTGAACTTTCCGATACCAGGCCCATTGTCTGAGGCGCCAAAGGGGATGAAACCGTTTTCGGATCTGGTTAAACATGGGATCGAGCGTCAGTGTGGCTGCAAGGGTTTCCACAAACAAACAGACAACTTGCCGAACTGATCAATAAACCACTGCTTGCTCGGTGGAGCGGCGTGATGGCTCACATCCAGGAGGGAAAAGCTGAGGTTGTGGCGATGGGCGAACAACTGCACGTCATGCGCCGAAACCCAGTGAATGGCATCGGCATCACGAACGAAGGGGCGATCCAGGCAGGCAGGTGCGGTGTCGATCACGAAAGCGGGTTTGCGACGCAGCCTGGTGAACCAGCGGATGAGCAGCAACCGGAGGCCCAGGAGAAGCCGCGAAACGGGCGGGAGATTGACGCACGAGGGGCTTAGGTAGAAGGGCAGGTCGTAGCGGGGGGCGAAGAGCAGCAAGGCACCGCCCGGCTTGAGCAAGGAGATGCAGGTGTGCAGCAAGGCTTCAGGCCGTGCCACATGCTCGAAGCAGTGGGTGCTGAAGATCAGATCGAAACTGCCCGGATGCAGCACGCCTCTTACCAGAGGGGCGATCAGCACCTGGTCGGCCACCTGCTGGAGATAGGCCTCATTGGTGGCGGTCACGTCCTGGCAGGTGATGTTCACCAGAGAGGTGGCATCGGAGCCGAGTTGCTGGCGCAGCCAAGTGGGAAAGCCTGAACGACCACACCCGAATTCCAGAATGGCCACGGGCTCCCCCCCCCCCCCGCGATGCGACGGCGTACCTCGTTCAGCAGATGCCGCCACTCCAAAGCGTGATGCGATGGAGCGTGAAAGGCTGGGTAGTCGGGAACGGCGGCGTAGTAGGCCTGCATCCGCTCTTCGAGCTGGCTCAGTTGCGGGGCCGGGATACGCCGAAAGGGTGCAAGGCGGGGCATGGCGCAGGGTGATGAATTAGAGATCGGCCGGCTGTACCGGCTCAGGCAAAGCCCGAGCGAGCGGCCGAGCCGGATTACCAACTACGGTTGTGGTGGCCGACACGTTGCGGGCCACCACGGCACAGGCGCCTACGATTGCCCCCTCTCCCACGTTCACACCGGGCAATACGAAGGCCCGGGCGCCGATAAAAGCGTCGGCGCCGATATGGATCGGGGCGGTCTGTAGGGGCCTATGGGTAACACTGAAATCGTGGGTTCCTGTGCACAAATAAGCCTCCTGAGCCACACAGGCTGCCGGACCGATCTCTACAGCGCCGAGGCAATAGGCATGGGCGCGAGCACCAAGGCAAGCTTTGTGATGGAGAGTAAGATTCCAGGGATGATCGATGCGGGCACGCTGGTGCACGAACGGCCGGCCATGCAGCGTGGCCCCAAAGCAACGCAGGATGAACAGGCGCCAGGGATTGAACGGTTTAGGCGTCCAGCGGCACAGCAAAGACCAGCTGTAATCCCAAATCAACAAGCGCAGGCGGTAGGTTCGGCTCCAAGGGCTGGCGTAACGGCTGACCTGGACATGGGTATGCATCAAAGAGGCTGTTGCTAGATCAACATCTGAAAACACTCGATGAACTGGCGAGCGATCGTGGCCGGGTGGTGGCTATTTCGTACGTCCAAGGCCGCTTCCGCCATTGCAGCTCGGCGATCGGGGTTGTGGGCAAGGTTGATGATCTCCTGCGCGAGTTGGGAGGCAGGATCGAGGGAACGATGATTGAATGCCAGGCCGTTCAATCCAGAGGTGATGAAATCGCGGAAGCAGGCAAGGTCGCTCACAATCGGCACCGCTCCGCAGGCCATCGCCTCAAGAGGTGCCAGGCCAAAGGTTTCACCACGCTCCGCCAACGACGGGTAAGCAAACAGCGCTGCCTGCTGGTAAAGCCGCAGCAGCTCCTGCTCGCCATAGACTGGACCTATCCACTGGATCGGTAGGCCCACCGCTTTTGAGCCGGCCAGCAGACCCTCCAACCAGCTCAATCCGCCACCACCAGCTGCCGTATCGGCAGGCCCTACCAGCCGCAGCGTCCAGCCGCTGAGGCCCCGCTCGCAGGCGAGGCGGAAGGCCTCAAGCAACAGAGCGATGCCCTTCTCTGGATGGAGACGGCCGCAATAGAGGATCACCGGCTCCCGACCAGCCGCAGACAGCTGTGGCGGCTGGAAAGGTAAGGGATTCGGGATGGTGCACACCAAGCCAGACAGGTGGGGAGCTTCCTGTGCAATCGCCTGGGCCACGGCGCTGCTGTTGGCCCGCAGGCAGGCAGCGCGGCGGTAAAACCGCATCTGTCCCTTGGGCATGCGTGCCACATCCACCACAATCTGCCCGAACCTTTGCTGGCGCCGTGCGGCCAGGATCGGCAGCCAGAAGGAATTGGTGATCAGGATGTCGGCCGGTGGCAGCACCCGCAGTGCCCGCAGCGAATAAAGCAGATCCAGCAGTTTGAGGTGCAGACCATTGGCCGGTGTGTGGTAACCCTTCACCCGCAAATGATGCACACCTTCAATCAGCTCCTCCTGCGGCAGCCCCGGAAACCGGCGCGACACATGGCACACCCTGTGCCCCTTCTTGCTGAACTGCTTGCCCAGTTCAAACCACATCTTCTCCACGGCGCCGCCGCGGAGTGGGGGTACAGGCAAAAAGGCACCCTGGAGGATCGTGATGCGCAAGAGATGGCGTTAGTAGAAGAACATCGCAGTGCTTGTCACGCCAATCCGGCATGGGCCAACAGACTCAAACACCCGGACAGACTGGGCACAGTTGGACGCAAGTAACTCCTCGTAACGCCAGAAGTCATCAACGAGAATGATACTGCCGGGTTTCATCAGTGGTTCGGCTTGCCGGAAGCAGGTGATGCGCTCACGGAATGACTTATCCTGCCCGTCGATGATCACCACATCCCAGTCGCCAGCATTCATGGCCTGACAGTATGCGGAGCCAGCGAAGTTCTCTGGGCGATCAAAGTTGAAAGGAAGATGGCGCAGGGTTACTCGATCAGCAACACCATGACGCTGAAGCGCCTCCTCGACAGCGGCAAGCCAAGCAGCATCGTCTTCGATAGCTGTGATTTTGGCAGCCTTTTTGGCATAACGCAGGGTGGAACCACCACTGCCCCATTCGAAAATACGCTTACCGGGAAACCTTCGATCAGCTTCACGGATTGCATCAAAACTCCACCAGGGCAGATGTTGCGCGAGTGGTGAATGCCGCGAAGACGAAAGATTACTTAACAAATAGAGGGGGGTATTTTGGGGTTGGCGAAGCAGTGCTCCGGCTAGCTTCAAGGCACGCTGGGTGTTAGTGAGATTCATGAACTGGAATGGGAGATGAATGATTGGTCGAGCAAGGGCAACAGAGCCCTTGCCACAGAAGCAAAGTCGTATCGATCTGCAAACAACTGCCGGCCGCGCTCGCCCATCTCAGCTTGGGCAGCCGGTGCCATCGCCAGCCACTGGTGCAGGGCTGAGGTAGTGCCAGCGGCGGTGTCGGCATGAACGATCCCGGCATCAGCTGCGGCCACATCAGTAGCAATATTCACCGGCTCGGCAATCGACACCGGCAAGCCACAAGCCAGCGCTTCTGCCACCACGATGCCGAAGTTCTCCTGGTGCGACGGTAAGCAGAACAGTTCGGAGCAGCGGAAGGCACCCCACTTGAGCTCACCGCTGAGCATGCCGGGCCAGGTGATTCGGTCGGCGATGCCCAGCGCTGCGGCGCGTTGTTGCAGGCCAGCCTGCAGACCCACCTGATCCGGTCCGGCGATCACCAGCTGCAAAGCATGGTCTCTGGAGGCCACGGCTGCAAAAGCCTCGATGAGTAGGTCGACCCCCTTTTTGGGATGGATCCGGCTGAGAAAAAGGAGGATGCGCTGGCCGCGCAAATGGGGAAAGCGCTCCAGAAAGGCGGCACGCTGCCGCTCCGCATCCGCTGGAGGCGCCGAGGTGCCGTAGCCCACGACAACTTCATTCGCCCGATACAGCCAGAACGACTGCCTTGCCAGCAACCGCTCTTGCTCGGTCGTGAACAACACAGTATTGGCATCACGCAGCACCCGGTAGTCCGCCCAAGGCCAATAGGCCCATTTCTTCAGGTGTTTGAGCGGATAGGTTCGCTTGAACCAGGGATCGAGCATCCCGTGGGGATACACGAAATAGGGAATGCCGGTGCCCCGCAGAGCGCGCCAAGCGGCCAAGGCGTGATACTGCCAGAGGCCGTGAATGATCACCGCATCGTGACTCTGCGCCAGGTCGAGCATACGGGCGGGCAGATCACGCCTGTAGCCGTAGCCACCAGCGCCCGGGCCGAGGCCGATGGCCTGAAACAACTGATCCTGCAGCCAGGTGGCATCAGGGGGGTCCAGGCTGGCCACAGTGGTGGAGACACCCAGAGCATCGAGATGCGGCGTGATCTGGCGGACACCTTCAGCTGGACCACCGCCTTCAGGGTTGAGGGAGGGGATTAATCGGAGGAGCTTGAAATTAGACGCAGCAAGCACTACCAACAACTCTTGAGATGGTCGAGAAGCTGCGGCAGACTCCACTTAATAGAGCCGGCGGCAATCCATGAAAGGAGAAGGCGAGCAATGGAGCCGAAACGCTCGTCGGCATTCGGTTCTGACGCAAGGATGATCAACTGCTTCACTTGATCAGTATCGGCACCATCTTTCACATCATTGATCAAACGTGTAATGAAGGGGACAGGAGCCTGAGGACGATTGCCGTCGGATGCATCTTCGTCGTGAGCCGACAGAACCCTGAGAAGGTCGCCAAAGGGAATGAGTAGATGATCGCGGTGAAAGCTCGCATCTGGAGTGCCACCTTTGGAGGCAAGAAAACACTCGAGAGACTGACGCGTCAAACGATTTGGAACATAGAGCCTGAGTATCCCCTGAGTTAAATCCTTGGGATTCTGCTGAGAACGGCCAAGCAGATAATTCATCTCGTCGAGCACTAGCTTGGGAGAAAGCTCGGCAGATCGCTCTAGCAATGCACATTGCTGAATGCTTGAAACAATTCGCGCCGGGGTCAGCGAAAGCGCGAATGAAAGCGAAGAGATATGCGATACATCTAATCGCATCCAATTAAAAGAACCGTCAGATCTCCACAGATCCGATGAGGACAAAAACTCAAGCTTAACAACCGCAGAAAAGGCTGGGAGATCTAGCTCTGCTTTTGCAACCTTGCCAAAAATAGAACGAGTATATGCCCGCAAGACAGACGACGCGAGCTCCTGCTCAATTTCACGGCGATTCATTGCTGGCGCAGTGCAGGTAGCGAAGGGGGCGATGAGCCAGACAACAAAATACTCATCATTTCTGAATTATTTGTCGCTGCAAGAGCAAGGCCACAAGAGACAACGATTAACCCGAGAGAGGTCGGCTGAAATGTCTGACCAATCATAAGCGGCAAAAGACATGAGCCTGTCATGATTAGAGGGACAGTATTCTGACAATATGCAGAAATTAGCGCCAGCCACGCAAGATAGAGTGAAAATATAAACCTCCATAGAATAAAAGCAACTCCAAGAACTAGCCCCATTTCCGCGACAGAAGCCCCCCAGGCATTTTCTGATAGCAAAAACTGGAAATCACCAGTCAGACGAACTGCGCCAACATTGGTTCCAGCCCCAATTCCAGCACCAATTAATGGATATGAATCAGAAAATGGCTCAATAAATTGAGACAATACACGATTCTGCAACGTTCCGGATACACCCTGTTCTACACCATTAACACGACCGTCAGCAGCAATGGCCATATCCCAGCGAGCAGCAAAAGCATCTTGTGTTTCACGAAAAGCAGGCACAGACGTAGCCACTACAAAACCCAGAAATAGCGCAGCAAAACCATAAAGAAACGTGACGGGAGAAGATCGAGATGCAATCAGCGCGATCAGCACAGCCAGCACGACTTGAGCATAACCAAAAACAAGCAAACGACTAATAGAAACAGGTGCAGCTACCAGTAGAGAAACGCTGATCAAAAAGAGCAGTGGAATCGAGAAGCGTTGCCGCTTGGTACCATAAGTCAAAGAAAAGAAAGAAGCAGCCGCAATCGGATAAAAGGCAGCCAATTGGGCGACAAAAGTAAAAGCACCGGATGGGCGAAAGCGATCAAGAGCCCCAGAGAGAAAAGCAGAGGTACCGTCACCACCTGGACCCTGATTGAGAAAATGCGTTGGAGGCAACCCAGACTGAATGGAAATTAGAATTGTCATCGGGATTGCCGCCAATGCCAAGAACCATGCGAATGCGATAACGTCCGTTCTGTTAAAAACAGATGCAAAAAGGAAGATGAGAGGAAACTGCAGAACAAGAATCCGCGCACCAAAAAACGCCACAAACAGATCCCCGTGTCCGAATAATAACGCAAACACGAAGGCCGATGATCCAATCACAAAAAGAGAATTAACCCACAGAGACCAGCGTGGACCTTGTAGAAGTGGCCAACCCCACCACAACGCCAATAGGGCCAGAGGATCACGCGCAACGAGAAGTGGTGTTGAGAGGCCGGGAAAAAACCACTTGCGTAGAACTCCTTCAAAAAGAACGATCCAGAAGTAAAGCCAAAGCAGCATCCGGAGCCTTTTTATTAGATGTAGAGGCATAACCAGATCAAGTGGGATCAAGTATTTGGGTTAGTGAATCGATGAGCTTTGCGTGGTAGCAACTCCAGCTCAAATCAGCAGCCCGTTTCAAGCAGGCCAATCGCATCGCAGCAAGATGATCTCGGTCATCAATCAGCAGCTGGAGGCGCTCAGCGATGGCCAGACTGTCGCGAATTGGCACGATGAACCCTTCCACGCCGTCACGCACGGAACTCATACCACCGGAGTTGGGCGTCGTGATCACGGGCAGCCCCTGGGAGAGCGCCTCAGTAATCACAAGGGCATAGCCCTCAAACAGCGAAGGCAACAGCAATACATCGTGCTGACGCATCTGCTCGAGGATCTGGGAATGGGGCAGGGTTTCAATCCAGTGGTGATGTTCCAGAGCTACCACCAGGGGGCGACAATGCGACGCCGTGACCTTCCCGACCAGAGTGAGACTAACCTGGCTGCCAAGGGAATTCACGGCATCGAGGGCGTAGGAGAGGCCCTTGCGCTGGCCAAGGGACCCCACATAGAGCACCCGCAACGGGCCAGCGCTGAGGGGCGGGGGGGGCTCAGCCAGTGGCTGCGGTGATCCAAACGGAACAACGGCAATTGGTGCGGCCGTAGCACCGTGCTCTACAAGGGTAGAAAGAACGAACTCGCTAGGCACAACCACCAAATCGGCCAGCTGAAGTTCGAGATCCTTTCGCTCCAGCTTGGCGCGGCTGTCGTTCAGGCCGGTGAGGGTGCAAGCCCATTCGGGCTTGAGCTCACGCTCCTCTTGAAAAATCTGCTGGGCAGAACGCCAGTAGCCGATCGGCAAGTCGTAAATCCGGCGCAGGCCCAGGCGCTCAGCAGCCTGAAAAGTGCATAAAGCACTGTCTTCATAGGCATACACACTACGGAGGCGCTGCAATTGAGGAAGGCGCGCGGCAACATGGTGATCGAAGCTTCTATAGATGGCATCAATAGAGAGGGGCCCTTGCTCATGGCGCGCCAACTTTGGCAAAAACCGAGACACACCCCCCAGTCGCAGGAGTTCGCGCCAAGGATGGCTGTGCTGCAGGTGGCGGGGCAGATCGGCAAAAGAACGCCGGTTGAGCTGGGCAGAAAGGGGGGTAGGAAGCAGGCGAGCAAGGGGGTTGCTGGGGTTCCAGCTCACACAAGTGTGGAACTCTTGCAGCCAGCCGGCATCCAAAAGAGCCCGCGCGGCAGCCCGAGTATTGACGTTGCCAGTGGGATGTGCAAGCAGGAGCATGAAATCAGACCACAAGGCCGGTGCTGCGGCTGAAGTAGGCAGCCCTGGGATCGATGTTCTTCAGGCGCCGGGCTGGCTGACCTGCGTAGAGGCCCCACGCCTCTGTGTGCGGCTTGTTGAGTAGAGAAAGGGCTCCAAGCACGCAGTGATCGGGCAGCACGCTGCCGCCGAGGATCACGCAGCTGCTACCCACGAAGCAGTAGGCACCGATGGTTATCGGCTCACTGTGCTGGCGGTTGTAATGCAGGTCGATCGCATGGCTAAGCAACTGAGAGTGATAGCCAGCGATGGTGGTGTGAGGACCGATCAGGATCCTGTTGGTGCAATCAACGTGGTGGTTCTTTGTGATGGCGGCATGGTCACCAAGAGATAGCTCGGCGCGGCGGTCGGGCTGGTGGGCAAAGTGGGGGGAGGCGGTGCCGGTGGGGAATCCGGTGATCCAATTGCTGCGGCCGATCGAGGCCTGCTCGCCGAGCTCGAGCGCATCCAGGTTCACTGCCACCGTGAGGGCTGCAATCCGCGATCCTGCAGCCATGCGCAGCATGCATGGGTAGATCCAGGCCAGGCCGATCCGTGCCGTTCGATGAAGCTGGTAACCAAACAAGCGCTGGAGAAGCAGTCGCTTCAGGGGCCAGGGCAGCGGCACGATCAAGGCCTTGCCAACCAGCTGTAAGCCACGAACTGCGTTGGTCATGAAAAGGCGAAGCTCAGGTAAGCCTGTTCGATCAACTCGGGGGCAAAGCGCCTGGCGTTGCGAAAGCCCTCGCGGATCAAGGAAGCGCGGGAGTAGGGGTCCTCAAGGGCAAGCACATGGCGGCTGAAGGCAGTGGCGTCGTGGGGGTCGGCATAGAAAGCGCCCGTGCCGGCCACTTCGGGGATCGAGGTGGTGGTGCTGGCAATCACCGGGCACCCACACACCTGAGCCTCCACCACCGGCCAGCCGAACCCCTCGGAAATGGAAGGGAACAAGAGGGCATGAGCTCGGCAGTAGAGCTGATTAAGCAGGGCATGGCTGGGGCGCACCAGCGAGAGCAGGCGATAGCCAAGGGGATGGCTGCGGCGAAATGCCTCCTCTGCTGGACTGAGCGGGGCACCAGCGAAGACCAGCCGGTAGGGAACAGCAGTACCGAGTTGCTGCAACACTTGCAGGGCCAGGGCACGGTTTTTGCGGGGCAGCGCCGATCCCACCATCAGCAGGTAGGGCTCTGCGGGCAGCTGGGATCGTTCGGCGTGGCTGAGCGGCAACTCCTCGGGATCGGCCGTGAAGGGAGCATTGATGGAGTTGGGAATTACCGCATTGCGCTGGCCTGGGGGGCCGCCACCGAGCCGCTGGTAATCCGCCAGGGTGGCCTGCGACACGAACAACAGGCGTCCGCTGCGCCGCAGCCCGGCCATGATCAAGCGCTGCAGCCAGATGCCGATCGGCGAAGTATCACAGGCAGCAGCAGCATCGCCCATGGCAGCGCGCACGGCAAGCAGATCGTGGCAGGTGACGATGCAGCGCCGGGGCGGAGAGCAAAAGGCGTAAAAACCATTGCTATGATCAGCAATATGCACCAACTGAAAGCGGCGGGCAGTGAAGTAGAGCCAGAGGGGAAAGATCAGCAGTTTGTCGATGTAAGCGAGATACTTGCGCGCCAGCGGCGGAAGACCGGACAGGCCCCCCACCAGCACCGGCGGCCGCACCAGCCGGACATCCCCATGGGAGGCGTAGAGGCGCACCAGCAGCTTGGCGTAGCGCTCCATGCTTTGCAGATGATCAGGCGGGTAGTTGCCTACCACCAGGATGCGGTGGATGGTGGTGATCTGGTTTTGATTAGTTGGCACAGAATGTAAACGTGATTCCGAGCCTAAATCCTGCAAGCTGTGCAATGAAGTAACTCAGGATAATAATGACTATTGCGGAGCCTTGTGAAGCTCCCGCTTCGAGCTACAACAAATCGGGGGGGGGGGGGATCCAGGCCTGTCTGCCGTGAACGCGTGTTTACACAGCGTTCCCACTGGTCCAAGAAAACGCCCCCCACGGATCGTAGGACTCTATGCCTAAGCTTGACCTAAAAGATCCTCTGATCTGACAGCCGGCGACGGACTTTCCAGAGACAGATTGAGCAAGCTCCCAAATCTCCCAATCAGCACACCAACCAGCCTGAATCTTTGCCAACAGCTCAGTGGAGATATGCGGCACTGAAGCCCTGCTCATAAAGGGATTGTGGTTTAGGTGCTGTAAGGGTGGCAATCTTACCTTTAGGTAACCTTTAAGATCCTCATAGAAATCGTCTAATCGGTGATAGAGGCCAATACGGTCAACCAAAAGACGCCCTTGATAGTCACATACCATCATGGCTTGGGATGGCTTGTCGTCTCCTAGCTCCAACATTTGATCAATATAAACTTCAAAGCTAGAGGGAGATGGTCTCAGACTGCCCTTAATCGATGAGCCTCCAAGCAGAAAAAACTTGTAGCAAGAGAATAACCAGTCCAGCGGATCTCGGCAAATGGCAAATCGCTTGAGTTTGGCGAAGCTTTCTCGCCCAAGCGATTTCAGTGCTTTGGAGCAAGTGGTGTGTGGACGATTCGCATAGTCATAAAGTAATGCCGTTTGACCAAGCACTGGCAGCTTCCTAAGGGCTCGAGAGGCTAGCGAGGTTTCGCGCCATGACCTGAAAGGAAGAAGTGCTCTGCGCATTGAACTGCCTCCGGTCTTGGGCACATGGCAGAAGAGAAAATGGTATCGAGGCGAGTAGATCATCTGACAAAAGCCAAGTCGGTAGAATTAAAATGAGGTACTTTTTCACTCTAGGCGCCCTTGGATTCATTAACAGAATGAGACCGGAGTGATGCTCGCAAGAACAATCGCGGGCTGTGCACTCACCAGACCCTTCAAAAGAGAAGAGTGCATGGGAATCAGACCTAAGGAACGCCTGGCTTGGATGTCATGGATGATATCCAGTGGTCAACATTAGTTTTCGCATTGCGAGTCGTTACCCAAGACAGGGCGGTGCGTATAATTTAGAAGAACCAGTCTCTAGGGCAGCGTAGTGCATGCTGCTCACGCAGTAGGTACGTTAAATGGGCTGAAGCAAGAGTAATATCAACTAGGAATACCTAATGGGCTTGACGAGAAAGCTTTGCCAGCCAGACCTGGCCAAGGGAGATTAGAGGCGCACCAGCAGCCGGGCGTAGCGCTCCATGCTCTGGAGGTGATCAGTCGGGTAGTTGCCCAACACCAGGATGCGGCGGCGGTAGTCATCGCCCGGCCTGGCACCGCCTCAGGCGCTTGGGAAGCTGCGCCTGCGGCCCAGCCAGCACGTTGGCCACACCGGAAGGGCCTGCTGCTGGCAGTCGCGTGAGGCTGTAGGCCGGCCGATTGCAGATCCATGCCCATGGTTGCTCGGCACTGAACAGCCAGAAGCTGTAATCCTTGGGGACGGCATTGATCACCTGCTCGAAAGCCGCGAGGGCGTTCCACTCGAAGAACACCAACGGCCGCTGTACTTGAAGTGTTTGACGGAGCCCATGCAGAACGGCTAGCTCATGGCCTTCCACATCAACCCTGATGTAATCGATGCGAGCAAGCTGCTGGATGGCCTCGCAGTGATCACCTGGCAGTACCTGCACCTGGATGGCCTAGTCGCCAAGGCGATTCTCCAGTTAGGCGGTGCCAAGATTGCAAACACCCGGCAGATGCAATGGCATCATGCCCACGTGACCGGACAGCGCCAAAGAGAGCGTTAGCCAACCCTCACAGCCATTGGAAAGAAGCTTTGCTTAGGCCATTTAAGCCGCCTGGGGGTTGGGCTCAAACGCCAGGCCATTGGCGCCAAACAGCGCATAAAAAGGGAGTGATGCCCCACGTTGGACCCTACATCCAGCACAGTCGACCAAGGCATGTTGCCGCGAAGGGGGGAGAAGCATTCAGCAAAGAGCCGCAACTCTCCGGGACTGTAGGCTCCGAAATAGCGGTAACTCCAGTCAATGAAATTAGCTGCGTGGCCCATTTATTAGGTGCCACCGAATAGGGCTGGCTGAAGGGCGCTCCTGGAGTTGTGTCCGGGTTTTCGACCAGGCGAGCGAAGCGATCGCGAATGCCAAAACGAATCCACTGCTGTCGGCCGAGGATGCGGGCGAAGCCGTGAACGATGGAATTTTCATGGTTACCTACTACTGAAGGCCTCTTCGAGCACCGCCAGGTAGCGATCACACACCGCCTGCTGCTGGAACGCTTCCAGGTGGGCAGGCGTACGGGCGCGAAGCATGGCACGCATCGGGGCATCATCCATCAATTGCGCCAGCTTCCGGGTGAGGTCAACCTCATCCCCGCGCTTGAAAAGCAGACCGGCTGGGCCCACGGCGTCCGGCAGGCCGCCGCCGTCAGAAGCGAGCACCACGCATCCGCAAGCCAGGCCTTCCAGCGCCACCACTCCGAAAGGTTCGCGCCAGCGGGAGGGCACCACCATCAGTTCATGCTGATTCAAAAGGCGGACCAACTGCTCACCCTGCATAGCCCCCAGGAACGACACGGAGTTGCCGAGCTGAAGCTCCTGAGAGAGCGCCTGCAAAACCTTGCGTTCGGGTCCATCGCCCACGATGCTCAGCCGCCATTGTGGCCGATGCAAAGCGGCAAAGGCCCTCAGCAGCATGTCGACGCCCTTGTCACTCACCAATCGGCCGACAAACACAATGCTCCGCTGGCGTTCGAGCTCAGGCAGCAAGCGAAAGAGCCTGCTGCGATATGGATTCCCGATCACCACTGCGTGCCGGCAGGAATCGACGCGAATGGCTTCGCTGCAGGCGATCACCGTACTGGCTCTGCTCAGGCTCCACTGTTTCACGCGCTGGACGGCACCGCGCTCGCCGTCCACGTCTCGGATCCAAGTCTGCAAACCGATCACTACCGGCTTCCTGATGAACAGCGAAGGCCAGAGCTGGCGAACTTCCAGGTTGTTCTGAAACACCACATCTGCCCATCGATATGCTGCCAGAAGCTCACACGACGAAAGTTGGCGAAAGACAGGAAATAGGAACAGGGCGTGGTCTTCGTCTACAGAGCCTGGCGATTGGGTCACCAACCGCACAGCATGCCCAGCAGCAACAAAGGAGCGGGCAAGCAGATCAGAAATCCCCTCGATCCCACCGATGTCAGGGTGGAAGCGATTTGAGGTGAGAAGAATATTCACGCAGGGCTACGAAGATCCTCGATGAATTGCCGAGCTGTGAGTGGCAGCTGATCATGGGGTGGATACTTTCGAGCCTTCAGCAAGGCTGCTTCAAAATCGGAATCGAACAACACAAACCTGCCACTTGCCTTCAGCTCATGATCCCACGCCTTGCTCTTGCTGGAAAGTCTGGGAACGATCACAGGCAGACCGTGGGCAATCATGGCAGCAACAGATCCACTTTTACCCAGTAGATGCGAAGGCACTGTAGTGATGCCAAAATCAGAATTCTTCAAAAGAGAGGAAATCTGGTTCTTGGAAAGTTTTCCTAGCATTTGAAAGCGGAAGAGCGGGTAATCTTGCCGCTCGAGATCTGTCCATAACCTCTGCCCATGAGCACCGGAATTTCCTATTGACAAAAACAAGCATTGCGAAAGTTGCAGATCCTGGCTAACTGACGCAATTGCACCCAGCAGATGCATCGGCTCCCATTCAGGATGAATAGCACCAAAGAAGACAAATATCCAGACACTGCCCTTTTTTGCCACCTCGTCCAGCCCGCTAACCAGAGATATATTGCTGAACAAAGGCAGGATTATTGGCGCCAATCCGGCACGCTGAAGGAGAAGCTGATAATACGGATTAGAAGCATGAAGAGCCTTGGGAGCCAATGAACTGATCAACCGGCATACGACAATTTTCTGAATCTTCGAAATCAAGAGATATGCAAGATTGACACTTGGATCTACCCACAATTCATGAATCATAATATTCCAATTAGCTCTGGAGGAAATTTTCGCGAGACCACTCCGGAGCTGAATGGGCAGGCCTTTATCATGAAAGGCGTAGGGAACAAACTGAAGGCTGATCCAATCGGGCTCAAAATAAGCGAGCTGGTTGGAAAGGTGAGTGAAACGCTCTACCCATGGAGATGAAGAACTAAAGCGTAAGACCAATAAGCCAGATGAACTGAATGGCTCTGGGCGAATGCTGTCAGCCTGGCCTACATAGCGATCGTTGATCGCAATGCATAGACAGAGATGACCGAGCTTCTGAAGTTCAAGGGCTAGGGTCCTTACATAATCACCAACACCATCACAGCCGGGCTCCAGGGAACCGCATAGAAATGCCAACCTCAAGTGATGATTCTTATCACTATTCATTGATAGAGCCAAGGGTGATATCGTGAAAGTCAATGAGAACAAACGCATCCAAGGCAACAAATGACGAAGCTCCAGCCCATAAAAGAGCCAAATATAGCTGAAATAGCATCTTGAAAACGCGAGGCATCACTCAGACCTTTAGAATTCACGAGGTTCTATATGCAGTAACAACGTGTATAGAAAGAGCAGCTTTCATGCAAGGAAGCCATTATTGATAAGTTCTACTTGAATAAAGAGGAGCAGCACTCGCCATCGACAAGACCCTATCACGGAAAAAGCATGCAAAGAAGCAAGGCTTGCCAGCCATACCTTTGCAACTTCATTGAGAATGAATATCTCAATGAAGTTCAAGAGACTTTGTGCGGAGTCATGATCAACTTTCGGAATGGCAATGCAAGCTGGAACGGGTATGTACTCAAACATCTTCTTAAATAGACAGAGGAAAAGGAAGGGGAGGCCGGCGGACTTGCGTCAAGTGCTTCTCGCCAAGAAGACTTAAACGATGAAACCGAACGACCTGTTCCCTCATAATAATCAAGATATTTGAATGAGGACTCACTAGAAACAAATGGATGCACAGGCACAGAGTATGCGTCGGCTAAAATAATGCCGTGCAATGACGAAGAAAGAACACGTGAAGATGTCATTATCTCATAAGCAATGACCTCAGGGTGAAGAAAGGGATGAATCAACTTAAAACCAGGCGGATGATCTTTGCGAAATTCATTCATCATCATATTGTATTCATTGTAATGGGGTATTACCAGGATTTGCTCTTGGGGATCCGAGTAAGGTTCGCATTGAGGGTGCAAGATCGACTGTATGAGTGGAAATAGAATAGCGGGATCAAAATATCTTGAAAAGCCTACAGGTAGCTGAATGCCAGCATTCAACAAAGCTCGCCTAGTCAAGGGGCCGCGAATAGCACAAATGTTAACATTTTCACGCTGATTAATAGAATCATACGAACGGGCACCAGACCCCCAAACAATATCAGAATTTTCTAACGCATTCAAAATGGTTCCAATAGCTAATAGCTTGCCACTTCGAAACGGTGGCACCAAGCGAACAGGCGCAAAAGACAATGCTTTAGCGATATAAAAAGACATGTAGTCTCCGAAGTTATGAAAATGACCTCTTGCTGTATATCTGATTTTTTCTTTTGCATATCGAATAACATTAAGAGGACTGGATTTTTCATCAAGCCTTCCAGATGGAAATCCCCAGGCATATAAGCGTATTTTTTCAATGCTTGAAATGTTATTCACGATTGAAAAATAGTGGAATAAGCGATCAGGCGCTGAACAGCTCGCGCCGGCGAGCCAGAAGCTGGAAAACGCTATTACCTGCCAGCAACTCGCCGTAGCTGCCGAGACCGACGATGCGCCCATGCTCCAGCACGAGGATGCGATCGCAGCGCTGCACGGTGCTGAGGCGGTGAGCGATTAGGATCACCGTGATCTGACGGTTGAGCGCCTCAATCGCAGCCATCACCAGCTCTTCCGTATAGTTATCAAGTGCGCTGGTTGCTTCGTCAAGCACAAGCAGCTCGGCTTGCTTGTAGAGCGCTCGCGCCAGACCGATCCGCTGCCGCTGTCCGCCACTCAGTCGTACCCCCCGCTCACCCACCACAGTGGCGTAGCCCTCGCTACTGCTCTCGATCAACTCGGCAATCTGAGCCTGTTCTGCCGCCTGGCGCACCCGACGCTCATCGATCTGCGCTTCCGGCACACCAAAGGCAATATTGGACGCAAAGCTGGCATCGCTCAGATAGATGCTCTGGGGCACATGGCCCACTCGCCGCTGCCAGGCCGCCAATAGTCCCGGTGTGGCCTGCAGATCCTGGCCATACACCAGCAGTCGCCCCTGCGTGGGCTCAAGCAATCCCAGGATCAGATCGCTGGTAGTGCTTTTGCCACTGCCTGTGCTGCCCACAAAGGCAATCCGCTCGCCAGGCTGAATCGCCAACTCCAGATCGCGCAAGACCCATGGGCCTTCCGGGCTATATCGGAAGCTCAGTTGATGCAGCTTTAGCAGAGGAGCCGCGTTGGTTGTGGCTGGGAGCCGCAGCGCTGGGGAAATTTGCCCTGTCTGAGTGAGATGGGGCCCACACAAAAACGGCTGCAGTCGTTGTAACGGCGACTGATTGACCTGAAGGCTGCTCAGCCCACTGAAACACTGCTGCAGCGGCTGGAGCAAACGGTAAGCGCCCAAAGCCAAGGTGCCTAGCAGAGGCAGTTGCTGCTCGATGCTCTGGCCTCGCAGCGCCAGCGTGAGGGCAAGACCCACGATCAGTACAACCGCAAAGCCCTCGATCATGTAGCGCGGTACCTGTGCCTTGGTGTTGATCGCAGCCGCGGCGAGCCGATAGCTGCGATTACGGCCCCGATAAGCCTCCAGAAAAAAAGGCTGACTGGATTCGATCAGCACATCGCGGATGCCACCAAGACTTTCCTGCACCACCTGCAGGGTGCTCTGATAATTGCTGGTAAGCCGTTGCCCATCGGCTGTCAGCGTCCCCCGCGTGAAGCTGAACACCAGGAGGTAGAACCCAGCCATCAGGAAACCGATGATGGGCATCAAGCCCGGTGCCAGGGCGATCAGCGAGCCACCCAGGAGCAATACAATCGCGAAGTTCACCAACACGAGAAGCAACGCCTGAATTCCGCCACTCACTTGATCAATGTCTTTGGTGACATGAGCGAGGACAGTGCTGCTGTTGTGCTCCAGATGCCAGGAAAAGGGCTTCTGCAACACCGCCGCGAACACCTGCTCGCCAAGATCTGCTGCAATCAGTGCCGCCAGCCGCAGCTGGGAGCGGATCGTGATCACCCGTAGCGTGGTGCTCAGCGCCACCACCAGCACAAAGCCCATCCCCAGGCTGAGCAGAAGGTGTTGCTCCGGCAGCGCCCGCAGCGGGGTGGCCAAGGGCCCAAGGGCTTTCAGGCCTTTCGTGGGGTTGGCCAGCAACCGGAGCACGGGCAGGAGTGCGCCAAGGTTGGCCACCTCACCGGCTGCTGCCGCCAGGCTGAGGATCTGCAGGCTCAGCAACTGGCGCCGCCGGCGGGGGCTCAGGGCTTGCCAGAGGGGCTGCAACTTGTACAGAGTCTGGGCGAACTTTAAGCGAATTGGGGAATCGGTCCGGTGAAATACATGGCGACTCTTTGTAATCTTTAGGAGTTTCATAATTAGGGCTTTCTACCGATAATGAGCGGTGAGAGCATCAGCCTTGCCTTGAGGAGCGGCCCACTCTTTTCTGTCCCGTTGAACAAGCAGACAGAGGTTGTCGCCATGTGCGATGGGTGAGCGCAACACAGGCCGCAGCAGACGTGAGGCCCATTGCATCGCACGCCGCGACGTGGGTGAGCTGCCATCCTCAGGGAAACCCCAGCTCTTCAGCACATCGAAGCCATGGCGGTTAAGCAGTCTGGTGAAGGGAAACATCAAGATCGGTGTGATGTGGGTGGGATCACCCTTAGCGTCGAACTGTTTGAGCCGATCACCGAGGGCAAACAGCAGCTTTGCTTGGGCAGAATGCAGGTTTGGAGTCGTCAACAACGCCAGCCCACCAGGTTTGAGCAGTCGCGCCAATTCCGCGAGAAAAAAACCGGGGTTCTCGATATGCTCAATCACCTCAACCGCCGAAGCCAAATCAAACGACCCGTCGGCAGCATTGAGCTGGAACAGATCCAGATCCGCCTGCTCATAGCGAATCCACGCTGAGGCAGCCGGTGGGCGGATATCCACGCCCGTGAGCTTCCGGTAGCCCATACCTGCAAGCCGCTCCAGCAAGGCACCACTACCGCAGCCCAGGTCAAGAATCCGGGTGTCAGGGTCTGGTGCCAGCGCCCGCACCTTGGCGGCGACATGGGAATGAAGCAGGGGCGTGGAGGTGCGCGGTTGGGCAGGGGGCATGGTGTTCAAACACGCTGGCGGGATGCGTCTCTGGAGAGCTTGAAGGAGCTCTGCGGACGCAGTGGTTGCAGGCAAAATTTGATCAGTCTGGTGATCAGCAGACCCAGCACCTCGCTGGCGATCGCCACAGGCGAGCGCATATTGCGGCAAAGCGTGCTTTGCGGTTCAAATGTGGGCGGCCATGGGTTCCAGTTACTTCAGGGTCAACGACTGAATCTGGCTGGTGTTGGCGTCATTGCAACCGATGCCAGCTCCAATGGAGGTGGCTCGGATCAATGCTGATCTCGCTCATCCATTCGCAGCACCGACTGGCCAGCCGCCTTGCACCAGGAACCGGTCCTGCAGGAGCGTGAAATCCCTGCGAAGGGCACCTCGAAGGCTTCCACATCGAGTTGACGCTGCTGCCCTTCCTTGCTCTAGGGCAGGAGCCCGCTGGGCTCCAGGCTGGTACGGCGCAGTACAACGATGTCGCCCAATTCCTCCTTGGACAAACCCACCTGAAACGGTGAGGCGCAACAGGCACCCCGCGCCGGGTGATCTCCGCATCTTCACCGGATTCAACGGCATCTAAAAGGGCCGACAGCTGGGATTTCGCCTGGGCAGCGCTGAATGTTAAAACTCTGGAAATGTTTGGTCAGAGGACCTTCAAAGCTGTGAACAGGCAATACCACTCATGTCGGCCGTGCCCTGGATCTGGGTGTTACCAGCGTCTCTCAGGGGGCTGCAGCGGCGGGTGAGTTGGCGGAGGGTGACGGCCCTCGGCCAGCCAGTCCTGGGCAACCCGGGTGTGGCGCAATTCCTCGGGAGGGATGCCGGCGATCACACCATGCCGCACCCCACACGCCAGTGATTGAGGCCAGCCAGGCAAACAGCGAGCGAATCCGTAATCGCTCGGGCATCGAACACCCAGGCCGGCTGACGCATCAAAGGGGCCAAGGCATCCCAGCACAGCTCCGAATAGCTCTGCCATTCCGTGAGAATCACGGCGGCATCGGCACCAGTAACAGCATCAGCCACCGCATCGCAGTGCAACCAGCTCTCACCAACAGGTTGGCCGAGGTCCAGCGCAATCTGATCAGGGTCCACTTTCGGGTCGTGAATGGCCAGGATGGCGCCCTCCTCCAGCAGATCGCGGCACACGCGGATCGCCGGTGATTCACGCGTGTCGTTCGTATCGGCCTTGAAGGCAAAACCGAGGATCGCGATGCGCTTACCAGTCACGGTACCGAACAGCTTCTGCACCACCAACGCCGCGATGCGGTGTTGGTGCCAGGTGTTGAGCGCCACCACACTCTCCCAATAGTCGGCCACCTGCGGCAGGCCGAAATGGCGGCAGAGATACACCAGATTGAGGATGTCCTTCTGGAAGCAGCTGCCTCCAAAGCCAGGGCCAGCCTTGAGGAATTTCGGGCCAAGGCGGCTGTCGGAGCCGATCGCTCGCGCTACCTCCTCCACATCAGCTTCGGTGGCCTCACACAAAGCAGCGATGCTGTTGATCGAGCTAATCCGCTGCGCCAAAAAGGCATTGGCAGTGAGTTTCGAGAGTTCACTGCTCCAGAGATTAGTGCGCAGGATCTTCTCGGGTGGCACCCACTGGCCATACACACCCGCCAGGGCATGAATTGCGGTGGTGCTCTCACCGCCGATCAACACACGATCTGGGTTCTCCAGATCACGGATCGCCGTGCCCTCGGCCAGAAATTCTGGGTTCGACAGCACGGAAAAGCTGCGGGTCGTGTCTGTGTCTTCAGCTGCTTCGAGGATCGCCTTCACCGCCTCAGCGGTGCGCACCGGCAGGGTGCTTTTCTCCACAACAATGGTGTGGCCAACAGCAGCCTTGGCCACCTGGCGGGCGCATGCCTCCACCCAGCGCAGATCACTGGCCTGGCCGGCACCGATGCCGCGCGTTTTGGTAGGCGTGTTCACAGCGATGAACACCATGTCTGCCGCAGCAATCGCTGCATCCACCTCAGTGGAGAAGTGCAGGTTGCGGCCACGGCAGCGCCCCACCACCGCATCGAGCCCTGGCTCATACACCGGCAGCTTGGCAAGGTCATCGTCGTTCCAAGCGGCGATGCGGGTGGTGTTCATGTCCACCACAAGCACCTGAATATCGGGGCAGCGATCGGCGATCACCGCCATCGTGGGGCCGCCTACATAGCCGGCTCCGATGCAGCAGATCGTGCGGATCTGGGGTGGAGCGATGGTGGTCATAAAAAAAACCCCGGCGCAGGGCCGGAGGCTGAACGTGGCGGTGGAACTGGATAGAGCCGCTGAATGGCCCCGGATCGGCTGTCCAAAGCCGCCATGTTGGCCTGCGTAGTCAGGCGGACCAGATCTCAGCCAGATGGAGCGACAGCCCAGGGAATTCAGGTGGGGCTGTGAGGAGCACTGGACTCTCCAGGCGCTGAGGATCCCCGGCTGAGAGCCATACTTCAACAGCGCGCTCCTCTGGCAGGACAAGCCAGCCGAGCCGGGCGCCGTTGCGCTGATACGCGGCCATCTTCTGCCGCAACGCAGCAACTCCCCTCGGCCCCTCGTCGCTCGGACTGGCCAGCTCCACCACCAGGTCGGGGCACAGGGGCGCGAAGCGGCGACGCTCTTCAGCACTCAAGGCCTGCCAGCGATCCAGGCGAACCAGGGAGGCATCAGGGCTGACAACCGAGCCGTCAGGGAGACGAAAACCTCCTGAGCTCTCAAACACTTTCCAGCTACCGCTTGCCTTGGCGAAGCGCTGGAGCTGAAACAACAGCTCGCTGTTCCGTCCACTGGTTTCACTGCCTGTCGGCGTCATCGCAATGACATGGCCATCCGCGGCCAACTCAAGCACTGCCTCGCGGTTTTCAGCACACAGCAGTTCGAACTGTTCGGGGGTGAGCCGCAGACCTGCAGGGAATCTCAGCCGCAGGAGATCGGGATGTGGGCTGGTGGTGAGGGTCATCGTCGATGGCCGGTGCCACTTTGACGCTAGCTGGAAAGAGCGTCGCGGAACCAGGCGATTGTGGCGTCGAGGCCGCGCTCCAGCGGCACCGTGGGCTGCCAGCCGAGTTCACGTTGCGCCAAATCGATCACCGGCTGGCGTTGCAGCGGATCATCCTGGGGCAGCGGTTGTTCGATGAGTTCCAACTGCGGATTCACTTTGGCGCGCACCAGTTCGGCCAGCTGGCGGATCGTGAATTCGCTGGGGTTGCCGATGTTGACCGGGCCGCAGTGATCACCGTTCATCAGGCGGATCATGCCCTCGATCAGATCATCCACATAGCAGAAGCTGCGCGTTTGGCGGCCATCGCCATAGAGGGTGAGTGGTTCACCGCGCAGGGCCTGCACGATGAAGTTGCTCACCACGCGGCCATCATCCGGCAGCATGCGTGGCCCATAGGTGTTGAAGATCCGCATCACGCGGATCTCCGTGCCGTGCATGCGCTGGTAATCGAAGCACAGGGTTTCGGCGATGCGCTTGCCTTCGTCGTAACAGCTACGCAGGCCGATCGTATTCACGCAACCGCGATAGCTCTCCGGCTGCGGATGCACCTCTGGATCGCCATACACCTCACTGGTGCTGGCCAACAGCAACCGTGCACCCACCCGCCGGGCGAGGCCGAGCATGTTGTAGGTGCCCAGGAAGCTGGTTTTAGCGGTTTTGATCGGGTTGAACTGGTAGTGCACCGGCGAAGCCGGGCAGGCCAGATGCCAGATCCGGTCCACCTCGATCCGCAGCGGTTCCGTCACGTCGTGCCGGATCAGCTCAAAGCGCGGATGGCCGATCCACTGGGCGATGTTGGCCTTGCGGCCGGTGAAGTAGTTGTCGAGGCAGATCACCTCTTCACCGGCCTCCATCAACCGGTCCACCAGATGGGAGCCGAGGAAGCCGGCGCCACCGGTGATCAAGTTGCGCATGAGTGCTGCTGGCATGGGATCAACGGCGCTGATCAAGCCAGCGGAACGCCTGCTTCGAACGCTCGGCCGCGTGTTGCAAGCGTGGATAACGCTTCAGCCAGGCCTTCCATTGCTGGCGTTGGCTGGAGCGCGCGGGCGCATAGCCATAGCCATAGCCATAGCCATAGCCATAGCCATAGCCATAGCCATAGCCATAGAGGGACACAGCAGGCACCGTTTGGTTGGTGATCACACCCAACAGATCAGCGCTGGATTCCTGAACACGGGCCAGGCTCTTCGGCGGCAAGCCACGATTGATTTTGCCCAAGCTCACCAAGAACAACAGGCCATCGAGGTGATCGGCGAGCAGCAAGGGATCCACAAGATCCAAAGCCGGCGGAGTGTCAAACAAGATCAAGTCAAATTGCTTGAGGTTGCGGATTTGTTGCACAACCGCAGCGCACGCGTTGGAGCTGAGCAACTTGGCGGCATCCGGCGGCCGCGGACCCACCGGCAACAGAGCCAGGTTGGCCTCCGGCCATTGCAACAGCTCCTCCACAGCCGGAGGGTGTTCGGTGAAGAGCTCACTCCAGCCACGTTGGTTAGCCAGGCCAAAGCGTTTGTGGAGTTGCATCTGGCGCAGATCTCCGTCTACCAGAAGCACCTTGGTGCCGAGATCCGCCAAGGTTTGCCCAAGCAGAGCCACCGAAGTGGTTTTGCCCTCACCACTGACGGTGGACGTCACTGCCACCATGCGCAAGGTGCGACCGGCACGTAACAGCTGCAATGAGCGATAGAGGTTGCGCAGTGATTCACGCAGTCCAAAACGCTGTTGATCATCAAGGCCCTCCCACACAGAACTGATCGTGCTCTCAGCATGAAGCGGAAGGAAGGGAATACTGCCAAGCAGGGGCTCATCAAGGGCCTGCTGCACGTCTTGCGGGCGATGAAACACGTGGTCGAGCCGATCGCGCAACAACGCTGCACCAGCACCGCCAATCAAGCCAAGCAAAAGCCCAAGCATCAAATTACGCCGAAGATTCGGCTTGACCGGTGTCGGCAGAAATTCCGGTGGACTAATCAGTTGCCAGGGCAGGGTTTTCTGCGCGACCTCAAGCCGGAAACTTTCGCGAGCTTTCAGGTAACTGCTGAGGTTGTCGCGTGCAATTTCAAGCCGTTGCGTTAGGGCATCGTATTGCTTCACCAGTTCCGGGCCCACCACCTTGAAGGCCCGCTGTAATTGGCCCAGCTGCAGCTTCACCTGAGTTTGTTGGGCCAGATTTTCCTGCAGCGCTGAGCCCACCGCATCCAGTTGGCGCTTCTGCAAGAGCGGACGCATGCGATTGCGCTGTGCCGTAAGGCTTTGCACCAATGGCGAACTGCTTTTGAAGGTGCCACTGGCCTGAGCCAGCTGCTTCTCCACATCTGCGAGATCACTCAGCAGCTGACTGAAGGCACCACTCGCCAATGCTGGTGTGAGATCGGCGCCAGTGGCGGCCTTCAATCCGCCGCCGCCTGCCCCTGAGGCCTGTTGAAACTGCGGTGAAAACAGCTGACCGCGGCGCACCGAGGCCTGCAAGCCAAGTAATTGAGCTTCGCCTTGCTGCAACTGACGCAACCGACCTTCCAACTCAGCACGCTCAGCCTCAATCTGCTTGGCGCGATCTTCGGGCACCAGCAATGCATTGGCACGGCGGAAGTCAGCGAGTTCCTGCTGGATTTGATTAACGCGTTGCTGCAAGCCAGGCGCCTGTTCATCCAAGAACTTCAAACCTTGCGCTAATTTCTCCTGCCGCTGCCGCAGCGAGTAGGCCAAATATTCCTTGCTTAAGGCCTGAAGCAAACGTTCACCCTGCTGCGGATCACCCCACTCCAACGTCACATTGAGCACGCCATCAGCGTCGCGCTGCACTGCTTTGGCACTCACTCGGCCCGCCAAGGCATTAGCCGGCAAACCTTGCGCTACAGCCAGGGGCTGCAGCAGCCTTGGGCTACGCAACACTTCAATCAGGTTGGGCAGATCCACCGATCCCGCATCCACGAGAGCCAGCTGATCAAGCTGATTACTCGATTGCCGTTCCTCGCTCAGTGGATCCTTCACCAACAACGTAAATGACCCCTGATACGTCGGGCTCAGGAGGCGCTGCACCAGTGTTCCTGTTCCCGCCAGCGCCAAGCAGGTGCCAAAGGTCACCACAAACCAACGACGGCGGCGCAACAAGCTCTGCCAAAGCTCCTGGGGCTTGATCTCGCCAGAGCGATCCAACAGCGCTGCTCCCGGCCAGAAGGCTTCAAGGGCAGCCGGAGTTGCAGAAGCTTTCGTGGTGATGGAGGCAGGGGTGGAGGTAGAGCTCACGGTTTCAACACAAGGGGATCAAGCCGCATCGGGCAGACGACCAAGATGAGCAAAATGGCGACGCATCTGCATGGGCTGGCCAAACCAGGGCCAAAAGGGCTGGTTAAAAAAGCGATAGAAGAGTGCAACGTCAAGATGATCAATCGGGACACGGTGACGCTGTGAGAGAGCCGTGAGCTCATCAACCGTGGTGATGGAGCGAACCGCGAATTGGAGATGCAAGTGCGCTTCAACAGCATCACAAAAGCGCTGTACGCGCTCTTCTCGGTGATGCAGCTCTCGAATGAAGGATGAACGGCCTTGGTAGTCCATCTCGACAAAATCAACGCGTGACAAAGCGCTGCATGTGCCAAGTCCAGGCATGGGCAATCATGGTGTGGAGATCTGTGAACTGCGGCACCCAGCCCAGTTCACGCATCGCCTTAGCCGCGGAAGCCACCAGCACGGCAGGATCACCGCTGCGCCTTGGTGCGACGTGAGCCAGCAAACCACATTGCGTGACGGCCTTCGCGCAGCTGATCACCTCCTGCACGGAGTAGCCCAAGCCATTGCCCAGGTTGTAAACCTCATAGCCTTGGCCGACGCTCAAGATGCGCTGCAAGCCCAACACATGTGCAATGGCGAGATCACACACATGGATGTAATCACGGATGCAGGTGCCATCAGGAGTGGGGTAATCGTCACCGTAGATCTGGAGATAGGGGCGATGACCAGCCATGGTGTCAAGCACCAGCGGGATCAGATGTGTTTCGGGATCATGGTGTTCACCCAGATCGCCGTCGGGATGGGCGCCAGCGGCATTGAAGTAGCGAAACACCACCGCTGGTAAATCATGGGCTGAAGCAAAGTCAGCAATGAACTGCTCCACCATCAACTTGCTTCGGCCATAGGGATTGATCGGGAACTGCGGACAGCTTTCCTCAATCGGAATCTGGTCGGACTCTGGGATGCCATAGGTGGCGCAGGTGCTGGAGAAGACCAGCGGTATCGGCTTCGCGCGCCGGCGACCTTCAGCCACCATCGCCTCAAGCAGATGAAGCGACTGAACCACATTGTTGCTGTAGTAGCGCAGGGGATTGGCAACGCTTTCGCCCACATAGGCAAAGGCAGCGAAGTGCAACACAGCCTGCACTGGTGATCCAGCTGTGGCCGGATGCTCACCTCGTAAAATTGATTTCAGGAGGTTCCGATCACCTACATCCCCTTCCACAAAGGGAACATTCAGTGTGGTGATGATGTCGTGGTGGCCGTACACCAAGTTATCGAGCACCACCACATCGAAACCTTGCTCCTGCAAAGCACGTACGGTGTGGGAGCCGATGTAACCAGCCCCACCTGTAACCAAAATCATCAAGCCACTCCTAGAGGCGAACCTGTTGCGCCTGCAACTGCTGACGAAACAGCTGCACGGTGGCCTCGATTCCCGTACGCAGGGGGATCCGGGCACACCAACCCAACTGGGCCAGCCGCGAACAATCGAGCAATTTGCGAGGCGTGCCGTCAGGTTGGCTTGGGTCCCATTGGATCTCACCCCTGTAACCCGTGGCTTGCGCCACCAGGCCTGCCAGCTCAGCAATGCTGGTTTCTTCCCCTGATCCCACGTTCAGCAGTCCAAGCGGCTGGCCGTCGTCGTCCTTGGGCGCATCAGGCGCAGTGGGATCCCAATGCTCCAAGGCGAAGACACAGGCTTCACCGAGATCATCAGCATGGAGGAATTCACGCAACGGCCGCCCGCTACCCCAGCAACGCACCACTGGATCCGCAGCAACAGCAGCCTCGTGGAAGCGGCGGATCAAAGCAGGGAGCACATGGCTATGGGTGGCGTGATAGTTGTCGCCTGGGCCATAGAGGTTGGTGGGCATCAGGCTGATGGCATCAAAGCCGTATTGCAGCCTCAGGGCGTCACACAGTTTGATGCCTGCGATCTTGGCGATCGCATACCAGGCATTGGTGGGCTCCAACGGACCACTGAGCAGTGCTTCCTCGCGGATCGGTTGCTCGGCGTATTTGGGGTAAATGCAGCTACTACCAAGAAACAACAACCTACGAACGCCATAGCGCCAGGCTGCTTCGATCACGTTTTGCTCAATCTTCAGATTCTCCAGCAGGAAGTCGGCCGGGTAGCTGCGATTGGCGTGAATGCCACCGACCCTAGCCGCCGCCAACACCACCACATCCGGTCGCTGTTGGGCAAACCAGCGCTCAACGGCGCCTCCATCGAGGAGATCGAGTTGATCGCGCCCAACCAGCAGTTGGCGGTCATAGCCGCGGCGGCTCAGGGCGCGGCTGATGGCCTGGCCAGCCATACCGCGAGACCCCGCCACGAAGACGGTGTCACTGGGCCGCAGCAATGCTCTTGAATCTGCGGTCATCGTGAGGCTGCCGCACTAGCAGCCAACGCCGCGTCGGAGCTGGGTGGATTTTCCATCGAACCCACCACCACAAAACCCTGTCGACGCAGCAAGGCCTCCTTCGCGGCCTCCTCCTGATCGGTCTCCACCATCTCAGCCACAAGTTGCTCCAGCGTGGTGGTGGGAGTCCAACCCAGCCGTTCGCGGGCTCGGCTGGGATCGCCTAACAGGGTCTCCACCTCAGTTGGCCTGAAATAACGCGGATCCACCTGGACCACCACAGCACAGGTATCAGCGCGACGCCCAATGGTGTCTACGCCGCTGCCCTCCCAGAGCATGCCGCCCCAACCCAGCTGCGTTGCAGTGAGTTCAATAAAGCGGCGCACCGATTCCTGCCGGCCCGTGGCGATCACGAAATCTTCGGGTTGATCCTGCTGCAGCATGCGCCACTGCATCTCTACGTAGTCACGGGCATGGCCCCAGTCCCGCAGGGAATCGAGATTGCCCATATACAGGCAGTCATCCAGGCCGGCGTCGATCCGAGACAGGCCGCGCGTGATCTTGCGTGTCACGAAGGTTTCGCCACGCCGCGGGCTCTCGTGATTGAACAGGATGCCGTTGCAGGCATACATGCCATAGGCCTCTCGGTAGTTCACCGTGATCCAATAGCCGTAGAGTTTGGCCACCGCATAGGGGCTACGGGGATAGAAAGGAGTGGATTCACGTTGCGGGATCTCCTGCACTAATCCATAGAGCTCACTGGTGCTGGCCTGGTAGATGCGGGTTCGCTCCGTGAGACCCAACAGCCGCACGGCTTCAAGGATCCGCAACGTGCCGAGGGCATCACTATTAGCGGTGTATTCCGGGGCTTCAAAACTGACCGCCACGTGGCTCTGAGCCCCGAGGTTATAGATCTCATCAGGCTGCACCTGCCCGATGATTCGGATGAGGTTCGTACTATCGGTTAGATCGCCGTAATGCAACACCAGCTGGGGCGATGCGTCGTGGGGGTCTTGGTAGAGGTGATCAATACGAGTGGTGTTAAAGCTGCTGGCGCGACGCTTGATTCCATGCACCTGATAGCCCTTCGCCAGAAGCAGCTCTGCCAAATACGATCCATCCTGCCCAGTAATCCCTGTAATCAGAGCAACGCGGCCTGAACAGTTGAGACTTGAGAAGTCGGTCATCATGGGTAATCCTGCTGGCGGGTGTGATGGCCACCATCAGAAGAGCGGCTCAAAACCTCAAGGCGAGCCTTTAATTCCTCAACATTGTCAGTGAGATCCAGAAACATCTGATAGAGAATCTGATGGCGCTCACGCCACAGCTGCAACTCGAGCAGCAGTTGTGGATCGCTGGCATCCTTCATCGACGCAAAACAAAGCGATCGAGGTCGTTGGCAAAACGAAACCGATGCCAAAGCCAGGCGTGCTGAAGAATAGTCTGGAGATTGGAGTAACGCAAGCGCCAACCCAGCTCCTGCCTAGCGCGGCGTGGATCAGCCACAAGATGCGCGATGTCACCGCGCCTACGTGGTGACAAGTGTATGAGCAAGCCATGCCCCGTGAGCGCCTTGGCAGCTTCGACAACCTGCAACACCGAGTGCCCCGTGCCTGTGCCGATGTTGTAGATGTGACTGCCGCCGACATTCAGCACTCGCCGGACCGCAAGGACATGAGCTTCAGCAACATCACAGACATGGATGAAATCGCGGATTGGGCTGCCATCGGGTGTGGGGTAATCCACTCCATAGAGCTCAAGACACATCCTGCGGCCCGACATGGCTTCGAGAATGGAGGGAATTAGATGAGTCTCAGGCAAATGATCCTCACCGAGACCTCCCTGCGGATCAGCACCTGCCACGCTGAAGCAGCGCAAAATCACATGAGGCACAGCCATATCGCGACCTAGATCGGCTAGAAGCTGTTCGTTGATCCAGTGGCAATAGCCACTCGCACTGAGCGGATGGACAGCATGACCTTCTCTGCGATGCTCGTTTTCTTCATCTGAAGGTCCATACACACTGGCGCTACTGGAGAGCACGATCGGGACTGCCGCTTGCCCTGACCTCTGCCCAGCGCGAGCGCAGGCATCCAGCAAGACCATGGTGTTCTCAAGGTTGGCCTGGCAGGCGAGGGAGGCCAGCTCATCGGGGCATCCACCGAGATCGCTAGCCGCACAATGCACCACAGCAGCGATCGGTCGATTCTGTGTCGCTGGATGATCACCACTGAGGAGAGCCTCCACAACAGCGGCGTCCCCCAGACTGGCTTCGACCAAGGGCAAGTTGAGGCTGAGGGCGAGATCCACATGACCTGTGGAGAGGTTGTCGAGCAACACCACGCCAAAGCCGGCGCTGCTGAGCGCCCTGGCCACATGGCTTCCGAGGTAGCCAGCACCACCGACCACCATCACGACGCGATGGTTGGCTGAGTCAAGCAATGGATGCATGAAATACGCTCAGCGCAACACGTCGTCAGACAACGTCAGTCGTTTGAGGAAGAAATCGCGATCACAGTTCATCAGATGCGAAACAATCACACACGTCCGTTCATCAATGTCACATCAAATAGGTGGCATAGACTGCATCAGATGCTGACCGCACTGGTCACACAGCGTCCCAGGGAGAAGCATCGACTCGTCACTGCTCACTTCGATCCACACATAACGCTTCGGAACATCGCTCCAAGCCGCCACAAGCTTCACGTGGACTGGTCTGGAGAAACTGGATTGTGCCCAGCAGAAAGCAGAAACTTGACGCTCCGTCGTGCCATCCTCATCGATCGTGAAACCCGCATCAACCAGGAAAAGAGCGATAGATTTACGAAGATCAAGACTGCAGACTTCTGAGATCCAACTCGCAACGGCCATGGATTGGCTGGGATAATGATGGGGTCGGACTACTAACGTGAGAGGAGCTCAAGCAAGCGGTAGGTCGAAATAGATGGTGCACAGCCCATGCATGAACAGACACACAATTCCTGCAATGTTGTGAAGAGACGCGAGCGGAGCTCAAGCAGTCGTCGATCACGCATTAAACATGATTCAAGGAGCCCCGCCCCTGAGCAGCAAATGGTGAAACTGCATACCGCCTTGCAACTGCAGCAAATCTGCATCCAGGTAGCGCATCAAGCAAATTCGATGCCTCGATGCAGAGTTATCACACCATTTTGGATGCACCCAAGTGCTAGATGATGCTCACCGAGATTTGGAGGATAAGCCGCTGAGAATGAGCTGGCTACGCACTCGGGTGCTAGCCATCGGTCCGCAACCACGGACTCGTGATCATTGGAATGAATTAGAACAGGCAGGAATTCGATCTGTGCTATGCACCAGCTTTCCCGACGAAGGCAGCTGGTGCCCACCTGATCACTGGCTGAGCGCCAGGATTCCGCTGACTGACCATCGAAACCCTGATGCACTCGATGATCAAGCCCTGCGGCGGGCGATGGATCAAGCCATCACACTGATGGAGAAAGCTCCAGCTCTTTACCTTCACTGCTGGGCGGGGGTAGAACGCTCGGCGTTGGTTGCAATCGGAACCTTGGCGAGGCTAGAGCAGATCGATCTGCTCACAAGCCTGGAGCAAGTACGACGGATGCACCCTACGTCTCGACCATTGACACAACATTTGCTCAAGCTCGAAAGAATTCTGAATCAACCCTGATCAAGACTGGACCAAGGGCTCGAGCAAGACGCAAGAACCCTAAGGACGTGACACCTTAGTTGCTCTATCAGCTTCTGAACGGAGGGGTTTGTACTGATATCGCTGCGCAGAATGATCCATGTTTCTTGCTCGACAGGCTGAGGCAGAGGACGGCAAACAAGTTCCGTGAGCTCAGGGATCATGGGCTCAAGCAACGCTGTGCTGTACGAGAGACCTGTTGGGTAAGCCATCGCTCCGTACCACTCTGACAACATAAAAGTTTGATGCCGACAGGCGGAGTTCCACAGTCCAAGTGGCCTGAGTGCATCTGCAGCCAATGGCGCGACACCTGATGGGTAGGCTGGACTTGGAAATGGACTCAAATCACTTGGGGTCAACACCGAGGCATCCGATAGCGGATGGTTAGGGTTAAAGAGTAGCTGAATGGGTTCACGGAAGAGGGGCACTGCAACCAACCAAGACTGTGACGTCGATTGAGCTTCAGCAAGCAGATTCCCAGCGACATCCAAACAGGAACTGACAATAAGATCAACACGCCGCATCATCAGATGCTGACGCAGTTGCTCAGGACGGTGAAACCAATCCCGCATCAAATCAACCGACCCTTCGAAACCGCGAAAAAGCGATGCGGCTGCAAACGTTGGATACACCTTGATCTGATCAGCATTAAGACGCCAATACTGATATGACCTTCTCAAATAAGTAAGGCACTCCGACTCGAATGCAGTTGTTAAGTCGTCGATACCCGGANAAGATGTCTTAGATATATTGNATTGCCCAATGAATTCAGCGACACGACNNCTAACCTTAGCCGCTGAAACACGGCGCAGACTTNCAACAGACTTCAAATTACCGNAAAGGCTCCAAANATCAAAGAGATCAAGGGCCTCGAAGTAACCCGGCTTCATCGCCGCACTCCCCAGAGAAGGGGGGGGGGGGNNNNGNNGNNCNAANANTAATCTGGTTTACTCTAGTATTTTAGTGGTGAATGCAATGTCCCCAAATGGGGATATTGTTATGAGGTATTAAGGAGAGGGCACAGCTGCCTGGTCAGGCAGAACGACCGGTTGCCTTAACGGCTCTGCTGCAACCACCATGACTTTGACTGTTCCTGGAGAAGCAGGTGACTGATCCGAGGCCCAGCGTTCGACCACGGATTTGACCTCAGGGCTTGCGGGAGTCACCAGCGAAGAACCACGGCCTTGGTCATCAACAACAAGGGGGATTTCTTGGCGTGCACTCACACCTGGTGCTGGCAAACGAATGGTGGCCACTTCACTCACCTCGGCTTCCCCCACTTCAAGGCGCATGGCATCGCGCCAATGCTTGGGCAAAGCTGCCATAGGATCTCCCGAGCGGCGCTGCATCAATCGCTCTGCTCTCACGGCAACAGGAACCAATGGCTCCTGGAGGCTGGACAAGGTAATTTCACCTCCAAGGCCATCTGCCATTTGCAACCGTTGCATCAAGCCTGTCTCTGAACGAGCAGGTAATGCTTCAGTGTCAGGAGTGCGATCAGACGAGAGGCGCAATGAAAGGGTCCTGTTACTTGGCGGAGTCACAGATGAGACAGGCAAAGCGCTGAGCTCAGGTATGGGTCTCGAGTTAACGGTCGGCTCACGCAAGGGATCCAGCAGCATCAAGTGCGCGAGCTCACCATCGATCGGCCGCGCAACCCCAGTGAACCTGTTGAGCTGCGAGCTGAAACTGATAGTCTGGATTCTGTTGAGCAGAAAAGGGCTAAGCCAAAGAATTGCATTCGCGAGGGAGAAAAGAAGCCAAGGGTGGACAGATCGGCGAATCATCATGATGCCTAGAACTAGTTTTTGCGTGACGAGTCGTTGATGAGCTGAATCAGGGCCCACACATTGACAAGACCTGTGACTGGGGTCGCAATAGCCGTTACGGCGTCTGTCAACACTGCATAGTTGCTTCGGTTGACAATAACTGTGTCGCCATTGCGCAGAGGGGGGTTGCGAGCAGAGCTAACACCTTGCGAATAATCAATGGAGAACATTTCACGTGTTGCCGATCCGTTGCGATTGATCCTTACGAGCTCAACGTTGCTGCGTTTGGCCCGCCAGTTCTTAGGACCACCAGCCGCCAAAACCGCCTCAACCAATGGTGTATTAGCTTGAACTTCGATGCGACCAGGATTAACAACTTCCCCTACAATATTGACCTGAATACTCTGGGGCGAGAAGTTTGTCGCAGCCAGCTCCATCACTTCACGGTCAGAAATCTCAGCCCGTGCAATCATGATTGTGTCCCCATCAAAAAGGAATGGATTCTGAGTTTTATCGCCTTGCTGGAGAAGCAGTGCGAGATTCAACGGAGCTTCTCGTATCTGCGTTGTCGCCCCAGGCAACCGACGCTGAAGAATGACATTGCGTAAATCCGCATTGAGCGTTAAACCACCGGCCTTCTGGATCGCTGTAACCACTGTTGGCAATCCGCTAATCGTCGTTGATGGGCCACCTTCTGTTTGGGAGATCTCACTGTTAGTGAGTGAATAGAGACCTGGAGATTCCACCTCACCAGCGATGGAAACCTGTATCGGTCTTGGGCGTGTCACTTGCAGATTGAGGGAGGGGCGCAGAAGATACTGCCCATACAAGTCCTGAAGCCATAATTTTGCCTGATTAATCGTAAGGCCTTCTAGGACGACACTCCCAACGAGAGCGAGGCTTGCACTACCGTCATTAAGGATTTCAAACCGTCCACCAAGATCTTTGGCGGAAGGATCTAACAGAACAATTTCGAGCTGATCTCCTGGTCCAATGATATAGGCATCCTGGGTTGCGAGTGTATGGCCCAAGAATGGCCCTGATCCTGTTGGATTACCCGATGCAGCTGCATATTGAACTGACGTCATCAGATCGCCGAGCACAACAAGCGAAGTAACTGACGCCAGCATTAGAGGGCCGGTCTTTAACTGCCTGCGGGACCAAGGCGTTAGCACCTGATTCATAAATGGGAGTATGCGGATTCTAAATGATGCGAAGCGGAATGACAGAAAGTATTTGACTCGTGAATATCGGAATACATAAAGAAAACTCGTCCAACAGCGCTTCACCCAAGCCAGCGCAGCCCAGATACCGTCGTGCCCAAAACCCTCTGAATCTCTGCTAAGAGACCGCGGAATGTTGCCCCAAATTTAGGGTCAGACAAGACATCCACGTGTCCGACTAAGGCAAGGCAATCTTTGATACCAAGCGGGTAGCGCACTGGACAGAGCTGATAGCGCTTCATCAGCTCGGGCAGGAGAAAGGGAGCTGCATAGCTCAAGCCAATCCCATTGGCAGCGAATCCTTCCCACTTACTTTCATGGTATTGCGTCAAACCTGACTGTTGGTTAGCCAGGCCATGCGCATGCAAGGCTTGCATCAGCATCGGGGCTGAGCCGATGCTGATGGCTGGGGATGGGTAAGTCGCAAGCTGATCTGGATTGATATTATCATTATGATCCAGCAATGGATGTTCAGTATGCGCTAGCAGCTGAAGCTCATAAATACAGAGAGGAATACACATCATGGACTGACCAATAGAGTGCTTGCCGAGCCTTAGTCGAGTCAGCGATTGCGTCATCATCCCCTGGAACTCAAGGATTCCCATAACAGCGACGTCCAACAACCGCTGCTCAAGCAATGAAAGCATCCGCCATGAATTCATCCATCGAACATCGAGATCGACTCCAAATCTCGTCAATCCCGGAAGATTCATTTCACCCATCTGCCATCCCCTCGAAAAGCGCATCTGAGCCTGACGCACTCGCATGCGCTGCGAGGCTTGCCTGAGATTGGATAGAATGTCTAGATTGCTAGTGGGTTGGTAGCGATCACCAATTCGGTCAAAATTAAATCCACACTGATCACTGAAAGCTCTGTATCGACGAGAGCAACTGCTTTGAGATATTCCCAAGGCCTCCGATGTCGCCACGGTGCTATTGAGAAGCTCAAGGTAATCAATAATTACCAGGTCCGAAACAAACTCTGTCTGCACGAGGATGGAAGAATTTGAAACCGACTATTCAAATCTGGCAGATTAGTAGCAATTTTACAACTGGGATGCAGATCGTGTATTTGCATATTCCGTGAATGCGGCTACCGCATAAAAAGCGGCCTGCGCAAATGCAAACTTGTTTACGCACCAGCAAGCGCTCGTCGCGGCTGAGCACTTGTCTTCACCGCCCGGTAGGTTGGGATGAATTCGTAACTACAAGAAAGGCGACATCGTCCGGTGCCACTCCGAAGTGGAAATGACTTCGACATCAGTCGTCATCGCTGTGACTCGAGCGTTTACAGCGCGATCATCCTCGGTTAAAGAGCGGTTCAGAACCACGCCACAGGGCGCACTACTCCCTAGCGCGGATCCCAGTAGCGCCGGCCGTCATGACGTTTGTGAGTCAACCGACGAGCCTGACGCCGCGTGAACTCACTGACAGTAGGGTTGGCCTGAAGCGGATCAACGTGAGCGACCTGCTGCCACAGTTCGCGTTTAGCCCAGCTGACTTGAAGGTCTCCGCTAGCCAAGCGGGTGACATGACACCAGGTCTTTTGTCCGCAGCTCTGACAAAAGAGCTCTTCGAGCCATTCGTTCGATAAAACCAATACTGGATAGGCCTGCATGACCAGCCGAGCTCGCTTGTCGCCCATCCCTCGCGACTTGAGCTCCTCAGGCGTAAGGAGGTGAATGTAGTATTTGCGACCATTTCCAATCAGCCTTTGCTCCGGGTGGGCAGGACAGCAGATCAGGCGGCGTGAGGGTCTCCGATTCCGAGCCCGTGCAGGCTGCCCAAGCTGGTTGACCGCATCCGCCTTCTGGTTAGCCGCCGACACAGAGCCGGAGGGTAACGAGAAGGAATCGGTTAAAGGAAAATCCACTAGCTAGAGAGTGCTTAAACCTATCGTGAATGATTAGGCTGGAATAGCTGGGCAGGACAGCCGCTCAGGGGATACGCCTATGCGCCCGACGGGTATCCCTAGGGAATTTGGCATTCATTGATACAAAGGTTGTTTTCCTTTCGTGGGGGCTGGCCTTCTCGGATGCCCCCGGAGCAACCGAGAAGGCATTTGAGCGCGCACTCGTCTGATGGCGTCAACGGCCCGGTGATCTACGACGACTTCCCAATAGAGATTTTGATCCTCATCTATCGATGGATGGGTACGAAGTCGTTCCAGCCATTGATCAAACCGAAATCATTCCACGAGACCTGCTAGGCCGGTTGGGTTCAGGCGCAAGGTGCATGAACCAATGCACACCGCGAATACGTTGATGTCGCATGATCCAAATGAGTCGAAGTCCTGTTTCACTACGCCACTTCCGCAATATCCAGCAGAAACTCATTGTATCTATTCCCCCCAAGGTGGCTGACTCATGGATAACAAGGGCTTCTAATCACAACTCAGAACCATCCAGCACCAGCTCACAAGGAAATCGAGCAAGGTGAAGGCGGGAGGCGGAGCCTCCCGAGACGGCTCAGATCACCGAGACGGTGGTGCCTTTGGTGCCCTGGAAATGACGGGCCATCGCATAGGCATCTTCTGCAGGGATCAGGCGGAGCCTTTTGACCGGCTTGCCGCGGCGACCGATGGGCGTGGTGATCCGCTCATGGCCATAGGCCTTGATGCCATCGGGATAGGTATGCAGCACCAGGAAGCGGATCTCGCAGCAGGGAGCGGTGGGGCGTGCCATGGAAGGAAAAGGCGTGGAACACCCCGACCGAGGCCCGCTGGGGCAGAGGCGGCAAGGACCGCGTTAGCGGCCCGGCCTGATCCTTGCCGCCTCTGACGCGGTGGGCACGCTGGGAGGGATCCACGCCGCTTCCATGGCACGCGCCGCCGCGGCTGTGTGGTGAGCCGAGCGCTGGTGCAGACCGTCAGGGGAGGGGATCCAGGCCGGCGGGTGTGGGGGGATCACTAAGGGGGTGAGCAGTCCGCCAGATGCACCCCACCGGCTGTCGGAGCACCGCAAGAAGCGCCGCGCCGGGCACCTCCAGGATCGCCCCTGGTCAAGGGCTGCGCGAGGCGAGCTGACTGGTTGGTGTGGCGCGATCGCCCCGGCGGTGCCGGTGCTCACCGCGCATCAGCGGATCGACTCGCCCCTTGACTGGCGGGGCGGTCCTGAAGGCGTCCCGTCGCTGCGCCGTAGGGCGTCAGGTCGTCATGGCTACGCATGTTCTGGGGTATGGCCCCGAGGATCCAGTTGCCCTGGTGGAGTCCTGCTACCGGGCCGTGGAGTGGCTACTCGCTACCCACACCGCCCGGGGGTTGTTGATCCCCAGGCCCTGGATCGATCACCCCTATGGGGAGGAGGAGATCACCCTGCTCGAGGAGGAGTTGCTTCCAGCGATGGCTGGGTTCCTCGCCCGGGTGGAGGCGATTGATCGGGCGATTGAGGCCGATCAGGAGCTGGAGGTGGCAGCTCACCAGGCGCGCTGAGGGCCAGGCCGGCAGGAGCCGGCCTTTTCTGCTGCTCCCGTTGGGGGGGTCAGGGAATCCGGAGCTCGCAGTAATCCCCAGACGCAAGATCAGCCACCACATCCACCACCTGATCGGCTGCGGCTTTGATCCGCGGCCAGCTGGTGGTGGAGAGCACCAGGATTGCGATGGTGCGGTCCTCCAGGTTCTGCTGATAACGCAGGTTGGTGTCGGTGGTGATCAGCAGGTCGTAGCCCTGTTGCTCGGCCAGGCGAATCAGATCGCCATTGGTCACGGTGGACCAGCCCTGCTCGTAGGCGGTGCTCACCTGATGGGCACTCAGCCATCGCCGCAGAGGCGCTGGTGTGCCCTGATCAAACAGGATGCGCACTACGCCAGGGCCACAGCCGTACTTCTGGCGGCGTGCTCGAGCACTTGGCGGGCCTGTGCTGCGCTCACCCCGGGGAAGAGTTCAACGAACTCCACCAGGGAAACGCCGTCCTCCAGGTTCTGGAAGAGTGCCGCCACGGGGATCCGGGTGCCGCGGAACACCCAGGCGCCGCTGACGCGCTGCGGATCCTGTTCCACAGCCGGGCAATCGGCCCAATCCAGATGGCTTGGTGTCGGCATGGCAAAAACCCAGTCGCCAAGCCAACAGTAGGCAGATTCCATGGATCAGGCGGAAGCCGCCTCCGCCAGGAAGCCCTCAATCCAACGCTGGTGTCGGCTGGTGGTGATCAATCCCGCCAGGGAGGGTTGGGCATCGGGCACGTGGAAGGCAGTGCGGAAGCCCTTGGAGAACGCCTCGAGTTGAGCAGGGAGCAGGGCTTTGATCTGCTCCTGTAGCCGGGTGATCACAGCAGGTTGGAGGGGAGCACCAGCCACCTCCGTATTGGGATCTTTGGTTCCAGTGGGTACGGGCGCCGGTGTGGCGGGAGCTGCACTGCTCACCTGCCGTTGCTGCTTGTCGTAGAGCGCCAGGCCAAAGGGATTGCCAAAGGTCATCAGGGCCCGCTTGGTGGCATCGGTTTCGGCTTCCTTGAGCGCTGATTCATGGGCCAGGCCCAGGTCGGTGTCGATGCCATGGCCAGCTCCGGAGCCCTCACGGATGAGGGTGCGGTTGCCGGCGGTGATGGTGATGCGCACGCGGGCGATGTAGGTCACGCCCCAGCCGCTTTTGCGATCACGGCCAATCGGCCTTTCGTGTTCCGCCACGCAGCGGCTGATCAGGGTGGAGCGCTCCCAGCCGTCAAAGCCAAAGATGCGGTTGGCTTCTGCAATCACCTGCCAACCCTCGAGGTAGCTCACGCGACTGCGGCCCTGCTCCCGCTGGCGCACGTTGGCGCGATCGAGGGGAGCAGAGAGAGCCGCGATCTGTCGGGTCGTGAATCCCGCCAAGGAGCCCAGGGCGCCGTCGTCATTAGGTGTCAGCGGTGATTGCGATGGTTGAGCACCGTCTGGCTTTTGGCTGAGGGATTCACGAAGCAGCTGAAGCGTGGAAGGCGGCCGGCTCGCAGGGCTCCGGCGCACCACAGGGGTGGCGTGGGTGGTGGCTGTGGATGTGATGGCCATGGGAACAAGTGGGTGTGTGTGGAGTGAGAAGCAAGTGGGGCCCGCAACTGCAAAACCCCATCGCAAAGGGGCCCCTGGCCCCCTCAGGTGATGGACCAGTGGCGGCGTTTGATGAGGCGTGCGCCGGGGATGGCGGTGGATGAAAGGGAGAAGGAGAGGTGAGCGGCTTCTGCTTTGGGGAGGCCAGCGGTGGCTGTGGAGATGAGGGCGCGGATACGGGCCTTGATGGAGGTTTTGTTGGGGGTGGTGGTGGTTTGGGTGGTCAGCAGATCTGGGGGGAGGAGACCTGCGTCATCGATCTCGATCGCTTCTGTGGTGCGTGAGGAGAGGTGGTGATCGGTGAGGTGGTGGGAAGTGGCGGAGGGATCGAGGCGGGAGAGCAGGTGGATGAGAGTGGATTCGAGGGCGTCGGCGCGGTTGTCTTCTCGTTTGGCCAGGGCTGAGAAGCGCTTGGATTGGGCCAGGTGGTAGCTGGCTTCTGCGCGGAGGCGCTCGATCACCCAGCAGGTGGCATCGGCCTTGCGGATGAAGGCCTCGCGTTTGTTGTCCTCCAGGGCCAGGGATTCCTCAAGATCGGCGATGGCGAGGGCGCGTTCGTCGTCGTCCTCGGTATCGAGGCGCTCGGAGAGGCGAGCAATCCAGTGGGTTTCGGCCTGGAGATCAGTGCCGAGTTCCCAGAGGGTGGGCAGCTGCGGCGTATCGGCTGGAGGTGTGGTGACAGCAATGGCAACTGACATGGGTGTTTGGGAGTGAGGAGAGGCAGAAGAGAGGGAATCGCGCAGGTGGCCTATGCCGCAGCCGCGATATCGATCACCTCGATCGGGATGGCTGAGCGTCGGCTGAGGCGGCGGGCCTGATCCACCAGGGAGGCGGTGCCGCGGGAACCCGGGAAGGCGATCACCAAGAGGCCAGCGCCCAGGGGTAGAGCGGAGGCCAGATCGAGCGAGCGTTCGAGCATCTGGCGATTGCGGATCGGGCCAGCGGCGCGGCCGTGCTGCTGCCAGGCAGCGGGGCAGGCGATCTGCGGCCAGCCGAGCTGATCGGCAGCCAAGGCGATCGCCTGATCAGCGCCGCGGGCACCGCCATGGAAGAGCGATTGCACCAAGCGGCCACGGGAAGCGCTGAGCAAGTGGGTGGCGATCAGCTCAGAGGGCCAGGCGAGTTCACGGCCACCACCGGCCACGATCACCAGCTGGCCACTGCCAGGGAGAAACAGCGAGCCGAATAAAGAAGCAGCAGGCGGCGCCAATGCGGCGGCCTGGGTGAGTGAAAGCATGGACATAAAAGAGCACAGAAGATTCCTTTCAAGGGCTCCGGCGACAGCGGAGGCGATCCCTTGATCACCTCTTTATTGTATCAGTACGGGCGTACTATGCGCCAGGTGGGACGGGTCTTTCGTGGCCCTCTTCTTGAATCTTTACGGCTCTAGATCTGGGTGCCTGGGGCATCAGCAGTGCGGCAACTCTTCTAAGAGCTGAGCATTCATCAAGTGCCCAGGACGCAGCCACCACTGCCGCTTCTAGGCGCTTACAGCAGGCCCAAAAGCGCCGGGCCACCGCAGCCGCGGGAGGACGCTATGCGTGATGAACCAACGCCACACTTCCCGGCGGCGGCAAGGACATCAGAGATCACGCGAGCGCCAGGGCCGGTGTCCGCGCAGCGGCCACCGGCTCGCGAAGCCCTGGCGCCGTGTGACATCCTGAATCACCTGCCGCCGGGTGGCGATCAAGCGCTGACGGCATGCGCTTGCTGAAAATTCAGGTTCCCGGAAGCTGTAGCCGAGACCTGCATACTTGCGCCACGGCAGCATCCATACGGTCAGCCTGC